>JAFUZN010000014.1 GCA_017476565.1 Clostridia bacterium
AAAAAATTCCAGAGGAGCAAGGCTCCTCTGGGAAAGTGCGCTCTACAAGCAAGAACAACAGACAGTTTTCCGCCAAAAACAGCAAAAATGAAAGGTGACCGTACCAAAATGGTTGGATCACCATTTTGACACGGCCCCTTTATTATCGGTTATCCACTGTTTCCGGGGTCATGTCGTGGTGGGTGAGGCGGTCCCAGGCAACGGCTTCCCAGGGGGTGCCTGGTTTGCCGTAGTTGGCATAGGGGTCGATGGAGAGGCCGCCCCGGGGGAGAAACTTGCCCCAGACTTCTATGTACTTCGGCTCGAGGAGTTTAATGAGGTCCTTCATAATGGTGTTGACCACGTCCTCGTGGAAGTCCCCGTGGTTTCGGAAGGAGAAGAGGTAGAGCTTCAAGGACTTGCTCTCGACGAGCTTCTCATCCGGCACATAGGAGAGGTAAATAGTGGCGAAGTCCGGCTGTCCCGTGATGGGGCAGAGGGATGTAAACTCCGGGCAGTTGAACTTCACGAAGTAGTCGTTCCCGGGGTGTTTGTTGTCGAAGGCCTCCAGGACACCCGGGTCGTAGTCGGTGCTGTATTCCGTGGTCTTGCTGCCGAGTTTGGTGAGGTTTTCCTTTTCTCTCATGCTTCTGCCTTCCTTTCTACAGGGGCTTCTTCCCTGGGCTCGATCTTTCTCGCGATGTACATAAACGGTGTGTCAAGGACAGCTACGATGGCCTTGAACAGGTAGGTGGTTACCAGAATGCTCATGAAGACTTTTGTCGGGTAGACGCCCCAGAAGGCCAGGGTCGTGAAAATGACCGTGTCGATGAGCTGGCTCGTCAGGGTACTGAAATTGTTCCGGACCCACAGGTTCTTCCCGGAGTCTCCGGTCCGTTTCCAAATGGCGTGGTAGAGGAAGACGTCCAGGTTCTGACTGACCACATAGCCGGTGAGGCTCGCCACCGTGATCCGGGGCACCAGGCCGAAGACCACCTTCAGGCTCTCGTTGATGTAGTCGTTTTCGTTGGGGGTGAAGAGGAGAATCAGCTGGGTGCCGATCATCCAGAGCACCATGATGGAGAAGCTGTAGGCCACCGCCCGGGTCGCCGTCTTCCGGCCGTACTTTTCCGACAGAATGTCCGTGACCAGGAAGGTGGAGGCGTACAGCACGTTGCCGGCGGTGGTGGCAAAGCCGAAGAGGTCGATGCTCTTGCAGACGGCAATGTTCCCAAGGAGGGTACTGAAAACGGCAAAGACATAAAGGCCGTGTTTGCCGAAGAGTTTATAAAGAAGCAGGACGCTTCCCAGGTACAGAAGGACGCTTCCCGCAAAAATGAGTTCGTTCAAGGTTCCAACCTCCTTACAGGGTCTCGTAGGGAATGGGGTCCGAAAGGCCGTTTTCCGTAAAGGCCGCCAACCGGTCCCGGCAGGTGCCGCAAACCCCGCAGGCTTTGTCGTGGCCCTCATAGCAGCTCCAGGTCAGCTCGAAGGGGACGCCCAGTTCGGTGCCCGTTTTTACCACATAGGCCTTCGCCTTGTCGAGGAAGGGAGCGACCACGGTCAGAGCGTTTCCGCTGCCGATGTGGACCGCTTCAGAAATGGCGTCCTGGAAGGCTTTCCCGGTGTCAGGGTAGGCGTTCCCGGCGGCATCGTCTGCATGGATCCCGTAGTAGATGACTTCACACCCGTGGCTGAGGGCGATGGACGCTGCAGAGGACAGGAACAACCCGTTTCGGAAGGGGACATACGTGCTGACGGGAGCCCCTTCTGTCCCGGAGAGCTGGTCTCCGTAGGACTCATGGGGGATGTCCGCATCGGAGTGTTCCAGCAGGGAGCAGTCGCTGCCCTCGAAAATGGCTCCGAGGTCCAGGGTCAGCCGCTTCACGCCGTAAAAGGCGGCGAGCTGTTCCGAGGCCTCCAGTTCTTTTTTATGTTTTTGTCCGTAGAAAATGGAGAGGGCGAGGACTTCTTCCGCGCCGTACTCCTTTACCGCCATGGCGAGACAGACCGAGCTGTCGAGGCCACCGCTGAACAGGACCAGTGCTTTCATAGTGAATCACTCCAAAAAAGAAAAAAGCTTTGCAAAACGCAAAGCTACCAAATGTCCGCAGATACGTGCTGCGAACTCGTAGTCCCGGTTTTGCTTTACGACAGGAAGGTACCAATGAACTGTCGGCCCGTCAAAAAGGGCGCTCTGATTATAACAGAGCGCCCGACGGGTTTCAACTGCTTTTATTTGATGATGCCGGCCATCTTGAGAGGCGCAAGCGGGTCGTGCTTGAATTCTGCGTTGCCTCTGGTGGAGCCGCCGTCTGCCAGGACGTCGACCGCAGCTAAGTACCCGTTTCTCGGGTCGGCACAGGTGGCGATGCAGTAGCCCAGTTCTTCCGCTTCACCCATGCGCTCTTCACAGGCCTTCTTGATGAGGTCGCCGCCGTGTTCCACTTCGGCGTTGCCCATAGCGGTGGCGATGAGGCCGGGGGAGACGGAGACGACGCGGATGCCTCTCGGGCCCAGGTCAAAGGCTGACTTTGCCGCATACCAGGTGACGAAGTTCTTCGAGAAGCTGTAGGCCATGCCGGCGGACATGTAGTCATCGGAGATCTTCCCGGCAAGCTTCATGAAGAAGTTCACGAACTTCTCTTCGTCCTTGTCGGCCCACTTATAGGCAAATTTCACGGCTTTGGTCATGAAGCCGGGCAGAGCATAGGCGGAGTTGGAGGCGACGTCACAGATGACGGAGCCTTTTTCCATGTACTTCTGGAACTCTTCGTTGACGTAGACGGTGCCCATCGCGTTGATGCGGAAGAGCTTTTCGGCGTTGGTCATGGAGGGGGACATGCCCGCGCAGTTGATGACCTGCTTGATGATGCCCTGGTCAGCAGCGAACTTGGCAAGCTCTGCAACGCTGGCTCTGGAGGACGTGTCGCAGGTCTTGTAGATGGCTTCGACGCCTTCCTTTTTCAGCTCTTCGCAAGCGGCAGCGAGTTTCGCCTCGGTGCGCCCGGAGATGATGACGAGACGGTCTTTGATGTACTTTGCCGTGGCAAGGCCCATGCCGGAGCCGCCGCCGGTGATGACACATACTTCTTTCATGGTGAAAACCTCCTGTTACGTTCATTGAGAATTCTTTAACGAGT
>JAFUZN010000015.1 GCA_017476565.1 Clostridia bacterium
ATGTCGAAGGGGTTCGACATGTTTTGGATCTCTCCCATGCGCTGCATTTTCCGAACGAGGGAGGTGAAGACCTTGACGGCCTCCGGCTGTTCCTCCGGGTCTTCGGTAAAGAACTGGATTTGGGAGACGTTCTGCATGGAGATGGTGGCGAGGAGCTTTGGCCCGAAGGACAGATGTCGCTCAATGTCGATCTTCAAAAGCTCCCAAAACTGCTCGAGGGGGGAGTCGTACTCCAGCATGATCTGGGGAAAACGGCTGGCCTTTTCGTCATCATCGGCGTAGTAAGTCTCCCCGAAAACTTCATCCCGGTTATGGAAATAGAGGTAAAAAGTGTTCTTTGAGATACCGGCTTCCTCACAAATCTCACGAACGGTCACATTGGCGGGGCCGTTTTCTTTCGCCAGTTTGACAGAGGCCTGAATAATGTTCTTGCGGGTGATTTCCGGTTTTCCCATGACAGCTTCTCTCCTTATAAAGTGGACTTTTCTCCATTATGGTACTTAAAAAAATGGACAAAATCACGAAACCGCCGGGTGATTAGCCAAAAAAGAGGACCTTTGACCAATGTCAAAGGTCCAAAACTGTGTGTTAAGCTTTCGCCTTCAGTTCCTCGATGTACTGCTGAGCAAACATGGAGGAGACGGCGCCGTCTGCCGCAGCGGTGACGACCTGCCGCATGGGTTTCGTCCGGATGTCGCCGACGGCGAACACTCCGGGGACGGAAGTGCGGGTGGTCTCGTCTGCTTCCAGGTACCCGCCGGCGTCGGTGGCTACCGCGCCCTGCAGGAACTCGGTGTTGGGGACCCGGCCGACGGAGACGAAGAGGGCTTCGCAGGGAAGGAACCGGGTCTCGTCGGTTTTGACGTTCTTCACGGTGACACCCTGGAACCCACCTTCCACGTCGACATTGTCGACGACACTGAAGAGGACGGGCTCAATGTTCTCCGCTTCGCCGACGGCGTCCACGTAGAACTTCTCAGCCCGGTACTCGTCCCGGCGGTGGATGAGGTAGACCTTTTCGCAAATGCGGGCCAGGAGGAGGGCATCTTCGAGGGCAGTGTTTCCGCCGCCCACCAGGGCGACCGTTTTGCCTTTGAACCGCATGCCGTCGCAGGCGGCACAGTAATGGATGCCCCGGTCGGCAAGGGCCGCTTCATTGGGAAGGCCCAGCTGACGGGCGTTGGCTCCGGTGGCGATGATGACACAACGGGTCTCGAAGTCCCCTTCGTCGGAGGTGTGGACGACCTTGAGGTCTCCTTCCAGCTCGACAGAGGTGACGGAGGTCAGTGCAGACTCAGCGCCGAACTTCTCGGCCTGCTGCTGCATCTGGTCCCCCAGGGTGAACCCATCGATGCCTTCTTCAAAACCGGGGTAGTTTTCAATGATTTCGGTCAGGGTCATCTGACCGCCGGCGGAGAGGTGCTCCAGCACGATGGTTTTGAGACCGGCTCTCGCGCAGTACAGAGCAGAGGAGTAGCCGGCAGGACCGCCGCCGATGATGACGACGTCATAGACTTTTTCTCTCATGGAAATGCTCCCGTTCTTACAGGCTCAGGTTCTTCTGGATGAACTCGTCGATGGCCGCTTTGTTGGCGGGGGAAATGACCTTGTCGAGGACATTGCCTTCAGCGTCCAGCAGGACGAAGGTGGGCAGGTACTCGATCTCATATTTCTGGGCAATGGCGGGGTCTTCGTCGGTGTCGACTTTGCCGACCACCAGCTTGCCTTCGTATTCGTCGGCGATTTTGTCATAAGACGGGGCAATGCGTTTGCAATGGGGGCACCAGGTAGCCCAGAAGTCAAGGATGGCGGGTTTGCCGGCGTTGACGACTTCGTCCTGGAAGTTATCGACAGTGATCGCAAGTGCTTTAGACATGGTATTGGCTCCTTTCAATAAAGGGGGTTTTATATATTTTGTATGTCCATTATACCGAACGGAAAACGGAAGTCAATAGGTTGAAAGGAAATAAATTGTGTAAAATTTAATTGGAAGACGGACTATCTGATTCCCCTGCAATGCGACAGGCAATTCCGTTGTTCAGCCACTTGCCACAGAGGGAGACGAGGTAGGCTCCGGGCAGCATAGTGACGGCGTAGAGGAGGCTGACCCACCAGGGGTTCACATCGACCATGAGGAAGGGGTAGGGCCCCTCCACTTTGCCGGTAGCATTCAAAATGATCATGATGAGGGAGTAGAGGTAAGTGTACTGAGTGGCCAGCCAGGTGTCCCCGAGGGAAAGCCGGGGCGTGCCCTCGAGAAAGACGAAGGAGACGAGGGACACGAGGGGGGCCAGCAGGTGCATGACGAGCATGGGTCCGCCGTACATGGTGATGAAGTCGGCGCCTCCCGCAAGGCCCATGGGGACGAGGAGGACTGCCACTACCAGGAAGGTGATGTAGAGCTGCACCGTGCACATGAGGCGGAAGACTTTGAGGCTGTGGGGAATGCGTCCATCGCGGAAGAGGGCGACGGTGCCGACCACCACGAAGAGGACGGCCGCAACGAGGGCCAGCAGGTTGCTCTGGTGCGTGTAGAAAATGGCGAGGTCTTTGAAGACCGGGTGCTGTTGCCACAGTTGCCGGCTCGCGATGTACTCCATTACGGCGAGGACGGCATTCGCGAGGATGGCCAGGGCCAGCTGTACTTTCCGACGGGTCTTATGAGTGTCCGGCAGCAGAGCGGCGTAAGCTTCCCGGGAATAGCTGTGGGCGAACTGTCCTTGGCTCATGGGCAGGACCTCCTTTCTGTGCACCCTATTATACATTGCTACCTTAAAATAGACCAAGATCGGTTTTTGGTGTACAATAGACCGGAATTTAGATGCGGCGCCCGGGCCGGCGGAGGTGGGACTTTATGAGAATGGAATACCCAAGTTATTATGAGAACTTCGAGTGCATCGCGGCGGCCTGCACAGAC
>JAFUZN010000016.1 GCA_017476565.1 Clostridia bacterium
CCGGACACCTACCGTCTGTGGATCTGACCGGAAGCAGAAATAGAAAGGAAGCATGAAACATGGCAGAGACGACGCGGGAGGACGTCCTCCTTTGGGACCGGGAATACAACCAGCACCCCTGGCTGAAGGGGAACATCGATGCGATCCCCATCGAGCGGGCAGAGGGAGTGTATTTCTGGGACTATAACGGCAAGCGGTATTACGACATGTCTTCCCAGCTGGCTAACGTCAACCTCGGGTACGGGAACCCGGAGATCATCCGGGCGATCCAGTCCCAGGTGGAAGTACTGCCGTACATCGCCCCGGCCTTTGCCTCCGGCCCCAGAGCGGAACTGGCGAAGAAGCTCATTGAGCTGGCCCCGGACAACATGGGGAAAGTCTTTTTCACCTGCGGCGGGTCCGATGCGAACGAAGCGGCCATTTATGCTGCCCGGACCTTTACCGGCCGTTCCAAGATCCTCTCCCGCTACCGGAGCTACCACGGCTCGACCCTCGGCGCCGGCAACCTGTCCGGAGACCCGAGACGGTTTGCCCTCGAAGGCCCTGCGGCCCCCGGGTTCCCCAAATTCATCGACCCCTATGTGTACCGGGCCCCCATCGAGTTTGAAGACGATGCAGAGGCCAGCGCTTACTACCTGAACCTCCTGGAGGAGCAGATCCTCTACGAAGGCCCTCAGAACATTGCGGCCATTGAAGTGGAGTCCATCACCGGTGCCAACGGGGTCATCATCCCGCCGGACGGCTACCTGCAGGGGCTGCGGGCTCTCTGCGACAAATACGGTATCCTTCTCATCTGTGACGAAGTCATGGCGGGCTTCGGCCGCACCGGCACCATGTTCAGCTTCGAACACTGGGGCATTCAGCCGGACATCATCTCCTTTGCCAAAGGGGTCACCTGCGGCTATGTCCAGCTCGGCGGCATCATCATGAGCAAAGAGATCGCCGAGTACTTTAAAGATAACGTCTTTCTCTACGGTCTCACCTACAGCGGCCACACCCTCGGGTGTGCGGCGGGCCTCGCTGCCGTCAACTACTATGAGGACCACCATATCCTCGACCATGTCAACGAAGTGGGGAAGGTCTTCGGGGAGCTTCTCGAAGACGTCAAAGCGCGCCACGAATGTGTGGGCGATGTACGCTATATCGGCCTTTTCGGTGCCGTCGAGCTCATGCGGGATACCGAGAAGAAGATCCCCCTGGTGCCCTACGGGTATGACGAGAAGGCGACCATGGCTTACATCCAGGGCCTTTTGAAGGAACGGGGCTTTTCCGCCTTCGGCCGGGAGAACAATATCAATGTCACTCCTCCCCTCATCATTACGGAAGAGGAGCTGCGGGAAGCTTTCAAGATTCTCAATGAGGTCCTCGACATTGTCGATGAGACGATCCTGGCGGCCGGCGCCAACATTTAAAGCTTTAATAGAGCCTGTCCCTGCAGGTCCGCCGTGCGGGGACAATTTTTAAAACTTATTCCCTAGTAAATCGCTTGGTTTTATATGAATAAAAGCATATAATGCACACACCTTCTAAATAAATGATTTAGTAAAAGAAAGGAAGGGTCTTTAATGAAGAAGAAAGGATTCACCATTGAGCGGGTCCTGACCATTGCCACCGTGGTGTTGATTTTCCTTGCGTGGTTCGGTCTGACCGCAACGGGTGCATTTTCCGAAACCATTATCCCCTCTCCGAAAAGCGTATTGGAGTCTCTCGTCGACGTCTCCCAGAATGGCTATAAGGGGCACACGCTCCTGCAGCACCTGGGGACCAGCTTGAAGCGGCTCATCATCGCTTACGGATTGGTGATCGTCACCGCAGTTCCCCTGGGACTGCTCAGCGGTTACAACTCCAAGGTACAGGCTATTCTGGACCCCATCATCGAGTTCTACCGTCCCCTGCCGCCTCTCGCGTACTACACCATCCTGGTTCTTTGGATGGGTATCGATGAGGGCTCGAAACTGGCCCTTCTGTTCCTGGCCGGCTTCGCTCCGGTGTACATCGCCTGTGTGGCCGGTGTCAAACGGATCAAGGAAGACTACATTTACGGGGCTGAGACCCTGGGCGCCAACAAATGGCAGATCTTTTTCTACGTCATTATTCCGGCGGCCCTGACGGACGTCTTCACCGGCCTGCGTACTGCCCTCGGTGTCGAGTACACCACCCTGGTCGCCGCAGAAATGGTCGCGGCCACCGCCGGCATGGGCTGGCTCGTTCTGGACGCCAGTAACTACCTGCGGTCCGATATCGTCTTCATGGGCGTTATCATCATGGGCATCACCGGCATTCTTCTCGACCGGCTCATCCAGTTCATCGAGAAGCGCATTGTCCATTGGAAGGGCAGAACCTGAGAAAGGAAGGGTAATATCATGAAACAGAATTTCAGAAAGTTTTCCGCACTGTTCCTGGTCCTCGTACTGGCCGTGCTCTCCTTTGCTGCCTGCAGCGGCGGGAAGAACAAGGATGACAACTCCGTCACCATCGGTACTCTGGACCTGGTCAACGGCGATTTGATCGCTCAGTATGAAGACTGGTATGCCAAAGAGCTGGGCGTGGACGTCAAGATCATTCGTTTTGACTCCGGCAAAGACATCAACTCCGCCATTGCCTCCGGCGGCATCGACATCGGCCAGGAGGGTACCTCCCCGGCGGCCCTTGCCATTGCCAACGACATCGACGTCGAAGTCTTCTGGGTGGCTGACGTCATCGGTTCTGCCGAGACTCTGGTAGCGAAGAAAGACAGCGGCATCAAGACCATCAAAGACCTGAAGGGCAAGAAAGTCGCGACTCCCTTTGCTTCCACCGCTCACTACAGCCTTCTGAACGCCCTCAAGCAGAACGGCGTTGCAGAGACCGACGTGGAACTCCTGGACCTGCAGCCCGATGACATCTTTGCCACCTGGCAGAGAAATGACATCGACGCCGCCTATGTCTGGTACCCGGTCCTCGATAACCTCCTGGCCGACGGCGTAGTGGTCACCGACTCCGCTCAGCTGGCGGAACAGGGCGTCATCACTGCCGACGTCAACGTGGTCCGCAGAGCATATGCGGAAGCTCACCCGGAGGTCGTTCAGAAGTTCGTGGAACTCCAGCTCCGCGCCAACGACATCATCAACAAGCAGCCCGATATTGCGGCTCAGGATATCTCTAAGAAACTGGAGATCGAAGAAGCGGACGCTGCCAAACAGCTGAAGAGCTTCTCTTACCTGGATGCCGCTCAGCAGATCGAGCAGCTCGACAATGTCTTTGCACAGGTCCTGAAAGATACCGCAGACTTCCTCGTCGAGCAGAAGAGCATCAAGAGTGCCCCGGACCTCGAAACGTTCCAGAGCAAAGTGACGTCCGAGTTCGTCAAGGCCGCTTCGAAATAAGGAGGGCAGCATATGTCAGAATCTTGGAAAGAGAAACTGTATGAGCCCTCGGATGAGCTCATCGCCGTAGAAAACGTGAACTATGAGGGCCCGGAACCCATTGTGGAGGGAGAAGGCACTCCCGAAGAGGAACTCATCACCATCGATCACGTAGACCTGAGCTATGACGGCAATACCGGCCCCATCAAAGCTCTCGAAGACATCAACTTCAACATTTTCCCGGGCGAATTCATCTGTGTCCTCGGCCCCTCCGGCTGCGGCAAGAGTACGCTCCTGAAGATCCTTGCGGGGTTCATCGCCCCTACCACCGGCACCGTCAAACTGGAAGGGGAAGAGATCGAAGGGACTGACTGGCACCGCGGTGTCGTCTTCCAGCACCCGCCCCTTTACAACTGGTATTCCGTTCGTAAGAACGTGGGTTTTGGCCCGAAAGTGCGGGGCCTTCCGAAGGAGGAATATGAGCCCCTCGTCGATGAATACCTCGAGAAAGTCGGACTCAGTGAGTTCGCCGAGAAGAAGATCTATGAGCTTTCCGGCGGCATGCAACAGAGGGTCTCTATTGCACGAGCTCTCATCAACAACCCGGAGATCCTCCTGATGGACGAACCCTTCGGCGCGCTGGATGCCCTGACCCGGGAAAGTGTCCAGGACCTCACCCGGAAGATCTGGTGGGAGACCGGCAAAACCATCTTCTTCATCACCCATGACGTGGAAGAGGCACTGCTGCTCGCTTCCCGCATCATCGTCCTGAGCCGTCACCCCGGCCGGGTCATCGAAGATATCCATGTGGACTTCTCTCGTCAGATCGTGGAAGAAAACGCCACGGACATCAAGTTCACTGAAGAATTTTACAAATACCGTGAACAGTTATTACGACTGATCAACTCCCAATAATGCAACTCCTTTTACAAAGACGATCCGCTCCGAAAACCCGGGGCGGATCGTCTTTTTTCGAAAACGCGATTTTCTTTTTGGGGCTTTTGTATTATACTAATATTCCTTGAAGACCTGGGAGAGGAGGAGGGCCATGCGAAAGCCGGGAGACAAAAAGCCCCTGAAATTCCGCACGAGCGTGAAAGAAAAACGCATCCGCAACCGGAAGCTCTGGCTGATTTTTACAGCCGTCGTGCTCCTGGTAGCCCTCATGTCCGGCATCGTCATCTTCAAAGAGACCGGCTTTGGCCGCAAGGGGGAGACGGAACTGGACGGCACCAACATGAAACATACGGTGCGCATCCTCTTCGGCGGGACGGACACCGACGGAGACCTTGTGTTCCTCTCGCAACTCACCTTCAATACCCGTAGCGGCACCGGCAAGCTTCAGGGCATTTCTCCGGTTTCCCGCTATGAGCGCCAGACTTTCAATGAAATTCTCGGCCAAAAGGAAGCTGACAGCATCTCCCGGGACGCTCTGGTGAAGGCGGTCAGTGAACGGTACGACAAGAAGTTCGACCGGTACCTTATTTTGAATGAGGAGAACATTGGCCGGGTGCTCCTGAAAATGGGCTACTTCGACATGGAACTGGAGGAAGAGTTCAAATATGAAGGCCCGAAGCAGAGTCTGCACCTGCTGAAGGGACAGCACTCTCTCAACGGAAACGAGTTTTACACCTATCTGAAATATATGGGCGGCGACCACTCCATCGAGGAGACGGACGCCCAGACAGAAGTCATTGCAGAATGGCTGAACCAGGAACTGACACCGACCAATTATGCAAAGAGTCAATCGCTTTATGAGACTCTGGTCAATGCCGTCAGTACAGACATCACCATCAACGACTTCGCCCGGTATACGAGCCTTTTAGAGAAGGCCTCCGACCGGGAGCGACCCATCAAAGCCCAGAAAACGGTCTTCGATGAAGACCTTTGACCAGGACCTGTCGGGGAAGGGAGGAACGCATCATGTCTCGTAAGAGCAAAAAGCGCCGTTCGCCCTTCCTCGTTTTTTATGTCCTTTTCGTTCTGGCAGTGGTCCTGACCGCAGCCTGGTTCTACCTGCCCATCGACAGCTACATTGCAAAGCACGATGCCGAGCGGAAAGGGTATACAGTCGTGTCCCAGCCGGCAGAACTCGATTATAAGTATTATTATAATCATTTGAATGAGACGGAGAGAGAAGCCTATAACTTCATCGTCAGCCAGCTCCCGGACTTTCCGGAGCGGATCGCCGTGCCGAACCTTACTTCGGAAGAAGTCCAGGAAGTGTACACCGCCGTCTCCTACGACAACCCGGAATACTTCTTCCTCGGAAACACCTGTCAGTACATGCGCTTTGGAGCGGTCTTCTACTTCCAGCCCTCCTATAAGATGACGGCGGAGGAGTACCGGACCCAGTGGAGCCTCGTGGAAGAAGAGGCGAACCGCCTCATTGCCAACCTCGACGCCGGGGCTTCCGACTATGAAAAAGAACTCTATGTCCACGACGCCATGGGGGAGATGACCGACTACGAGACCGGGACCACCGACTCCGTCTACACTCCCTACGGTATGCTGGTGGCCCACCGGGCCAACTGTGAAGGGTACTCCCGGACCATGCAGTACCTTTTGAAGCGGATGGGGGTCGTCAGCCGGGTCGTCTCCGGGACCGGAATGTCTGAAAGCGGTAACGAGAACCATATGTGGAACGTCGTCACCATTTCCGGCCGGGAATATAATGTAGATGCCACCTGGGATGACTACATCATCGACAGTTCCACGGGGGTCACCTCCGACGAGCCGAGCCACGTGTTCTTCAATGTGTCGAAAGAGGACATGAAAGACGACCATAAACCGGACGATGAAAGCCTCTGGGAGAATTGTATCTATAACGACCTCAACTACTACGAATGGAACGGGCTCCTGTGCGACGGGTACGACAGTGCCGCTACGGCCATCACCCGAAACCTTCCCGCCGTTCTGAACGCCGGGAAGAGGTCTCTCGAGCTGAAGTTCACCGACCTCGACGCCTATGAGCGGGCCAAGACCCAGCTCATAGCCAACGACCGGGTCTACTACCTCATCTCCAGCGCCAACGTACTGGTAAAACCCGGCAACAAAGTCAGCAACACGAAACTCCAGTACAACACCGACCCCAACCATTTGACCCTCCGGTTCTTCTTTGTGAAGTGAGAAAGGCGCGGGACGCCCGGCAGGGTTTCAAACTTTTTAAAAAATCTAGTAAAAAAGTGTTGACTTAGGAAGACAGATGCAGTATTATATATCTCGCGTTCGGCACAGCGCCGACCGCCAAAACCACGTACCTACGTGGTTGGTGGACCTTGAAAATTAAACATCAATGAACGAAAAGAACCCTTGAAATTTCTTTTGAAGTTTCGAAGAACTTTTTCCAGAATCTGGAAACACATGACAGAAATGTCAGC
>JAFUZN010000017.1 GCA_017476565.1 Clostridia bacterium
ACATTTCCCCGCTGGCCGTGTACCTTGCCTCTGACGAGTCTTCCTTCGTCAACGGCGCTTCCCACGTCATCGACTCCGGCGTTTGCCTGAGTAGATAATATCCATAACCTCATGGGGAGACCCCTGCACTTTTGTGCAGGGGTCTTTCCTGTTTATGGTTGTAAAGACGTTTCTAAGTCGAAGTGTTCGAAGTCTGGGATGAAGGACTCGGAGGCGGCCTCCCCTTCCTGGACGAAGGCGTTGGTGATGCCCAGGTCCACGGCGTAGTCGACGACCTCGTCGTACTCTTCCTGGGTGACCTTCCGGGCGAGTTCGAGATACTTCCCCTTGTGCAGGGTGGCTATGTGGGGCAGCGGCGTGTACTGGTCCATGATGGAGAGGTAGAGGTCGTCCCCGTAAGTTTTGTAGAGGTAGCGGAGGACTTTCCTGGAGTCCTCCGTGTGTCCGGGGAGGATGAGATGCCGGACGATGATGCCCCGGGTCATCATGCCGTCGAGGTCGAAGGCGCAGAGGTCTTTCTCCCAGGCGGAGTTTCGACCGGCGTTTCGGCTTTGGCGGACCATTTCTTCCAGGGCCGCCGAGGCAACCTCGAAGTAGTCCGGAGCGTTCGAATACCGGGCAGCGAGGGCGGGGTCCGCATACTTGAAATCCGGGAGCCAGATGTCCACGAGGCCCTCCAGCATTTGCAGGGTTTCCACGGTCTCATAAGTGCCCGTGTTGTAGATGACGGGCAGGGTGAGGCCCAGTTCCTTCGCCCGCTCCAGAGCCGGTGCAATGGCGGGCACGAAGTGAGTCGGGGTCACGAGGTTCACGTTGTGGGCGCCCAGGTCCTGGAGTTTCAGAAAGACGTCTGTCAGCTGTTCCGACGTCAACTCTGTGCCGTTGGTGCCGTCTGCAATGTTGTAGTTCTGGCAGTAGACACAGCCGAGGGGACACCCCGTGAAGAAGACGGTACCGGAGCCCCGCTCCCCGGAGAGGCAGGGTTCCTCCCACTGATGAAGACTGGCCCGGGCGATACGCACGGTCGCCGTTTCATGGCACCGGCCCCGCGACCCTGCCGTGCGGTCCACACCGCAGGCTCTCGGGCACAGGCCACAGGCTTCGAAGGAATCAGCCCTCAATGTCCTTCACCAGGTCTTCCAGAGCCTGCTCGGCGCCGGGTTTGACGGACAGCTGGGCTTTCTCCTGCTGTTTGGCAAAAGCTTCCGCAATGGCCGCCCGCTCGCTTTCCAGTTCCGCCTTCAGAGCGACGGGAGTCCAGGCAGCGTTAGTGGGTGTCAGGACGGCTTTCAGCGGGATCCACAGGTCTTTCTTTTTGAGGTCTTCGAGGACCGCATCCAGTTCTTCCGGCCCAAAGCCTGCCAGGATGAGCATTTCCTCGTCAAAGGCCATGGCCCGAAGGATGTCGACAGCTTCCACCGCCAGCGTCTTACTGGCAGTGACCGAGCCGCCGGCGAGAATGGCGACGAGAGACAGCGAAAAGGTCTCGGGAGCGGTCTTGGCCGAGACATTTTTGAGTTCGGCGTTGTTCCGCTCACAGAGGGCCTGCAGGTTCGCCAGCCGGACGCCGGCGAAGTTGAAAGCCAGAACAGCGCTGGTGGTTTTGATGGGTTCGCTCATAAGGAACAGATCCTTTCGTTCTTGAAGTTCAATGGACCCATTATAACAAAAAAGAGGACCCAACAAAAGTGTCGGTATTGCTGCATCTTTTGCGACGGCGATAAAGTATAACAGCGCAAGAAAAGAGCTCTCACTTTCAACAAAGTGAGAGCTCTTTTTTGTTGTCGCGATTTAGTCGCTGATTATTTCGAAGCGGTATTTCTGTTTGATGTCAGGGTACTTTTCCCGGTCGACCTCGGACAGGAACATGTCGTAGGGCCGGGCGTAAAGTGCGTAGTCGTCGTAGAGTGCCTGGTAGATCATCAGGGGCTCCTTTGTCTCCGAATGGTAGGCCTTGCCAATAATCTGGTACAGGTACTCAGTAGTGTTCGGGTCCACCGTCTCTCGTTTAAAATGCTGCACCCGGTCTCCCGGCCGCAGGCTTCTGTCTACATTTCCCATTGCGATGAGTTCCTCCTTCTGTTCTCTGGTCAGGTCGTGTTTAATGTGCCACTCCCGACTCATGGCTTCCTCCTTCGTGGCAAACTCTTCCGTGTGGATGACTTTCACCGGTAGTCGCGTCTTCGTATACTTCGCGCCCTTGCCTGCGTTATGGGTCTTCACCCGCCGCTCCACGTCTGTCGTGAATCCGGTATAGTAACTCCCGTCCCCACACTCGAGCATGTACACAAAGTACGCTACGCACACACCTCCTGTTAGCGTTCTACGTTTGATTTGACCCACTCCAGCAGGTCTTCATATGAAATGCTGCCATCTGCCACCCCGATTCCAACTCGGGCGACTTCTTCCGAGGAAGTATATATCGGCAAGCCATTGACTTCCAGGAACGTCAGCATGATATGCATTCCGATCCGCTTGTTTCCATCTACAAAAGCATGGTTCGTGATCAGTGTGTACCCAAGCCTTGCGCCTTTTTCTTCCGTTGTGGGGTAAAACTCTTCTCCGCCAAAACCGCTGTAGATGCCTTCCAGCGCCGACTCAGGGAGCCCTTCATCGCGGACCCCAACACTGCCGCCCGTCTCCTCGGCGATCAGCTGATGTAACAATAACACTTTTTCTTTAGTCAGTTTGATCATTTTGCCAGCTCCAAAAATGCATCTTTATAACGCTCCAGGACCCGGCGGGCGATGACATCGACTTTCTCATCATCGGTCAGCTGGAGATCCGGCTCCAGTTCCAGGTTGATCAGTTTGTACTTTGGCCGGTTGTTTTTGAACACGATCGCATCACCATAATCGTCCGCGATTCTGGTGGCTTTCGAGAAGTTTTGATTGGCGTCCGTCAAGGTGATGATCTGACGGGTATCGATCAACATTCATCTCACCTCATCAGAATTATAGTATTATTCTAGCTATTATTCAACCTATCACACGTGCGTGTAGACAAATTGGAAGTTGTCAGTATAATGGCGCCCCGCGCCCCTTCGACGCAGAGGGCTGCAGGCGGAGGTTCGCGGCCCACGAGCCCCAGGCTCTCCAGCCCGGAACCCACGGCGCCGCCAGTGCCTCTCTGCTGAATTTCTCTCCTGGCTAAAAAACCACGTAAAGAGGCAAAAAACGTGAATTTTACGTGGGTGATAAGGGTAAAAAAGCCCCAAAAAAGGAGAATAAAAAAGGATAGCCCCACGTAAACAAGTCGATTATTTGGTCTATACGTGGGTCGAAGCCACTTTGTCCCACGTAAAACCCGATAGGAATGCGATTTTACGTGGTTTTTCGCTGAGCCTCATATTACTCGCAGGCCGAAGGGCACACTTGCCCT
>JAFUZN010000018.1 GCA_017476565.1 Clostridia bacterium
GGGGACATCGTTGGGGTTTTGGTAGAACTTGAAGTCCCACTCCCCGTTCAGGCAGACCACTTTTGGGGACTTGTAGCGCTTCTCTTTCAGCGAGACCTCATCTGCCGAGGCCTTATCCGGGTAAGGGATGAAGTAGCTTCGCGGCGGCAGTTTGCCGATTTCAAAGGTGTTGAAGTCTGCATAATTCTTCTTGTCGAGGGTATATCTCATGTCGTTCCTTCTCAACTTTCTAAAGGAATAGTTTTAACCGATTTTCACGCCGCCTACGGGACGGACATAGAGGATGTGGCAGGAGCCTTCTCCGAAGAGCTCATCCATCTTTCGGCGGTAATGGTTCACCTTTTCCTCCGGCACAAAGGCCTGGATGGTGCCGGCAAAGCCGCCGCCGTGGACCCGGAAGGCCCCTTTCTTTCCAAGGACCAGGTCACTGACGGCCAGCGCAACGGGGACTTCCTGCCGCTCCGGGTGCCGGGCCGAATAGACGTTTTGCAGGTATTTATAAGAGGAGTCGCCGGAAGCGCGGACCAGGTTCAGGAAACTGTCAAAGTCCCCGATTTCCAGGGCCGCCACTTCGGCTCCTGCCCGTTTGGTCTCTTCAAACCAGTGGATCGCTCTCAGGACAGGACGGTCGCCAACGGCTGCCCGCACCTTCGGAAGCTCCAGCCGGAAGAGTTCTTCATCCACTTCCCGCAGGACTTCTTTTCCGAAGTATGCGGCCACCTGTTTCATCTCTGCCGGGACCGCCGCGTAGTCCGTGGTCAGGTCTGCATGGGACCCTTTCGTGTCGGTGATACAAAGGCTGTGACCAAAGGAAGCAAAGTCCGCCTCCACTTTCCGCACTTTGGGGTCCTCCGGGTCGGCAAAGTCGATGGTCACGAGGTTCCCGACGGCGCAGGCCATCTGATCGAGAAGGCCGCTGGGCTTCCCGAAAAAGCGGTTCTCCGCCACCTGGGAGGCTTTTGCCACTTCCACAGGAGAAATGGCGCCGTCGTTGTAAAGGCCGGAGAGAATGGTCCCCAGGAGCACTTCAAAGGCTGCGGAAGAAGACATGCCGGAGCCCTGAAGGACATTGGAGGTCGTATAGGCGTCGAACCCGCCAATGCCATAGCCCTTTTCTCTGAGTGCAGCTGCCACGCCTCGAATGAGAGCCCGGGAGCTCCCCTCTTCCTCCGGGACCGGTTCCAGGACTTTGAGGTCGACGGTGTCTTCCGGGTAGCCTTCCGACTTCACCCGGATCATACCGTCCGTTCGCTTCCGGACCACGGCAATGACATCGAGGTTCAAAGAGCAGGCCAGGACACGGCCCCGCTGGTGGTCCGTGTGGTTCCCGCCCACTTCACTGCGTCCGGGAGCCGAGTAAAACTCAAGCTCCCCGTCACCGTAGAGGGCGACGAATTCCTCGAGGGTCTTCGTGTAGCGCGCTCGCTGTTCCGGCAGCAGCTGCTCATCCACATACAGGGGACGGACAGCCTCCAAAAAGGCCTCGGTGGCAATGTAGTTGTTCCATTCCAAAGCGGTCATGGTCCCACTTCCTTTTTTCATTCTGTTTCCCATTATATCATGAGACCGGCAAAAAAGTCCCCGTCTTTCGACGGGGACTGCAAGTTTGATTGAAAAGGTTTTAAGCAATGACTCGACCGGCTTTTACTGTGTAAGTCTTTCCATTCACTTTGACAGGACCATTTTTCGAAAAGTCCACTTTGGAGTTCAGGACATACCAAATACCGTATTCATTACCGTATATCCCCGTTTCTTTGAACGTGACCCTGCTGTTCGTACATTTCCACCAACCGTTCTCATTTTTGTAAATGCTGTTCTCATTCCAGTTGATATGACCGTTGGTAGCCTTGTACCAGACACCATTTGCGGGCTGCTTATAAATGCTGTTGGCACTAAAGTCGACACGTCCGTCTTTGACTCTCCACCATCCCTTTTCATTTTTCACAAAACCGCTGTAGTTCCAGTTTACATAACCGTTTTCCACGTAATACCAGACACCGTTAGCGGGTTGCTTGACAAGGCCGGTGTAAGAAGTATTTACCCGATCATCTTTGTACATCGCCCAACGTCCGTCGGAACCTTTGGCAAGGCCATTCAAACTACCGGCTGCATTCTCAGTCTTTTTGTCCTTTTCCGGAAGTGCCGCCAGGACCTGGTTTGCCATATAGTTTTGTCCGTCATAATCGGGATGGGTGCAAAGCATCATGTAAACCATAAGCTGGCTCGTATCTTGAACGATCTCCATTGCAGTGGGCCAGCCGGGATGGGAGGTCTTCGTGCAGTCCACATAGGTATAATACCCGGTCTTCTTCGCATAGGACTTCATATGATTGTTCATCGTGTCGAAAACCGGCTTCATGATTTGGCCAAGGTCCAGTTTGATGGAATCTGTAAGGTAAATGCCTTCGGTTGCATTGAACAGGCTGACTGCCATGACTGTCGCATCGGGGTTATACGCATGGATCTTGTCGATAATGACATCCCAGTTTTGCAGGAATTTCTGAACGCCCTGAAGAATGACCTTGACCATGATGAGCAATGTCTGTTCAAGGGCATTGACCGTTTTGGCAGTAGCGATAATCTTTGCCCAGGCCTCTGCGAAAAGTCCCTGAGATACCAGTGTCGAAACGACTCCGTCAATGGCCTCCAGAGCCTGAAGCTGTGCCTTATTTAACGGAGTGGTTTCAAGACCTGCCGTCACGTTACTGTAGTGGACCATGGCATAGGAGAAAATATCGTTGGAGCCCATCCCTAACAGAACCAGGTCGGAATCTGCCAGATCTTTCGGGATTTGGGACTGAATGTAATTCAACCCTCTTCCCTGAAGGTCTGCACCGTATTCTGCATAAAGCCCATCACTGATGGCAAGGTCTTCCGCAGAGGGACTGTAGGAGGCGTCCAGCATTCTGCGGAATTCAATAGAGCTGAAAGCTTCGCGCCCATAGTTATAAAGGTCTTTCTCGTTGAGTCCTACCCCGCGGACCACTCGGGCCGGCCAACTGTTTTCGATCCACGTCCCATGGGTAGCTCCGGTACGGGTCCATAAGCCGCTGCCTTCGTTGTATCGGTAATAGGGTTTGATATCTTCGGGCGGTGCACCTTCCCCGCGCCACTCCATGCGCAATGCGGTGGCAATACTGTCACCGATGAGAGTCACCTTTTTGTAAGCATACTTACTTTCTGCCAGAACAGACAGACACATGGCACTGGATGCCATGACCAACGCCAGTATCAGACTCAATAATTTCGTGGTCGCTTTCTTCATCATCAAAACCCTCTCTCAAATTATTTAACAAAAGCTCGTTCTCTTATGTTAATTAAAACTTTAATAAATGTTTCTTAAAGGGTTCTGAATTATTTGATTTACATTAGAAAGTTTACATTTACACCAGTACCGCATTGCGGAGGGTACAGTACTGGACCTGACCTTCGTAATAGGTGTCGAAGGTGCCTTGCACGGCGCAGGGCAGGCCTTCTACCAGGTCTTCGTCCGCATTAGAGTCGTCTTTCAAAACAAACTCGATGCCCTGCTCACAGCAGGCGGTGGCGTCCGGGATGACGCAGGCCCTGTAAAGGTTCCCGGTCTCATCGTCGAGGTACTCCCCGTAATTGCCTTCCATGCGGATGGTCTTCCCCTTATAGGAAGCCGGGTTCGAGACCATGTCGAACACCTGGGAATAGACCATGACACCGCTGAGTTTCGTCAGGTCCACATCGACCCCTTCGGCGGTGTTTTTCGCCGCTTTGGCCGCCTTGGCCCGCTCCTCCTCGGAAGGGACATGGGTGGTCGACTGGGTCCCACCGTTTGCAAGGATGTCATTCACCCCGGTGACCTGAGTGGTGGCTTTGGCCCCGGCTCCGGTGTCCGAAGCGGTATCTTTCTTATCTCCGCAACCGGTCAGCGCAAGCAGCATAGTCAGCAGCAGGACCAGTGCAGTAATGTGGGCGATGTGTTGTTTCATGAAGAGACCCCTCCTTTGAAGAATTCAATGGCATAACAGATGAGGAAAGCGACGGTGTCGACCGCCACAATGGTGGAGCCCACCGGTGTGCCGTAAATGATGGAGATGAGCATGCCCAGCAGGGCGCAGACCACGGAGAATACTGCGGAGAAAATGGTGACCGCTTTGAAGCTCCGGAAGAGACGCATCGCCGACAGGGCCGGGAAAATGACCAGGGCCGAGATGAGCAGGGACCCCACCAGGTTCATGGCCAGCACGATAATGACCGCAATGACGATGGCGATGACCGTGTTGTAGAGTTCCACCCGGGTGCCGGAGGCCTTCGCGAAATTCTCGTCGAAGGTGACGTCGAAGATCTTGTGGTAGAGGAAAATGAAGAGCAGGATGACCAGCACCGAAAGGATGGCACTGAGGATGACTTCCTGCTGGGTCAGCGTCAGAATGGAGGTCGAGCCAAAGAGGGTGCTGCAGACGTCTCCCGACAGGTTCGTCGACGTGGAAAAGAGGTTCATGATGAGGTAGCCGAAGGCCAGTGCTCCGACGGAGATCATGGCAATGGCCGCATCCCCCTTAATGCGGGTGTTCTGCCCCGTCCGCAGCAACAGAACGGCACTTAACACCGTAATGGGCAGCACCAGCCACATCTCATTGGTGAGGTTCACCACGCTGGCAATGGCAAGGCCGCCGAAAGCCACATGAGAAAGACCGTCTCCAATGAAGGAGAAGCGTTTGAGGACCAGGGTCACGCCCAGCAACGAAGAACAGAGGGCGATGAGCACGCCCACGATGATGGCATACTGGACGAAGGGGTAGCTGAGGTACAGGCTCAGTTTCCCGAACAGAGTCATTTCCTGAGGGGTCATTCGTCTTCACCGCCTTTCAGGAACCGGCGTCCGAGAGCACTGTCTTTGTACTCTTCCCGGGTGCCGAAAAACACTTTATCCGCCACATGAAGAATGTGGGAGGCATAGGACACCGCTGCGTCAATGTCATGGGAGATCATGATGATGGTGATCCCTTCCTCGTTGAGCTCCGCGATCTGCTTGTACAGTTCCGCCGTCACCTTCGGATCCAGCCCGGCGACGGGTTCATCTAATAACAGGATCTTCCGGGTCGCACAGAGGGCCCTTGCAAGCAGGACTCTCTGCTGCTGACCGCCGGACAGTTCCCGGTAGCAGCGTTTGGCGAACTCCGAAATGCCCATGCGTTCCATATTGGTTTCCGCCAGGGCTTTTTCTTCTTTGGTATAAAAAGGGCGCAGGCCCATTCTGCCCTGACAGCCGGAAAGAACGATTTCCCGGACGGAAGCCGGGAAGTCCCGCTGTACATCGGTCTGCTGGGGCAGGTAGCCGATCTCCGTGGACTTCAACCCGTCGCCAAACTCAATGGAACCGGCCAGGGGTTTCTGCAGCCCCAGAAGGGTCCGCATGAGGGTCGACTTGCCCGTCCCATTTTCCCCGACGATGCAGAGGTAGTCCCCCGCATTCACAGAGAAGTCGAGATGTTCGACCAGTAAGTTGTTGTCGTACCCGAGGGATACGTCTCGGACTTGGACTTGCGCCATGATTATTTGCTCCTTTAGTTGAGAACGACTTTCAAAATTTCCAGATTGCTCTGCATGGCGGAGAGGTAGGACTTTCCGTCAGCAGCATCCTGGGATGTGGTGGACTGCAGAGAGTCTAATGTGCGAATGGCTCCACCCGGGGTCGTTGCCGTCTTGAGGATGGTCTCTGCGATCCTGCTGTCAGAGCCGTCAATGGTCAGGACATTGGTGAGTCCCAGTTCGTCGACCTTGTCCGCCAGGAACTTGATGGTCTCGAAGCTGGCTTCGGTCTCGGCAGAGCAGCCCACGAAGGCGGCAAAGTAATCGAGGCCGTAGTCATCCACCAGGTAACGGAAGGGGAACCGGTCGCCAAAGAGCAGGGTCTTCCGCTTGGCGGTATCGATAACGCCCTTGTACTCTCCGTCCAGAGCGGCCAGTTCTTTCTGGTAAGCCGCCGTATTGGCCCGATAGGTCTCCGCATTCTCTTCATCGGCAGCGGAGATCGCATCACAGAGCGCGTCCGTCAGGAAAGAAGCGTTCTGAAGGGACAGCCAGACGTGCTCGTCCAGTTCCTCTTCTTCCTCTTCCCCTTCTTCTGCCTCTTCTTCCTCATGCATCATACCTTCCTTGACTTCTTCGGTCTTGGCCTTGTCCCCCATGACTTCCAGGAGGTTCACGACCTGCATGTTTTTGTTGGTGGCTTCCTTCAGGGCGTCTTCCACCCAGGCGTCGGACTCTCCGCCCACATAGACGAATACATCGCAGGAAGCGATCTTCGCAATGTCGGCCGCGGTAGGCTGAAAGCTGTGAAGGTCGACCCCGTTGTCGAGGAGCATGGCAAGGTCGGTATCGGCGGCTTTGTCGCCGAGAACGGCCCTCGCCCAGTCATAGGCGGGAAAAATCGTGGTGACCACATGCAGTTTCCCATCGTCGGGAGTAGTAGTCTTCGTGTTACAACCTGCCAAGACGCCGACCATGAGGCAGAGGCTCAAAAGAGCGCCCAGCAGAGTGCGAAATGAGTGTTTCATTTGGGGTCCTTTCCAGTATTGAGAAGTGATCAATCTCGTACCTTTTCCAGAATCTTGAAAGACTATACCACAGAGTCAATTTCGGTACAATCTTATGTTGTTATGAACAGTTGTTCATGTTTTGTTTGGTCTGCACTTCGCAAAGCGCAGCTTACGATAAGTATTGCAAAACGAAAATGTTTGGTATACGATAGAAATGCTATACACGTATTAGAATAGTAATCTTGACAAAAGGAGGGAAATGAAATGATCGGAGGCATCCTTTGGTTGTTATTGTTCAGTGTGGTCGCACTCGCCGGTTTGGTGATCACGGTCATGTACGGAAAAGTCTTCGACAAAGATGACGACGAATAACAAGCATTGAGAAATTTGAAAAAGGAGAAACACTATGCCTACCTTAGAAAAAGTGACCATAGCCGGCTTGATGGTACCCGACGAGCCGATCTATGCTGTCCTGACCCTTGTGTCCGGTATTTTCTGGACGATCGTTTACATCGATATCATCTACCGGGGCTTCAAAGATAAAGCCTGCGGTATGCCCCTCATGGTCCTCGGCCTCAACTGGTCCTGGGAATTCATCTTCGCCTTCATGGGCGACCCCTTCTTCCCGGAAGGGTCTTTCTTCCATGTCACCGACCAGACCATGGTCCAGCGGGGTGTCGACGCCGTCTGGTTCCTCTTCGACTGTGTCATCCTGTATTTGAAGATCAAATATGGCAGAGAAGAATACAACCACGCCCTTCCGGGCTTCGGCAAAAAGATGTTCATCCCCTATGTTGCCCTCATCCTCTTCATCAGCTTCCAGGCTGTCTGGTTCATCTCCATTGAACTGGAAGACCACCAGGGTGCCTATGCTGCTTATCAGCAGAACATCTTCATCTCTTCCCTGTACATTCCCATGCTGCTCCGTCGCGGCAACACCGACGGTCAGTCCATGATCATCGCTATTTCCAAGTGTCTCGGGACCCTGGCCCCGGACGTCATGGGTGCGGTCGTTCTGCTTCGCGCCTACCACGTTCCGGTCTCCAAGTTCCTGCTCATGGACACCATGCCCTACATGAAGCTCCTCATCGGCTCCTGCCTACTCTTCGACCTCGTGTACATCATCAC
>JAFUZN010000019.1 GCA_017476565.1 Clostridia bacterium
CAACATCTTATTTACAGAAGGAACAAGCGAAAAGGAGGAAGGTTCATGGCAGAGCGAAATCTGGACTTTGACAAAGGGCTGGACCGGAAGGGGACAGACTCCATCAAATTCGACTATACGGAGCGCTTCCACATGCCGGAAGACGTGCTGTCTTACTGGGTCGCCGACATGGACTTCCCGACTTCTTCCTATGTACAGGACGCGGTCATCGAGGCTGTCCAAAAAGGTGCTTTCGGCTACACGCTGGCGGGAGACGACTATTTCGATGCGGTGGCCGGCTGGATGCTCCGTCACCATGATCTGAAGGTCGAACCGGAATGGCTCGTGCAGACTCCCGGGGTAGTCTTTGGCCTGGCCCATGGAGTGCGAGCTTATACGGAGCCGGGCGACACCGTTCTCATTCAGGAGCCGGTCTATTACCCCTTCGCCAATGTGATCCGTCACAATGACCGGAAGGTGGTCAGCAATGACCTGGTCCTTCGGGAGGACGGGACCTATGGGATCGACTTTGAGGACTTTGAAACAAAACTCAAAGAAGACCATCCAAAGCTATTTATTCTCTGCAGCCCCCATAACCCGGTGGGGCGGGTCTGGATAAGAGAAGAACTGAAGACCCTGGGGGACCTCTGCAAACAGTATGGGGTCCTCGTGCTGGCAGACGAGATCCACTCGGACCTGACCTTCGGTGCGACCCACACGTCCTTCTTCAATGTGGACCCGTCCTTTCAGGAGTTCAGCCTACTCTGTACGGCTCCCAGCAAAACTTTCAACCTGGCCGGCCTGCAGACTTCCAACCTGTTCATCCCGAACAAGTCCCTTCGAAACCGGTTCCGAAAAGAACTGGACCGTTCCGGCGCGGGACAGCCGAACCAGCTGGGGCTCATCGCCTGCAAAGCGGCATACACCCACGGGGAAGAGTGGTATGATGCCCTCATCGCCACCCTCAGTGCCAACCTGGACTTCGCGGTGGACTTCATCAATACCCGCAGTCCCGGCCTCAGAGCGCTCAAACCGGAGGGGACGTACCTTCTCTGGGTAGACTGCCGGAGGCTTGGACTCTCCGGGAAGGAGCTGGACCGGTTCATCCGGGAGGAGGCCAAACTCTGGCTCGATGGAGGAACCATGTTCGGTCCCACAGGGGAAGGGTTCCAGCGCATCAATGTGGCTACCTCCCGAGAGTACCTGCAAAAGGGCCTGGAGCAACTGGAAGCCGCGGTCCTTAGAAAGGAAAGACAATGAATTTTTACGTAGAGCAGAAAGTCCTGGATGTCGGGGTAAAGATCCTCTTTGCCGTCATTCGGGGCGTCGACAATACCCAGAACAGCGAGGAATGGAGATCGTACCGCACGGAGCGGCTGGCCGCCCTTCTGGAGACCTACCGCGATTTAGACCTTAAGGAAGACCCCATTTTGGAGGGCTTCAACCTCCTCCACGATAACAGCGGAGTCAAGCGCCGGAAGAACATCCCTGCCAGCGAGAACCTCATCAAGCTTCTGAAGAAGCGGGAAGACATGTTCTACCTCAACCAGGCGGTGGATATTTACAACCTCATCTCTCTTGAGAGTAAGCTGGCCCTCGGCGCCCACGACATCGACCATGTAGAAGGGAATGTTACCCTTCGATTCACCGATGGCACGGAGCGGTTCCAGCCCATCGGGCAGCCGGAACCCATCGGCATCAACGCCGGCGAGTACTGTTATTGTGATGACGCGAATGAAGTCCTCTGTCGGCTGGAAGTCCGTCAGGTGGAAAAGACCAAGGTCACCGAAGAGGCGAAGAACATCTTCTATATTGTCCAGGGGAACGAAGCGACCCCGGAGGCACTTCTCGAGGAGACTGCTCAGGCTATCATCGATTCGACCGTGAAGTACTGTGGTGGGGAAGGCGAGGTCATCGTCCCCGAAGTCCTGTAAGCGGACCTCTGTCAGTTGTATGATTGTTTCGGATTTTCTTTTTCGATGCTTTCCCGTATAATCAAAATGACAAGTTTTGAATAAAGACAGGAGGAAGTATCTATGGAACGCAACAACCACTATCCGATCATTCTCGTTCACGGGTTCATGGGCTATGGCGATGAAGACGGTGTCAGCCGTTTTCTCTCCGGCTGGGGCTTTGGCCCCGGGAAGAATGCCGTGCGGCACCTTCGCAAGAACGGCTTCGAGTGCTGGGGCCCCGCGGTCGGACCCATCAACAACCTGTGGGACCGTGCCTGTGAACTCTATTACCGCCTGGTGGGCGGCACCGTCGACTACGGCAAATACCATTCGGAACTCTATGGTCATGCCCGTTACGGTCGTACCTACCCCGGTATTTTGAAGGATATCGGCACTCCGGGAAACCATGCCAAAGTCCATCTGGTGGGCCACTCTTTCGGCGCCCCGACGGCCCGAATGTTTGCTCAGCTCCTGACCTATGGCTCCGAAGAAGAACGGGCCTGTACGCCGGAAGAGGAACTGTCGGACCTCTTTAAAGGCGGGAAAGGTGACTGGGTCGCCAGTATCACTTCGTTGGCCGGCGTCAACAACGGCACCACCCTTGCAGACTTCATGCGAGTCGGCGGCGCCAAAGCGTTCCAGGCAGGGTACCTTGGCCTCGTGGCCATGCTGGGTGAATCGCCCTTCAATTCCCAGCTCATCGACTTCCATCTGGAACAGTGGGGAGTCATGGCAAACCCGGA
>JAFUZN010000020.1 GCA_017476565.1 Clostridia bacterium
AAAGCCTATGGCATCCCGAAGGACGACCCGACCCGGGACGAGACTCTCGAGAAATGCCTTCACGCAGCCGCGGAACCGCCCATGAACATTTTGCGCCTCTCCTGCGAGGCCATGGACCTCATCGCGGAATATGCCGAGAAGGGCAGCCGCCTCGTCATCTCCGACGCAGGCTGTGCCGCCGCCATGGCAGAAGCCGCCATTCGCTCCGCCGCCCTCAACGTGGCCATCAATACCCGTCTCATGAAGGAGCGGGACTATGCGGAGAAGATGAATGAGGAACTGAATGCCCTCATGGCAAAGTATGTTCCCCTCGCGGAAGAGACCTTTGAGACCGTATATGGAGGTTTGAAATGAGCACTGTACTGCGCGGAAAAGCCACCGCCGATGCCCTGGACCTGGACACTTCCGCCAGAGTCGAGAAACTGAAAGCGGCGGGCATTACTCCCTGCCTTGCTATCCTCCGGGTGGGCGAGCGGGAAGATGACCTCGCTTATGAGCGGGGCGCTCTCAAGAGAGCCGAAAAGAACGGCGTCGCCGTCAAGCAGGTCCTCCTGCCGGAAGACGTCACTCAGGAAGCCCTCCTCAGCGCCATCGAAGACCTCAACAAAGACTCCTCTGTCCATGGTGTCCTCATGTTCCGGCCCCTGCCGAAGCACCTCGACGAAAATGAGGCCTGTGAAGCCCTGGCTCCGGAAAAGGATGTCGACGGCATCACCCGCGGCTCTATGGCCAGCATTTATGCCGGCAAAGGCGCCGGGTTCGCTCCCTGTACCGCAGAGAGCTGCATCGAGATCCTGAAGTTCAACGGCATCGACATGTCCGGCAAACGGGCGGTCGTCATCGGCAGAAGCCTTGTTATCGGCAAGCCGGTCGCCATGCTCCTCATGCAGAACAACGCCACCGTCACCGTGTGCCACAGCCGCACGAAGGACATGCCCTCTGTCGTCAAGGAAGCGGACATCGTCATTGCGTGCCTCGGCCGTGCCGAAATGATCAACGCCGACTACTTCAAGGCCGGCCAGGTGGTCCTGGACGTGGGCATCAACTGGTCCGAAGAGAAGAACAAACTGGTGGGCGATGTAGCCTTTGACGAAGTTGAACCCATCGTGGAAGCCATCACCCCGGTCCCCGGCGGTGTGGGCTCCGGTACCACGGCGGTCCTCATCCGCCACGTGGTGGAAGCTGCCGAACAGGCACAATAAATCGCCTTAGTGCTTAAAATTGGTTATTTACAGGAGCCCTATTCTCCTGTAAGATAAGTCCGCAAGCAAAAATATATCTGGTCTGTCAGAGTAGAATAAGAGCGTTAAGTGCTGCAGGATGGGAAGTTCGCCTGCAGACGAAGGGGAGGTACCCCGCGGTTCTTGTTCGCGTCCGCTGCCGACGAGAAGAGTGAAACCTTCGCTCCTTTTGTAGCAGTGGCTGCAGAAGGGGCGTTTTTTCGTCTCCCTGCATGCCGCTTTGACTTTCTCAGAGCCTGTAACTCGAGAAAGAAGGAAACTAACATGTCAACGAATTCTGTCAAAACTGAGGAGAAGTTTTCGATGAAAAACTTCTGGAAAAGTGAATTCTCCATCAACACCCAGCAGCTGGTGACCATGGCCCTCCTCGTGGCCCTGGACATCGTGTTGTCCCGGTTCGGTTCCATCAACCTGTGGAATACCCGGATCGGTTTCGGGTTTGTCCCCATTGTCGTTGCCGGTATGCTCCTCGGCCCCACGAAGGCCGCTGTGACCGCAGCCGTCGCCGACATCATCGGTGCCCTGCTGGTCCCCACCGGAGCGTTCTTCCCGGGACTGACGGTGACCGCCGTTCTGAGAGGCATCCTTTACGGCGTCCTCCTCAAGGTCATCCCGGAACTGACGGCCGCCGGAAACGGTGTCGCGTCGTTCTTTGAGGTCCCCGATGAGTATGCCCAGAAGTTCCGCCGAGACTGGCTCTTCTTAGCCGCCGGCACTACCCTCATCGACCAGCTGGCCTTTGGTATGCTCCTGAATTCCTACTGGCTGTCCGTTCTGTACGGTTCCCCCTACGGTGGAATGATGGCGTCCCGTGTCCCGCAAATCGCCATTCTTATCCCGGTGGAGTTTGTGGTCCTTGCATTTTTGCCCCGGCTGACCGAAAAACTGAAACCCATGCTGAAGAGCAACAAAAAGAAATAAGTGTATGGAAAATGCCTCGGACGCTGCACGTCCGGGGCATCTTTTCTGAATGGGGAGTTTTTCGAATTAGTGCTTTTTTTATGGACAAGTTTCCAGTATAATATTAGCTGTGATAAATCGCTGACAAAGTCAGCTTGCTTTCCAAGGAGGAACTACCCATGAGCTACAAACTGGTATTAGTCAGACACGGCGAGTCCGAGTGGAACAAGGCGAACCTGTTCACCGGCTGGACGGACGTGGAACTGTCCGAAAACGGTGTCGAAGAGGCCAAACGCGGCGGTCAGCTGCTGAAAGAAGAGGGTTTCGAGTTCGACATTTGCTACACCTCTTTCCTGAGAAGAGCCATCCATACCGCCAACAACGTGCTGGGCGAACTGGAGCAGGAGTACATTCCGGTCATTCGTGCCTGGCAGCTGAACGAAAAGCACTACGGTGTGCTCCAGGGCCTGAACAAGGCCGAGACCGCCGCCAAGTACGGTGACGACCAGGTCAAAATCTGGAGACGTTCCTTCGACGTGGCTCCTCCCGCACTGGACGACGACGACGAGCGCAACCCGAAGAATCAGAAGATGTTCGCAACGGTCCCCGCAGAAGAACTTCCGGCTACCGAGTCCCTGGAGACCTGCATTGCCCGCGTCGTGCCTTACTTCAAGGACGTCATCGTCCCCGACCTCAAAGACGGTAAAACGGTCCTCATTGCGGCCCACGGCAACTCTCTGCGGTCCCTCGTCATGTACCTGGACGACCTGACCCCGGAGCAGATCCTGGAAGTCAACATCCCCACCGCAATCCCGCTGTACTACGAGCTGGATGAAGAGACCCTGAAGCCCATCAGCCACCGCTACCTCATCTCCGAGGAAGAACTCAAGGCCAAGATGGACGCCGTTGCCAACCAGGGTAAGGCTAAGTAAGTACCCCGTGAAAAAAGCTTCCAAGAAGCAAAAAGAAGCACCCCGATTTGGGGTGCTTCTTTGATGTGCTTTTACAGTTCGAAGTCGTCGTCTTTTCGCTCTTTCCGCCGGTTCAGAAAGATGAAAGCGAGGAACGCGATGGCGGCGAGGGCGAGGAGGGCCCGCTTGAAGGTGTTGAGCCCCCGGGTGCGGACAATGCCCATTTCGGCGGCGTTGGAAATGTTCTCCTGGAAGAGGTGCTCCGTCAGGTCCATGATCCGGTTGGCCTCTTTCGAGCCGTCTTTGTAGACGCCGCTCTCAATGCCGAGCTCTTTGAGCTCCAGGTCGGTCGTGTAGAGGCTGGCGGCCCCGTCATTGATGCGGTAAATCTGCATGGAATTGCGAACGAAGTAGCCATCGAAGTCGAGGTCAGCCTTGCCTTTGCGGCAAAACCAGAGGCCGAAGGGGTTTTCTGCGACGCCGGTGAATTTCGTGTCCACTTTGCCCTTGCGGCAGAACCAGTAACCGTTCGTGAGCGTGGGAGCGACACCGGTGTAGTCGGTCTTCTCCTTCGTCTTTTTGTTGCAGGCCCAAAAAGAGCCGTCTTTCTGCTCCAGGATGATGAGGTCGTTATATTTGGTTTTCCCGATTTTCGTGGTGGTGGAGCGGGTGGTGGTCGTGGTGGTCGTGGTGGTCTTCACGTTCCCGAAGAGCGCTGCACTCTGCAGGGCGGGGAGGGAGCCGGCCACAAACAGCAGGACCAGGAACGCTGCCAGTAGCACCGCCGGGAGGCGATGTGCCTTTCGTGTCATAGAAAAGGACTCCATATCTTATTGAAGTTGTTTACTATAATGAAGGAATTTTCCCGTTCCGTCAAGAGGGGACCCTCGGGGCGATGTACGGTAATTAGACATATGTTAAAGAAAAGTTCATTCATAATTGGACAATTCCTTAGTCAACGTGTAATTTCTTTGAAATATTTAGCTACAATTTATTCACAAAATGTGGTATAGTAGGTCTTGTATGTATGATGTCTGTGAGACCATAAGTAATGTTTAAATTTTAAGGAGTATTTTATGGGAGCAACAACAAAAAAGTTCGACATTCTCGACGAAGCCAACCAGGGCTTTAAAGTCTACCATGCCGAAAACATGAAAGATCTCTTCGAAGGCCGTGAGAAACTGCCTTCTTACCGGATGTTCAACACGAAGTGGGGCAGCAACGGTACCCGGGGTCTTCAGATCATCGAGAAGGAATACAATCGTTCCTGGTACAGCTGCATCAAAGAGCGCTGGATGAAGAAAAAGCCGGGTCACGAAATGTTTTTCTATAGAGGCAACGTCATCACCCGGAAGCAGGTCTTTGCGACTGCCGACAAAGTGGCGGAAGCACTGCTGGTCCTCGGCGTCAAAAAAGGAGACGAGATCCCCTGCTGCCTGTCCAACGTACCGGAAGTCGGTATGCTCATGCTGGGTGCCAACAAGATCGGTGCCAAACTGAACTGCTTCGGCGGACACTATGACCCGGAATTCATCAAGGTCATTCTGAGCGAAGTTTCCGAAAAAGTCCTGTTCGTGACCGACGATGAGTACGGGAAAATCAAGGACATTCTGGCGAAGTCCAAAATCAAGAATATTGTCGTCATCTCTCTGGCCGATTCTCTTCCGGAAGACCCCGCGAAGTGCAAAGAGTATGAAGAAGACTTCGACAAGTACTACCACTATGAAAACAAGGCTCTCGAGTATGTCAAGGGCAAGAAGAATCACCTGACCTGGTCTCAGTTCGTCGACAAGTATGCGAAGTTCCGGGGCAAAGTCGTTGACGACAATGACCTCGACACCGAGTTCCTCATCACCTATACCTCCGGTTCCACCCGCATCGGTTTCCCGAAACGGGAAATGCACCGGAACCGTTCCCTCATCACGGTGGGTGTCTTCCATGATCCGGACCTGTGCGGGAACCCCGCTGCCCAGAACCTTCGCGGTATGGCCCTCATCCATACGGACTCTGACACAGACCTCATCACCATGATCTCGGACTCCCTGTTCCAGGGTTGGTCGGTCTCCTTCGAGCCGGAATACGACCGGGACGACTTCCTCGAATACCTGGTCGTCAATAAACCGAACTTCTGTCTGGCCACCACCAACTTCCTTCTGAAGGCGGCCCGTCAGTACCTCATCGAGAAGCGGCTCGGCCAGCGGAAAATGCCCTGGCTCCTCGCCATCCTGGCGGTGGGTGAAGGCTGTACTTCCGGTGAAGAGCGCTTCATCAACACCTGGTTCCGCAAGGCCCATGCCGGCTGGGGCGTCAACCTGGTGGGACCCGTTCGCCTTCCCATCGTCACGGTCGGTCTCGGCGGCGGCGACACGGAACACGGCGGCATTTACTACTCCCTGTTCCATCGCATGAACGAAGTTCTGAAGGCTCCGACCCTGAAGGGCGAGTCCTACGGCATGATGCCCGTGCCCTATGCTCACTGCTGCGTTCTGAAGAAGAATGAAGACGGCGAGTATGAAGAGTGCGACTACTATGAAAACGGCCTCATCGTGGCAAACTCCGCCACCACTATGGCTCGTTATAAGAATGACTGGGAGAAGACCAAGGCTCTGGTCGTCACTGACAAGTACGGCATCGACTGGGTCTCCTGCAACGTGTTCGGGTACATCGACAAGACCGGCGCCATCCACATGAAAGACCGTGTGGACAGTGAAGTCACCCTCGAAAACGGCAAGACCGTCTTCCCCTATAAGATCGCCGATGAAGCCCAAAAGGACGCAGAAAACCTGCTCTCCACCGTGGTCACTACCACCGAGGAGAAGGGCAAGACCTATTTTGTCGTCAACTTCCAGTACAGCCCCCTGCGCAAAAAGCACAAGCACGACATCGTCCGTGACCTTGACAAGCGCATGAAGAAAAACTTCCCCGAGATCCACGACCACATCCTTTACAGACGGTTCGATGAGCGGTACCCGTTCCCCGTTACCGGCGCCGGTAAGAGAAGTGTCGTCGAAGTCATCAACATGGGCATGGACTACACCTTCAAGCTGGAAAAGGGCAACAAGGTCTGGACCGGCAAACACGAAAAGGCCGAAGACCCGAAGAAGGCCGATAAGAGCTTCTTCTAAGCCCAAAAAATTAAGGACCCCGACAAGGGGTCCTTTTTTGTTGCAGTAAATCGCGATTTACGCGTTTTCGCCGTCTGCGTCCTGCGCTTCGAGAGCTTTGCGCTCTGCTTCGGAGAGCTGCTTCTCGCCGGCCCGCTCGGCCACATCGTTGGTGTCGATGGTGGCGCGGAACACGTAGAACCGCTGGTAGAGGTACTCGGAGATGAAGTTCAGGGCCATGGTGCCGATGAGGACGACATAATTGTTGACTCCCAGGTTCTCCGCAAGGAAGTTGCCGCCGACGGTGGTCAGGGGAGTGAAGACCAGGTAGAAGCAGAAGGTCTGGAACATGGCCTTCGGCACATTGTTGGCGGACCGGTAGGTGAACTTCCGGTTCAGGGTGAAGTTCCAGAGAACGGAGAGGACGAGGGCAATGAGATAACTGGGCCAGTAGGGCCAGCTCATGGTCTCGTTCAGAAGGGTGAAGGAGAGGGTCTCGATGATCCCTGCGCTGCCGGCGCAGAGGGCATACTTGATGACCCGAAGAGTTTCTTTTGCTTTCGTGCTCTTGCCTTGTTTGACGTTGACGTCTTCTGCCATAGGGTTACCTGCTTTCTAAGTCTTTTTCGATTTCATTTTCGAGTTTCATTATAGACAATCCGAGGAAGGCCTGTCAATGAGTTTCGACTCACCGTCGAACAGGGAAAATTTTCGCTTATCCAAATTTGTTAGTATGCTTTTCTTTTACAAATGTTGAATTCGTCACTTTGCTGTGTTAAGTTGTGTACAATACGTCGAAACGTTTCGACACACAAAACACATCAACAATTCTTTGCGCTGAAAAGGGAGACTACTATGAAGTATCAAGAAGAGTACATGGCAATCTACGAGGATTTCAAAGCGAATTCCAAGTTCTTCCAGGCAATCGGCAACGAGACCAGACAGGGGATCCTTCTGTTTCTCATCGCATCCGGTGAAAAAGGTGCCCGTGTCAATGAGATCACAGAGAACGCCCACCTGTCCCGTCCGGCGGTGTCCCACCACCTGAACGTCCTGAAGGATGCCGGCATCATCCACTGCCGCCCCGAAGGCACCAGCCACTATTATTACATCTGCATCCGCGATCATCTGCCCCTTCTTTATAAGGCCAATCGCGATATGGAAAACTTCCTGAAAGTCTACTATGCCGACCGCCCCGACGAGGCCTCCATCCTCGAGGAACTGGGCATTTAGGCTTGAACTCTTCCGGGAAACCATAAAAGCAAACCCAAAAAGCTCCGACCAATTGCCGGAGCTTTTTTGTCGCCTATCAACTTGGCAAATTTGAATTGATGAGTTCGGCTTGGGGTTGACAGCGGGCCTACGGTGTACTAGCTTCGCGTCGCCTGCGGGAGTGGTAGCCTGCTCGGCGGCCCACTCCTATTTACCGCCTTTTGGCCAGGAATTATAAAATTCGGCGGTAAAAAAGTATATGCCAGAGTACGGGTGGTCGTTGGTTTACCGCCGCTAAGTCATTAAG
>JAFUZN010000021.1 GCA_017476565.1 Clostridia bacterium
GACTCGGACCCGGCGCTGACCCAGCGGGGCATGGAAGTCATCATCGATGAAGCCACCCGTCTGACCGGGGTCGTGGAAGACCTGCTTGACTTGTCGAAGATCGTCAACGGGCGCATGACCCTCCGCTATGAAAAAATCGACATCCTCGCGGAACTGGATGACACCATTTTTGTCTTCAAAGACCGTTCCATGAGGGAGGGGATCGAACTCATCTATAATGTGCCCCACGTGCCGGCTCCGGCGGAAGGGGACCCCAACCGCATCAACCAGGTGTTTGTCAACATCCTTGACAACGCCTTCAAATACACCGAACAGGGCGGCAAGATCACGGTCTTCGCCGAGATGCTGCCCCCGGAAACCGAAGGGGAGAAGTCCACTCTCCGGGTATTTGTGGAAGATACCGGCTGCGGCATTTCCAAAGAGGAACTGCCCAAGATCCGAAAGAAGTTTTATAAATCCAACATCTCTGTGCGCGGCAGCGGGATCGGGCTCGCCGTCGTCGATGAGATCGTTAAAATGCATGGCGGGACCATGGATATCCGGAGCGAAGTGGGAGTCGGCACCTGTGTCATCCTCTCCTTCCCGGTGGACTATGTGGCCCCCCAACCCGAACTAGAAACGGAGAACACACAAATTGAGTAAAAAATGTCATAAGACCAGTATCGGCGGCCAGGCCCTCATCGAGGGCATCATGATGAGAGGTCCGGAAAACGCAGCGGTTGCGATCCGCCTCCCGAACGGCGAGATCGAACTTTCCCGCCATGAAGAGAACCGCCTGCAGGACAAGTATGCCTTTGCAAAATGGCCCTTTATCCGGGGCGTCATCGCCTTCTTCGAGTCTTTGAAGTTCGGCTACCGCTATCTGGACCTCTCGGCTGAGAAGTCCCTTGAAGATGACGGAGTCGTCTATGAAGAAGAGCCGAGTAAACTGGACCGGTGGATGGAAGCCCATCTGACAGAAAAGGCCATCGACGTCCTCATGTTCATCGCGGTCATTCTGGGGGTCGCCCTGGCCCTCGTCCTCTTTATGTGGCTGCCGGCTTTCCTCGTCGACATGTTCGACAAATACGTGACCCACGATGTCCTGGAGGTCCACAACCTGCACCCGCTTTTTGAGGGCGTCCTGAAGATCGGGATCCTCATCGCCTACATGGCAGGGGTCCGCCGTATGAACGAGATCAAACGGGTCTTCATGTACCACGGCGCCGAGCACAAGACCATCGCCTGCTACGAAAACGGCCTGGAACTGACGGTGGAAAATGTCCGTAAGCAGATCCGCTTCCATCCCCGGTGCGGGACCAGCTTCACCATCGTCATGCTGCTCATCGCCATCCTTCTGTCCACCATCCTCGTCCTCATTTTCCCGGGGATCGGGAAAATCCGCTGGCTCTGGGTCATCGCGAAGATCTTACTGCTGCCTCTGGTCATGGGCCTCGGGTACGAGTTCATCCGCTATGCCGGCCGGCACGACAACCTCTTGTCCCGGGTCCTGTCTCAGCCCGGTCTCTGGATGCAGCGCATCACCACCATCGAGCCGGAAGACGACATGATCGAGTGCGGCATTGCAGCCTTCCTGGCGGTCCTGCCGGAAGACGAGAGCAAAGCGGAGATCCAATGAGCAACCGTTCTTTGGGCGATTTATGGAGAGAGGGGACCCGCCGCCTGGAAGCGGCAGGTATCGACAATGCACGGTACGATGCAAAGGAACTTCTCGATTTTGCGGGAGCTGCCGACCCGGAAGGGGAGGCCCGGTACTTTTCCCTCATTGAGCGCCGGGCACAGCATTATCCTCTCCAATACCTGCTTCGGGAGTGGGATTTCTACAACCTGTCCTTCTCCGTGAAGGAAGGTGTCCTCATCCCGCGGCCGGAGACTGAACTGCTGGTGGACCTGGGCCTTCAGTACCTTCAGCGGTTCCACCGGGAGGGGAGACCCGCCCGGGTCCTGGACCTCTGCTCCGGCAGCGGGTGTGTCGGGATCACGATCGAGCGGAACTTCTCAAATTGTCAGGTGACCGCAGTGGAACTGTCGGAAGATGCCTGCGGCATCATTCGCAGCAACATGGAGCGCAACGGGACCGAACGGTTCACCCTTCTGCAGGGGGACCTCTTCGACGGGCCGGAAGCCTTCGGCATCACGGAGGCAGACCTCATCCTTGCCAACCCTCCCTACCTGACGGCGGCGGAAATGGAGAGTCTCCAGGCAGAACTCGACTACGAACCGACCCTGGCCCTCTACGGAGGGGAAGACGGACTCACCTTTTACCGGTGCATCGCTGCACGGTGGGGGACCCTTCTCTCGGAAGAGGGGGTCTGTGCCGTCGAAATCGGGGAGCAACAGGGGGAAGATGTCTCCCGAATCTTTACCGATTTTTCCGATAACATCAAGGTTTTGAAGGACTACGCGGGACTGCCTCGGGTCGTGGTTTCCGGGCTCACTTTTTCCTTGACGATTTGAATGAATTCTAGTAGTATGTATATAAGTAATATTTTGTCTACTATGTGGAAGTGTATATAGATTATGCTGTTACGAGCTCTTCGGACCGGAGAACCAATGTATATCGTCATTGCCCTCCTGGCCGCGGCATTCCTGGTGTTCTGTGTGATCCCGCTTCACGAGTTCGCCCACGCCTGGGCAGCCGACAAACAGGGGGACGATACCCCCCGTCTCTCAGGACGCCTCACACTCAATCCTCTCGTTCACATCGATCCCATTGGCGGCGCTCTCATCGCCCTCATCGGGTTTGGCTGGGGCAAACCCACACCGGTGAACCCTAGGAATTTTCGCAATCAGCGGTGGGGAGAAGTCATTGTCTCCGCAGCCGGTCCCGCATCGAACCTGCTGCTCGGGTGGCTCTTCCTTTTCATTGAGACCGTCATTCTGCACATCGGCTCCATCAACGGTTCCATTCTGCAGATGTCCCTCACCACTTTCTTCGAGTATGCTGCCACCATCAGCATCTTCCTCGGAGTTTTGAACCTTTTGCCGATCCCTATGTTCGACGGGTGGCATATCCTGGAAGGCATTTTGCCGAACGGAAGCAGGGCAGAGGCCTGGGTGTACCGCAATCAGCGGGCCATTTACATCGCCATCATCATCCTGCTGTTCACCGGTATCCTGTCTTACCCCGTGTCCATGCTTTCGGAATTCGTCATCCGGTTCTTCTCCTGGCTGTCCGGCCTGCCTTTCGGTGCCTGACATGAGCCAGATCAGTTACAAACTGGAAGTCTTTGAAGGTCCCATGGACCTGCTGCTCTCTCTGATCAGCAAACATAAACTCGATATCTACGACATCCCCATCATGGAGCTTGTCGAACAATACACGGACTATGTCCGAAAGATGCAGGAAGCCGACATGGACGTCGCCAGTGAATTCCTGGAGATGGCTGCCCGGCTGGTCTACATCAAAACGGTCTCTCTGCTCCCGAAGTCGGAAGAGGCAGAAGAACTGAAACGGGAACTGACCGGGGAACTCCTCGAGTACCGCGACTGTCAGATCATGGCCGGCAAGTTGAAAGACACGGCCAACGGCTTTGAGCTCTACACGAAAGAGCCGGAAGAAGTGGAAGCCGACATGACCTATGAGCGGTTCCATGAGCCCTTTGAACTGCTGTCCGCCTATCAGGCGGCCATCGGGCGTATCGGCCGGAAACTTCCGCCGCCGGTGGAGGCCTTTACCGAGATCGTCCAGAAGAAGATCGTCTCCGTGCAGTCCCGCATCAGTTATATATTGACCAGCATCTCCGGCAAGGGGAAGCACAGCTTTTCCACCCTCATCCGCGGGTCCCGTTCCCGTTCCGAAATGGTGGCCACCTTCCTGGCCCTTCTGGAACTCATCCGGGACAAGAAAGTCACCGCGACCGAGGAAGGGGAAGACCTGACCATTAACATCAAGAGGAGTTGAATCGTTTGAACCAGCAAGAGCTGCAGGGGGCTTTGGAAGCCATCCTGTTTGCAGCGGGAGACCCGCTGCCGGTCAAACGAATCGCTGTGGCCCTCGATCTCGAGGTTTCCGAAGTCGAAGGGGCGGTGACCGCCCTTACCGAAGCGCTGGAAGCGCGGGAAAGCGGCCTCGTCCTCAAACGACTGGGCGATCAAGTCCAGCTCTGCACCCGGACAGAGTTCTCCGAACCGGTCCGGCAGGTGCTCGCCATGAAGAAGAACACGCCCCTTTCCGGCGCGGCCTTCGAAGTCCTGGCAGTCATCGCATACAACCAGCCTGTGACGAAGTCCTTCGTCGAACAGGTCCGAGGGGTCGACTGCTCCGGCGTCATCACTTCCCTCACCCAAAAAGGTCTCATCGAAGAGAAGGGCCGTCTGGACCTTCCCGGAAGACCCATCGTTTACGGCACGACGCCCGCTTTCCTGCGGTGCTTCTGCATAGAATCGCTGGAAGAACTCCCGCCTCTCCCGGAAAAAGAACTTTCGGAGGCAGAGGAGGAAGCTCCTTCTGACGAGCCTTAATGGTTATAATGAAAATTTCATAAATGAGGAGGTGTTGACTATTGGCTTTTCTAAAAGTACTCCTTTGGATCATGAACATCTTCTGGGTGATCATCATTCTGACGGTCCTTTTGGTCCTCTTTGCCCTCTGGGTGAAGATCGGCATCAAAGTGGACTACGATGAGGATGACGGTCTCGGTCTGAAACTGAAGTATGGCTTCCTGGGACTTGGGTTGCTTCCCATCACGGAGAAACGCAAGGCACAGGCAAAACGTCTTTGGAATTTCGTTCGCCATCACGGCGGTTCCGTCGGGCCCAGAGTAGTGGGGACTGTTCAGGAAATGACCACCGATATGCGAGATAAAGCAGTGGTGAAGAATGAGCTCAAATCCGCTGAAAAGCTCGCCGGTGAAGCATCCAGGTTACAGGCAGAAGAAGCAAGACTCAACGCTGAAATGAGAAAGGCAGAAGAGGACCTCAAAGCTGCTGAAGCAGCCGAGGCGGCGGGAGAACCGCTGCCCGATGTTGTGGATGAATCTCAGGTCTCCAAACTGGCAGCCATCAAAGAGAGGGTTGACACGTTTGACTTAGAGGGCGCCTACATCAACGGCAAGAGCTTCATCGATGGCTTCGATGCCAATTCTGTTCTGGCACTGCTGGCCTTTATTGGTTCGCAGACCAAGGGGACTCTGTCCAAGGTGATCCAGAAACGGATCACTATCAAGGAGATCTCGATCGGGTTCACCGTCACGGGTGAGGACGCTGCCGATACTGCTATCAAGTACGGACAGGTCGCTTCCGTCGTGTTCCCGGCCATGAGTTTCCTGACCAGAAACATGAAAGTCCGCAAGTACGATATCGAACTGACTCCGGACTTCCTGGCAACGAAGCAGAAAGCTTCCTTGCACAACCAAATCGCGTTCCGGCCTCTTATGGTGTTCGCACCGTTCCTGCCCTACCTGACCAAGGTCGGGAAGGAGACCACGGGAGTCGTCAAAGACAACAGCTCCCGGATCAAAGCGAACAAGAAGGCTATGATCGCAGAAAGAGACGCAAAATACTTAAGGCAGACTGCTGAGTCGGCTTTAAATGAAATTAATTAATAGGTGGTGCTTTCCATGAGTAAAGAGACGAACTCTGCAGCAGGACTGCTTGCAACAACTATCGAAAAAGTAAAAGACATGATCGATGTTTCGACCATCATCGGCGATCCGGTCTATACCGAATCCGGTCTGACCATCATCCCGGTCTCCAAAGTGACCTACGGTTTTGCCAGCGGCGGCTCTGACTTCCCGTCCTCCGGCAGCCAGGAACTCTTCGGCGGCTGCGGCGGCGCCGGCGTCACCATCACACCGGTCGCTTTCCTTCTCATCCAGAACGGCGAAGTCACCCTTAAGCACATCACGGCTTATGACAACGCTGCTGAGAGAATGGTCAACCTTGTCCCCGACATGTTCGACAAGGTCACCGGTTTCATCAACCGCAACCGGTAAGTCTTTATAGAGACATTCACGCAGCCACCCTGCAAAGGGTGGTTGCGTATTGTTGTTTATTAGAACCCGTAAAGGAGTACTGAAGACCATGGCAGACAATTTGGTCCGCTTACAAAAATATATGGCAGACTGCGGCATCGCTTCCCGCCGGAAAAGCGAAGAACTCATTGGGGCGGGGAAGGTGAAGGTCAACGGAAATACCGCCAAGATCGGTGACAAGGTGGACCCGAAGCGGGACATCGTCACCGTCGACGGCCGCAAGGTGCGCCGGGACCAGGAGCTCCGGTATATCATGCTGCACAAGCCCCGCGGGTTCATCTCGACCATGAGTGACGAGATGGACCGCAAATGTGTGGCTCAGCTGTTGGCCGATGTGGGGACCCGGGTGTACCCCGTCGGAAGACTCGACCGGGACTCGGAAGGGCTACTGCTCTTCACCAATGACGGAGAGTTCGCCAACAACATGACCCACCCCTCCAAACATGTCAGCAAAATCTACCGGGTCACCATTCGACCCGATATTTCGGAAGAACAGGTCGCCCAGATGATGGCCGGCATGGTCATCGACGGCAAAAAGACTCTGCCCGCCGAGGTCAAAGTCCTTCATAAGTATGAGTACCGCACCGTCCTGGAAGTCACCATCTGTGAAGGCCGCAATCGGCAGATCCGCAAGATGTGTGAAGCCCTCGGTCTCGAGGTTGCCCGGCTCAAGCGCACCGCCATCGGCAGCGTCAAACTGGGGATGCTCCAGCAGGGAAAGTGGAGGGACCTGACCCCTCAGGAAGTGGCCGCTCTGAAGCGCTCCGTCAAGTAAGGCGGGATTTGCATGCCCCTTCATTTTCCTGTATAATATAGGTTACGTTTCAGGCAACAAGGGTGCAGGTTTCGAAGGACACCAAATCGCCTGATCGAAGGAGTATATTTTATGACAAGAAGTATGACCGGCTTCGGTCGTGCCCAGTCTGAGAGCACGGAAATGTCCATTTCGGTGGAGCTGAAAAGTGTCAATCATCGCTATTTCGAACTCTCGACCCGGGTGCCGAGACAGTACAGCTTTCTCGAAGAAAAGATCAAATCTTACCTGCAGACCCGGGTGGCCCGGGGCAAAGTCGAGTGCAGCGTTTCCCTTTTAGAGCTGAATGCAGCCGACGTGGAAGTGCAGGTGAACCACGGCCTTGCCAAAGCCTACCTCAGTGCCCTGAAAGAGGTGGCCGACACCTATGACGTTCGCAACGACGTCTCCTCCATGTCCCTGACCCGGTTCAACGATGTACTGGCTGTCCACAAAGTGGCTGCTGACGAAGACGCCATTTGGAATGCCGTGCTCCCGGTCCTCACCGAGGCCTGTGACAAGTTTATCGCCATGCGGGAACGGGAAGGACAGCAGCTGAAAGAGGATATCTGCGGGAAGGCAGACCACATTCTGGAACTGACGGAGTTCATTGAAAAACGCTCTCCGGAAACGGTCCGGGAGTACAATGAGAAACTCAAAGCCCGCATTCGGGACCTCATCGGCGATGTGAAAGTCGATGAACAGCGCCTCTTGACAGAGGCTGCCATTTATGCCGACAAGGTCGCGGTGGACGAAGAGACCGTCCGACTCCACAGCCATATCGACCAGCTGAAGTCCATGTTCGAAGATGAGGGCGCCATAGGCCGAAAGATGGATTTCCTCGTGCAGGAGATCAATCGCGAGGCCAACACCATTGGCTCCAAAGCTTCCGACCTGGAGATCACCTCCAGAGTCCTGGATATTAAAGGCAATGTAGAAAAAATTCGGGAACAGGTCCAGAATATCGAGTAAGACCTGCCCTTTTGGAGATGTGTTTCGTTGAAACTCGTAAACATCGGATTCGGGAACTGTGTGAACGCTGACCGCATCATCGCCATCGTCAGCCCCGAGTCGGCTCCCATCAAGCGGATCGTGCAGGGGTGCAAGGAAAAGGGCACCCTCATCGATGCGACCCACGGACGGAAAAGCAAAGCCGTCATTTTGACCGATACAGACCTGTGCCTTCTCTCGTACCTGCAGCCGGAGACCCTCAAAAGCCGCATCCTGGGAGAAGAGGAACCGGAGGAAGTATGAGCAGCAACAGTGGTTTTGTACTGGTCCTGTCCGGTCCTTCGGGAGTGGGCAAGGACACAGTGATCAACGAACTTTTGAAGCGGGATGACAAGACCGTGGTCTCAATCTCGATGACGACCCGGAAGCCCCGCCCCGGCGAAGTGGACGGTGTCAACTACTATTTCGTCACCAAAGAAGAGTTTGAACAGAAGATCGAACAGGGGGAAATGCTGGAGTACGCCCAGTACGGCAGCAACTATTACGGGAC
>JAFUZN010000022.1 GCA_017476565.1 Clostridia bacterium
ATGTGCGCCCCGGGGAGACCTATGCCCTTGTCGGCAGCTCCGGGGCCGGCAAGTCCACCCTCATCTCCCTGGTCCCGCGGCTCTACGACGTCCTCGACGGCTCTATTCTTATGGACGGCAAGGACCTGCGCGATTGGCCCTTACAGGAGCTTCGCAAACACATAGGCTTCGTCACCCAGGACACCTTCCTCTTCAACGACACCATCCGGGAAAACCTGCTTTACGCCAAATCCGATGCCACCGATGAAGAACTTCTGGACGCCTGCCGCAGAGCCGGCATTGCCGAGTTCGTCGAGGGCCTGAAGGATGGCCTTGACACCTTCGTCGGCAACCGGGGCGTCCGCCTCTCCGGCGGTGAAAAACAGCGGCTGTCCCTGGCCCGGGTCATCCTGAAAGACCCGGAAGTCATTCTCTTGGATGAAGCCACGGCGTCCCTGGACTCCGTCTCCGAAAGCCACATTCAGGAAGCTCTCGAGCCCCTGCTTCGGGAGAAGACCTCCCTGGTCGTCGCCCACCGGCTCTCCACCATCCTTGACTCCGACCAGATCCTCGTTTTAAAAGACGGTCACATCTGTGACTCCGGCAAACACGCGGAGCTCTTAGAGAAGAGCGAAGAATACCGCACCTTCTACGACACCCAGTTCAAGGCGGCGGAAGAAGTCTCGGAAGAGCCGGACCCCCGCAGAGCACTGCGCCCCTTCGATGACATTGATGACCTCGAAGTGCGGACTGCCGCCCGTTCCTGGCGTCACAGCCAGGGCCGCTGGCAGACGGAACTGGACTCGGAATCCTATTATTGATCCACCCTTACAGGAGGAACCCTATGAACCGGGAAGAACTCATTCGTCAGGTGTGGGAAGAGCAGCACCGTCAACACGGCCTCATCCGCCGAAAACGGCGCGGGGACGGGGAACGCCCGCCCGCTCATCAGGAACACCTGCTCCACATTCTGAAACGACACCCTCTCATCAACCAAAAGGACCTGGCGGAAAAAGTCCATGTCCGCCCCCAGTCTCTGGGGGAAATGCTCGGGAAAATGGAGGAGGGCGGCCTCATTCTCCGGAAGAAAGACCCGGCGGACGGCCGGGCCACCCACGTCGAGATGACCCCGGCGGGAGAGGCCCTCGAACGGGAACACCATGAAAAGGTGTTCCGGGAAATCAAAGCCCGCTACTCGGCTCTCACAGACGACGAGCTGACCGAGTACCTCCGCCTCACCCGCATCATCAACGAGACCCTCGAACAGGAATAAACACGAATAACAAAAAAGCTCCGGCATAGCCGGAGCTCTTTTCGTTTTGTAACGGGTCTGACCGCGCTTAGCCAAGTTCTGCGAAGTACTTGATGGTGCGGACCATCTGGCTGGTGTAGGAGTTCTCGTTGTCGTACCAGGAGACGACCTGAACTTCATACTTGCCGTCGCCGATCTCGGTGACCATGGTCTGAGTGCTGTCGAAGAGGGAACCGTACTTCATACCGATGACATCGGAAGAAACGATCGGGTCCTCATTGTAACCGAAGGACTCGGAAGAAGCAGCCTTCATGGCAGCGTTGATGCCTTCGACGGTGACGTCTTTGCCTTCGACCACAGCGAAGAGCAGGGTGGTGGAACCGGTCGGGACCGGAACACGCTGGGCAGCGCCGATGAGTTTGCCGTTCAGCTCGGGGATGACGAGGCCGATAGCCTTGGCAGCACCGGTGCTGTTCGGAACGATGTTGGCGGCGCCGGCACGGGCTCTTCTCATGTCGCCCTTTCTGTGCGGACCGTCGAGGATCATCTGGTCACCGGTGTAAGCGTGAACGGTGCACATGATACCGGAAACGACGGGAGCATAGTCATTGAGGGCTTTTGCCATGGGAGCAAGGCAGTTGGTGGTGCAGGACGCAGCGGAGATGATCTTATCTTCGGTGGTCAGAGTGTCGTTGTTGACGCTGTAAACGATGGTGGGAAGGTCGTTGCCAGCAGGAGCAGAGATGACGACTTTCTTGGCACCGGCGTCGATGTGAGCCTGGGACTTCGCTTTGGAAGTGTAGAAACCAGTGCACTCAAGGACGACGTCGACGTCCAGTTCTCCCCAGGGAAGCTTGGAAGCGTCCGGCTCGGCATAGATGGTGATCTCTTTGCCGTCGACAGTGATGCTGTTCTCACCGGCCTCGACCGTGTGAAGACCTTCACCGATGCGGCCGCAGAAACCGCCCTGTGCGGTGTCATATTTGAGAAGATCTGCCAGCATTGCAGGAGCGGTCAGATCGTTGATGGCGACGACTTCATAACCTTCTGCGTCGAACATCTGACGGAATGCGAGACGACCGATACGGCCAAACCCGTTGATAGCTACTTTAACCATGGGAAAAACCTCCAATAAAGAAATACATGTATTAGCTTTATGACAAATAAATGTCAATTTGCACAACTTAATTATACTAGTCCCCTAAAATACTTCAAGGGGGTTTCGTGCGTTTCGAACGAACAACTTTTTGAACTTTTGCGCCCAGTTTTTGGGCGATTTGCTCAAAGCCGTTCGGCGCGGACGTTGCCGATGCGCCGGTCTTCCACTTCGGAAGCGGTGAACCGGATGCCCTCGAACTCTGCCACGGACACGGAGTCGTCCTCCGGGATGCGGTCGAGGAGCGAGATCATGAAGCCGCCGACGGTGTCGTACTCCCCTTCGGGGATGTCGATGCCGAGGACTTCCGCCACCTCTTCAATGTCGGTGGTGCCGTCGAAGTCGTAGGCGTTTTCGTTGATCTGTTCGATCTCTTCTTCTTCCTCTTCGTCGTACTCGTCCCGGATGTTGCCGACGATGGCCTCCAGCAGGTCTTCGAAGGTGATGATGCCGGCGGTGCCGCCGTACTCGTCGACGGCCACGGCGATCTGCGTCCTCTTCTCGTTCATGGACTTGAAGAGCTTGTCGCAGCGCATGGTCTCGGGGACGAAGAAGGCTTCCCGCATGACGTCCTTAGCGGAGAGCCGCGGGGGCAGGCCTTCGCCCACGTAGGTGAGCAGGTCTTTGACATAGACGATGCCGACGATGTCGTCGATGGACTTGTGGTACACCGGAATGCGGGAGTACCCTTCCTCGATGGCAAGGGCACGGACTTCCGCGATGGGGGCCGTGTCCGCCACGGCGGTGACGTCGGTGCGGTGGGTCATGAGGTCCGAGACGAAGACGTCGTCGAACTCGAAGATGTTGTTGATCATTTCCCGCTGGTCATCGTCGATGGCACCGGTGTCGCCGGCGGTCTCCACCTGGGAGAGGATCTCGGCTTCCGTGACCGGGTCCTCCTCCTTCATGCGTTCGATGCCGAGGAGCTTCATGAAGAGGCTGGCCGTGCCGGAGGCGGCGGCCACGGCGGGACGCTGCAGGGTGTAGATGAGCCAGGCGACCCCGGCGAAGCGGGTGATGACGCCGTAGGGCCGTTTCTCTCCGATGCGCCGCGGGATGATGCCCGTCAGGGTGATGAGCACCGCAGCGGAGAGGACCGGAATGATGATGAGGGCGAGGACCGTGCACCAGACCGCGGGAACTCCGAGGGCGGCAAAGGCCCCCATGAGGGGCGGGCCGAAGGCCAGAGTGGCCGTCATGGCAAAGAGGGCTGTCATGAGACTGCTGGTCAGAGAGATGGCGAGGAACACGCCGTCCATGTGGGCGACCAGTTTCTGCACCGTCTTCTTCGGGTGCTCCGACAGCTCGTCGATGCGGGAGTCCGTCAGGTTGTTGAGGGCCGAACGGACCAGGTACACGACTTCCTCGATGATGAGGATTGCGACCAGAATGATGATGGCGACGGGAATGCTAATAGACCCAGGGTCATCCATGATGTTGTCTCCTTCCGGAACGCGCGTAGCGCGTGTGATTAGTACTTCTAATTATATTTCATTCGGGCAAACTATGCAAATTGACTTGAAAATGAGGGAAATGTCAAAGAATTCTTGTGTAACCGGTAACGAGAACACGTTTGATAATCGAGTACCTGTGTTATATAATATATAGCGCATAAAAGCAGATATCCTAAAAGCTTGGAGGCATATTATGAGCAGAAAACTCAAAACCATGGATGGTAACACCGCTGCCGCTACCGTGTCCTATGCGTTCACGGAAGTCGCCGCGATCTACCCCATCACGCCTTCTTCGACCATGGCGGAAGTCACCGATTCGATGGCTGCTGCCGGTGCGAAGAACCTCTTCGGCCAGACCGTTCGCGTTGCAGAAATGCAGTCCGAAGCCGGTGCCGCCGGTGCCGTCCACGGCTCCGTCACCGCCGGTGCGCTGACCACCACTTACACCGCATCTCAGGGCCTTCTCCTGATGATCCCCAACATGTATAAGATCGCCGGTGAGCAGACTCCCTGCGTCATGGACGTTTCCGCCCGCTGTATCGCGAGCCACGCCCTGAACATCTTCGGCGACCACTCCGACGTCATGGCCTGCCGCCAGACCGGTTTTGCCATGCTGTGTTCCGACACCGTCCAGGAATGTATGGACCTCGGCGCTGTCGCTCACCTTTCCACCATCAAGGGCAAAGTCCCCTTCATGCATTTCTTCGATGGTTTCCGGACCTCCCACGAGATCCAGAAGATCGAAGTCTGGGACAATGAGACCCTCGGCGAGCTCCTCGACTGGGATGCCGTTGCGGACTTCCGCCGCAAGGCTCTGAACCCCGAGCACCCCGACCAGAGAGGTTCCGCTCAGGCCCCCGAAATCTTCTTCCAGGCCCGTGAAGCCTGCAACACCGCTTACGACGACATCGTCGAAGTCACTGAGCAGTACATGGAAGCCGTCAACGAGAAGATCGGCACCGACTACCACCTGTTCAACTACTACGGCGCAGAAGATGCCGAGTACGTCATCATCGCCATGGGTTCCGTCAACGGCACCATCGCAGAGTCCGTCGACTACCTGAACGCCAAGGGCGCCAAGGTCGGTCTCGTCAAGTGCCACCTCTACAGACCCTTCTCTCAGAAGTACCTCCTGAAGGCCCTTCCGAAGACCGTCAAAAAGATCTCTGTCCTCGACAGAACCAAAGAGCCCGGTTCCTTCGGTGAACCCCTCTACCTGGACGTCGTCGCTGCCCTCAAGGGTACCGAGTTCGACAGCGTTCCCGTCTACGCCGGCCGCTTCGGCCTCGGCGGTAAGGACACCACCCCGTCCCACATCATCCCCATCTACGAGAACATGGAAGCAGAGGCTTCGAAGGA
>JAFUZN010000023.1 GCA_017476565.1 Clostridia bacterium
CGGCATTGTTGACCATGGTACGGAACTTGAAGATGCGAAACTCTTTGCCATATTGCGTGATCCTAGTTTGACGGAAGAAGACCGGTCCGGGAGAATCCAGTTTGATCCAGATAGATATGACAATCATTATTGGAGCCAAAACTACCAACAGAATGGATGCAGCAACAATATCGAAAGAACGCTTGAGGTATAGTTCCTTCTCGTGCTTTTTTAAGTTGTCATAGTAGGGTCGAACAGCATCTGTCCTCATAAATTCCGGGAGTTCATCCCAGTCTCTTAACGGTTTCAATCAAGGTCTCCTTAATGTAGGTAACATCTTCATCAGTCAGTGTTGTGTGTAGCGGTAATGTGATTTCATTTTGGTACAGTTTATAGGCATGGGGAAAGTCTTCAATCGACCACCCAAAGTTCTTATAAGCAGACATCATAGGGAGTGGCTTGTAATGAACGTTGGTGGCAATGCCCTGTTCGGCCAGCTTTGTGATGATCGCATTTCGTATTGACTCATCTGCCCCGGGAATTCTGGAGAGGTATAGATGACCGGAACTCTGGAAATCCTCCCCACTATGTTGAAGATGAAGAATACCTAGTTCGTCTAAAGCTTCATCATATTGTTTGATGATTTCCTGGCGACGCTTCAGAAGGTCTGGGTAACGCTCCAGCTGTTTGAGACCGATGGCTGCCTGGATGTCTGTCATGTTACATTTGTACCAGGGGCCGACAATATCGTACTCCCAGGCACCGAGTTGAGTCTTTGCCAGAGCATCTTTGGACTGACCATGAAGGCTGTAGAGCTGGTACTGTTTATAGAGCTCTTCATCACTGATACCAGGGATGTGTTTCCAGGCAGCAGCGCCACCTTCTGCGGTAGTAAGATTTTTGACTGCATGGAAGGAGAAACTGGAAAAGTCTGCAATTTCACCGGCACTCTTTCCTTTTCTGGTGGCCCCTAATGCATGTGCACAGTCAGCAACCACTGCGATTCTTCCAAGAGCCTCTTGGACCGGACTATTCGGTTGGAAGAGGTGCTTTTTATTTTCTACTGCCTGGAAGATTCGGTCATAATCGCAGATGATACCAGCAAGGTCTACAGGGACGATAGCTTTGGTCTTTTCTGTGATAGCAGCTTCCATGGCGTCATAGTCCATCTCTACAGAATCCTTCTGGCTATCGATGAACTTTACAGTGGCACCAGTATGAATAACAGCACTGGCCGTGGCAGTATAAGTATAAGCAGGAACCAACACTTCATCGCCGGGGCCAACACCGAGAATTCTGAGGTTCAGTTCTTCAGAAGCAGTTGCAGAGCTTAGGCATACCACTCCATCGGCATGCGTAAACTCTGCTAAGTTCTTTTCAAATTGTTTGACACGAGGGCCGGTTGTGATCCAACCGGACTTCAGGGCTTCAATGACTTCGTTGATTTCAGCTTCTGTAATATCAGGTGGGCTGAAGGGTATCTTTCTCATATTAAAGTTCCTTCTCCCCTTCCGGTCGCACACGTTCCGGGTGATAAGTGGGAACAATGTCTTGGACAATGGTTTTGATGGTGGGTAAGTCTTTGCGGGTGGCCTCTCTAAGCTGGCGGAGCTGTTCAAAGAAGACTTCATCGTCAAAAGCTATGGGTTTGCCAATGTGGATGAGCTCGTTTTCGGTGTCCGTCAGACCTTCTTCGTCCATCCGGACTTCTTCGTAGAGTTTTTCGCCGGGGCGAAGGCCGGTGAACTCGATCTTGATGTCTTCATCCGGTTTGTAGCCGGAAAGGCGGATCATGTTCTTGGCAAGGTCGAGGATCTTCATAGGCTCCCCCATGTCAAGGACGAAGATCTCCCCGCCTTTCGCATAAGCCCCCGCCTGCAGGACCAGGCCGACGGCTTCGGGAATGGTCATGAAGAAGCGGATGATGTCCGGGTGAGTGACCGTTACGGGCCCGCCTGCTTTGATCTGTTTTTCAAAAAGCGGAATGACCGAGCCGTGGGAGCCGAGGACATTCCCGAAACGGACGGCCACAAAGGTGGTTTCCGAGTACTTCGCCATGGTCTGGATGATCATCTCACAAATACGCTTGGAAGCCCCCATGATGTTCGTGGGGTTCACCGCTTTGTCGGTAGAGATGAGGACGAACTTGTCGACATGGTACTCTTCCGCCGTCAGGGCAACGTTATAAGTACCAAAGACGTTGTTCTTAATAGCCTCATTGGGGCTGTGCTCCATGAGGGGCACATGCTTATGGGCCGCCGCATGGAAGACCAGGTTCGGACGGTACTTCTCGAAGACCACGTCTAAGCGGTGTTTGTCTCGAACGGAGCCGATGACTGTACGCAGGTCCAGGTCCGGGTAGTGGAACTTCAGTTCCTGCTGGAGGTCATAGGCGGTGTTTTCATAAATATCGAAGATGATGAGCATCTTCGGGTGCTGCTTCACGACCTGGCGGCAGAGCTCCGAGCCAATAGACCCGCCCCCGCCGGTGACCAGGACCACTTTGTCTTTGATGTAAGCGGCCACTTCGTCGAGGTTCGTCGTAATCTGGTCTCTGCCGAGAAGGTCCTGGACTTCGACTTCTCGGAGTTTCGAAACCGACACTTCCCCATTTACCAGTTGGTAAATGGCGGGAAGAGTCTTGACCTTTGCATCCGTCTCTTTGCAGATGCTGATAATGTCTCTTCTGTCCTGGGCCTTCGCGCTGGGGAGCGCAATGTAGATCTCATCAATATCGTTTTCTTCGACGAGCCGTGGGATGTCTTCCCGTCCCCCGGCGATCTTGATGCCGTTGATAAGTCTTCCCTGTTTTTCCGGGTTGTCATCGACAAAACAGATTACATCGCCCAGGAGTTTATTGCTGGACTTGATTTCATTGAGAATGTCCGAGCCCGCCATACCGGCGCCGACAATGAGGATCTTTTGGAAGCGGTCCCGGTTGCGGTAATTATTGATGTTCGACTCCAGGGCCTTCGCCGCCCGGTACGCATACCGGTTCACAATGACGCTGACCATGAGCACCAGGAACGAGATGAGGTAAAAGCTTCGCGGAATGGGCCAGTTTAAAATGTGGAAGCCGCAGACCTGGAAAATGCTGGCAAAGGTGACGCCGAAGAAAATGGAGAACATTTCCCAAAGGCCGGCCACCGACCACATGTAAGAGTAAAGTTTATTCGCCCAGAAGCAGAGGACTGTCACCACAATGTAAATAGGCAGGTACTTGAGGGCCGAGGTCCAGTACTCATAGGGAATGGCTTTGAGGGAAAAGTCAAAACGCAACCAAAGCCCCATAAAGCTTGCCACGACGCAGGCCAGCACGTCCATGAGGACAAAGCATACCGCGCGGGCAAACTTGCTATGAGGCGCAAGTTTCTCAATAATGTTGAGGGGGGTAGCGTTCATTTCAAAGTTTCTCCAAGGGATTTGTTTGGAATATTATAATATTATATTAATAAAGGCGCAAGGACAATGTTGAAGTTGGGCTATTTGTCAAGATTGTTCTTTGGTCGGGTAAAGATTTGTACAATTTTATAGTAATGGGAAAGTTTTCCGGTATTTGGTCTAATGTGTTTATTACAAATTTCAGAAATCTGTGTTAGGGTTAGATGAGCCTGGATTCGGGACAGAGAGACGCATCTGTTCAGGCTGTGAAATGCGATGCCCAACAAGTCAAGGAATTTTATGAGGTATTTATGAAAAACGATTTAAACTATGCTGCCATTGGCATGCGTGTCCGCGCAGCGCGAAAGAAGAAGGGTATGACCCAGGAAGAACTTGCCGGGATCACCGAATTGACTGTCCCCTACATTTCGAACATTGAGAACAACCACACGAAACTGTCGCTGGTGACCATCGCGTCCATCGCCAACGCCCTCGACACCACCGTGGATGCTCTCATGTACGACAACATGCACGTCCTCACCTCCCAGTACGACGCCGATTTAAAAGAACTCGTCGACGACTGCTCCGGCAAAGAACGAAAAGTCATCCTCGACATGGTCCGCCAACTGAAAGCTTCCCTCCGGGAAGCGTGAACAAGTTCAACTCCCTATTAAGAAAAAACACCCGCTAACGCGGGTGTTTTTGGCTTTAAGTTGCAGGATTGATACTCATTTTCATTCCCATATATTGAAGGCCAAGAGAAATGAAAGAAGTGTTTGGAATGTTGGCAGTATCCATATAGTAATCGATGTCCTCTTGAGGAGCTCCTGCAGCATGCATGACATCATCGGCTTCCATATCATACCGATCACAATATTCCATCAAACAACAATTGAACTGATGGTCCAGTTTCAATGCATTATATTCTCTTTGGAATTCGTCATCTCTCATCATTTCCTGGAAAAATTCCTCGAAAGTCATTCTTGGTTCCTCCTTTCAAAATCATCTCTATACTTTTTCGCTTTATTGATTTCCGAAACCGGTGTTTTTTGGGTTTTCTTAACAAACCCGTTGGTCAAGACTATTTTATTCCCTTTGCAGAAGAAGTACAAGACTCTGGTTCGACGATTTCCCACTTGAATTCTAAGTTCAAATATCCCTTCCCCAAGGAATCTTGATAGTGGCATTCTGAGTTTGGGCCCTTTTTGCGCTAGCGTGTCCTCCATATCTTGGATTTTCGCTTTCATCTTAGCGTCCTGAGAATTGATAAACTCCCTCACTGGACTTTTTCCAGACGGTAATTCGTAGTAAACCAATTCATACTTTTGCATGCGATTCACTCCTTTGAAATAATTCCTCTTCACCCTTCAGTGAAGAGAGATTCAAAGGATGCGAAACGTTTTGGCCACCTTTACACTTAACACGTTTTTCGGTAGCTTGTCAAGCTTTATTTCGGGAGCGGTCGTTATTTACAACGTAACGGTCGTTATATTCTCAAAAATCCTGACGAACGGCAAAACAGGGACAGACTTGCTGTCCCTGTTTTCACTGTCTTATTTTCAATTTTGGAAAGCTTCTTCCGCGTCCACAGGCTCGGTGGGCGTAGCATTGTGCTCCCGGGTGCTGAGCCAGAAGAGCAACCCTCCGACCAGGAAGAAAATGGTAATGGCGCCGACACCGTAGTTGGCTTTGCCGGTAATGTCCGTGACAAAGCCCATGAGGGCGGTGCCGAGGAAGGCAGCGCCTTTTCCAATGATGTCGTAAAGTCCAAAGTACTCTCCGGACTTTTCTGCCGGGATGATCTTCGTAAAGTAAGAGCGGCTCATCGCCTGGATGCCTCCCTGGAACATGCCGACGACAACGGCGAGGATCCAGAACTTGTAAAGGGCATCGAGGAACAACCCATACACGCAGATGAAGAAGTAAGCGACAATACACACCATAATGATGCTCTTCGCTTCAAACTTTCGGGAAAGTCGTCCGATGATGAGGGCCGACGGGAACGCCACTACCTGAGTAACCAGGAGGGCTGCCAGCAGCCCGACGGTGTCGAGTCCTAAGGACGTCCCATACGCGGTCGCCATGTCAATGATGGTATAAACACCGTCAATGTAGAAGAAGAATGCAAGGAGGAAGAGGCCTACCTTTTTGTCCGTTGCCGCGTGCTTAATGGAGAGTCCCAGTTCTTTAAAGGCGTTCCGCTTTTTGGCTTCCTCTTCGGAAATGTAGTGGGTCTGTTTGTAAGACTTGATGAGGGGCAGGGACACGAAGAACCACCAAAGACCTGTGAGGGCAAAGCCAATGGTCATGGCGTTCATTTCGCTGAGGGCCCAAACGCCCTGGTTGGAAAGCACATACAGTGCGAGGCTGATAATAAAGGGAATGACCGACCCAATGTAGCCCCAGGCATAGCCTTGGGAAGACACGTCATCCATGCGCTCTTCCGTCGTAACGTCCGGCAGCATGGAGTCATAAATGACGAGGCTCAGGTTAAAGGCCACCCGCCCGAGGACGAAGAGAATGAGGAACGCGAGCCACTGCCGTGCAAACCCGAAGAACAGGGAGCCGAAGGAGCCCACGGCCACGGTAATGAGGAACATGGTCTTCTTTCGGTCTTTCCGGTCACTGAAGGCCCCGAAAATTGGCCCGATGAGGGCAGACAGAATGGTGGCCACCGACTGGGTATAGCCCCAGTAGGCGAGGTATTTGTCAGAGGGCAGCCCCGCCCCGGCAGCGACCATGTTGAAAAAGATCGGAATGAGGGTCGTGGCCAGCAATACGAACGCCGAATTCGCAACGTCGTAAAGGATCCACTTTTTCTCATAACTTGTGAGTTTATTCTTAACCTTGTCACTCATAAGCAATACTCCTGTCCCAAGAGAATAAAGGAGGACCGAGGCCCTCCTCTGTCTGGTTTTACTATATCACAAAACTTTTCAGGAATATAGAGACATTCTTGCCCATTTCTTTACTCCCAGCCGACGAACTCTCCGTCGAAATTCCACTGGAACCGCTCGTCCCATTCCTTATCGCCGGTGACCATGTCGAGAAGTTCCGTAATGAACTCGACACACTCCGGAATAGTCGCTTCAAAAATCTCAAGCAGAACCTTATTCGTCCCATAACACTTCGGGTCCGGCTTTTCCGGCATCAGGAGTTCTCCGTACTTCGGGATCCCGGCAGCTTTCGTCAACGAATGGTAGAGGACCCCCGGCAGTCTGCCCGGCAGGTTGAAGAGTTTCAGAAGGTTCTTCTGTCCCACCAGCGCCCCGTACATGTCCATGGTGCTGAACCCCGGGAAAAACTGCTTGACGTTCTCCGCCATTTCAATGCTCGGGTGAATGTGGTCTGTCACATGGTGTTTCAGGGGGTCGTACCCGTCCATCGCCATGAGGAGGCGGTCGAACTCTGCTTCGATTTCAAAATGTCCCGCAACGCCCCGGTCCACCATTTCATTGACGAACTTGTGCCCCGTTCGGTCTAAGGCATAGTGGCAGAGGAACCCGAACAGGTAGGCGAGTTTCTTTTCACTGGTACGGTTGGTCCAAAGCCCATAGGCGTCATTACTCCGGGTCCCCAGGATGACGCTCTGAGGCTGTACGCCTTTACGAAACGGTTTTTCGAGGACGCTCACCACCTTCGGGCAAAGGACGTCTTGCAGAGCTTTCTGGGGCGATTTACGAACTTCTCCCCCATTCTCCATTTCTGCGAGAATGGGATTCGCCGCAAACTCAAAGTATTTCTTCCCGGACCAGAGGTGGAGTTCGTTCCCCACTTCTATGACTCGGGGGCTGGTAAGTAGGTAAAAGGTCACGTCCGGGCCGTGAAGGGCCGGGTAAAAGTACTCGGGGTACTCGTAGGCGAAGTATTGGTATTTCTCCGGCAGCAGGTCCACGACCCGCTGGCCAAACTTATAATGTGCGTAGGAAGTCGGCATAGGGTTCCTTTCTAGCTTTGAAAAGCGTGCCTTTTTTCTGAAAGCCTGTTCGGACAACTTCGTTCTCCTGCATTATAACACTTCTTCCGGAAAAGAAAATACTGCAGACGGAAAGTCTGCAGTACGGAATATCTTTATAAGTTTCTGGCAAAGTTCGTAAGGTCTATTCGCCCCCAACCGGCGTAATTGTCTTTTCCCTTCGCTTCAATGTCCACGGCATACCGTTTGAGGACATTGTAGACCTGCTTTTGGTTATAATTCGGGTACACACACTTGATGAGGGCACAAGCGGCACTCACATGGGGCGCTGCCATGGAAGTCCCCGTCATTTTGAGAGGCTGAGGGATGCCCAGGACGGTGCTGTGGCCTGTGACGTTGGTGCCCGGTGCCACGAAATCGATCTTCGCCCCATAGTTCGAATAAGACCGGTCTACCCGGTTATTGCTCTTGGTGGCCCCCACAGTAATGACATACTTCGAACTGCTGGGGTAGGACTTCGAAACGTTGTGAGCCTCATTCCCGGCTGCCACCACTGTCGTGATGCCGTGGTCATAAAGCTGCTTCAAAAGCCCGTCATAGGCCTGCAGCCCGAGGGTATCCTCTCCCGCAAGGCTCATGTTCACAATGTCTGCGCCCATAGCGTCTGCGTAGAGAAGGCCCAGAAGCACATTCAGTACCGAGCCAAAACCAATGGCCGTAATGGTCTTCACCGGCATGACTTTCACGTTCTCAGGAGTTGCCTCCACAATGGTGCCGGCACAGTGGGTCCCATGGCCGTTGAAGTCATAGGGCACCGGGTTGAAGGCCACCATGTCGAAGGCCCCCGAAATGCGATTTGCAAATACCCCGTCGAAAAACGAGATCCCGGTGTCGAGGACAGCGACTGTGACCGGTGTCTTATTGCCCCGGGCTTTCAGCTTATTCTTGACCTTGTCCATGCCCATATTCTGGACGCCCCAGGACATATAGCCGGTATTCGCTGTCGTTTGGACCGCCTGGGCCTTCGGCAAGGCTACCCGGAAGACTTCATCGAGAATGACGGCGTCTTCCCCATAAGTCGCTTCCAGAGCCTTGTAGGCCGCTTTCGTAGCCTTCTCCGTACCATACTGTAAAAGGTACAGCCCGCGGAAGCTGGCACAGTCTTCCGCCGCCTTCCGGAACTTCCCGTCCAGAGTCTTGCCGGGCAGCACCAGAATACGGCCCGTCTGGTAAGGGTCATTCAGCCTGTAAGATGCCTCTTCCCGAACCCGAGTCATCTTACTCTCGTCCATCATGGCCCGCGCTTCTTCCACGAAGTCCAGAGCGGACTTCGGCGCCCTGGCAAAAGCCATCGGCACACAGGCAATGATCATGACTAATGAAATGAGGATTGCAAATAATTTCTTCATATAACTCTCCATAGGTGTATTGATTACGTTTTGACTTTTCCACTGTTTTAGCTTTTCAATGGGTTCCGTCGAAAAGTTGCCCCGTCGCTTGCCAGCTACGCATACAACGCACTAAGCGTTGCTTCGTCCCTTTGGTCCTAGCAGCGCCAACTGCGTTTGTAAAGCCGAGCCCCCGCGTGCTTATAAAGCATTGCAGCGCTCCCCCCTTCACGCCGTGGCAAACTTTTCTCCTCCCCGTTAGAGTCAGTGGAAAAGCTAAAACAGAACACTAAAACGCCAAAGATAAAGACCGTTGGCAGAAGCCACTATAAAGTCAAAACAAAGGGGGCGCTTGAGCGTCCCCTTTCATTTTTATTTCTTGTCGACGTCTTCGTAGAAGAAGGCGCTCATGTTGGTGCCGGCTTCAATGGCCAGGAGCATCTTCTCGTCGGGGTCGAGGAAGTAGTCGTACTTCCAGCGGGTAATGTAGACGGAGTCGAAGAGTAAGTGGAGGCCTTCGTCTTCTTCCGTTTCGTTCAGGAACTTGGAATCGATCACATAGACCTTGTCCCACTCGGCGAGGGCCCGCAGGTCCACTTCGTCGGCCCGTTCGGTGCGCTCGAAGGTGCGGAAGACCTGTCCGTCCGGCCGGGGCTCGGCTTCATAGACTTTCCCGCAGTCCGGGCACTTCCAGTAGACCACATTGATGTTCTCCCGCATGGCCCAGCGTCTCCAGTTGGCGAGGAAGTCGTCGAGAGTCAGGTTCGGGTTCTGCTGGCAAGCCGCCAGAACCTCCTGCTCCAAAATCACAAAAATGCTGTCTCCCGTCTTGCTGTTTTCCAGGACTTTCCCACATTGACAATTGAATTCTGCCATATCTCTTTTCTCTCCCTTTTAACTGACTTTCGTAAAGCCGCTCTTCCCTGCCATGTAGCTGGAAATGAAACTCGATGCATCGCTGTAGCGGTCCATTTCCCCTTCCATGTACTCGGCGACTAAATTCCCATTTTGCTTATAGACGTTTTCCCCGTGAAGGACCAGCATGCCTTTCTCCTCCTGAGAGGGGTCCTTGTTAGTGGCCGTCAGGAAAATGTACACCGTATTCTTCTGAATGGCGTGGATATCTTCCTTCTCCGAGGTCACCCGGTAGTAGGCTGCCTGGTAGGTGTAGTTATACTGGTTGAGGTCGGAATCGTCCTCCACAATGTTATCCCAAATGAGAACGTTCCCTCTTCCAGCCGCCTGGCGATTTACCATAGACTGGACCTGGGCTGCGGTCATGCCGGAATTGACATAGGCATTCGTATTGGACGCCGTCACTGTCGTCAGGCGGGCGCTTCCGCCGCCGGCATTCGACGTATTTCTGACCGTCGTCCCGTTGATGACGATGTTCGCGTCTTCTCCGGGCAGAGTCCCGTCTTCCAGGGTGTCTAAGGAAGAGACCTCCGTGGTGACGGCTGTCGTGGTAGTGGTGGTCAGGGGCCCGACTTCCGGGACCTTGCCCTGGTTCATGAGCATGTAGTAAGCTGCCAGAAGGACCGCCAAAATGGCCACAAGGCCTACAAGGACGATGGCAACGACCGCTCCTCTGCCGGAACGCCGCTCTTCCCGGTCAAAAACCGCAGCCTCCTTATTCTTCCGGGCTTCCGCCTGGGTATTTTCAAAGTTATTACGGTACTCCGCCGGTGCATCGAAGAACTCGTCTTCCGCTTCCCGGTTCGCCCGTTCCCGGTAGTAGTCTCCCCGGGGGGTATGGTTTCTCGCCATGGTATTGCCTCCATTAAAAACGATGGTAATTCTATTGTAGTGGAAAAAAGTGTCTCGTCAAGTAGGCGAGACACTTTTTGAAGTTTGTTTCATTCAACGGTTGTAGTCGGTTCCTCCGCCTCAACCGTAGTAGTTTCGACCGGAACAGTGGTCTCCGGTTCCGGGACGACGGTCACGACTACGGAGCGTTCCTTCGGCTCGAGCCCGTTTAAGAAGCGGGCCATGTGGTTGCCCAGCTGCCCGTACCGGTATGCCGTCGGGTGGGTCCCGTCCACGGTCCAGTACTTGTAGTTGTTTTTGTTGTGGACCGAAGTGAGCCCGGTGTAGTAGTAGACGTCAATGTCCTCGTCGTCTTCATACTTTTCGTAAATGGTCTTGATGGCGGCCATGTAGTCCTTGTAATAAAGTCCCCGGTAATTGACCTTGTCCCCTTCCGGGCTGTAAAGGATATCCATGAGCACCACCTGCAAGGGTGCTTTCCCCTGGGCCACCCGTTTCTTGCTTGCCTCTTTGAAGAGGCTCATATGCTTGTTGAGAGCCCCATAGAACTCTTTAACGTTAGTGGACTCCGGGGTCCCGAGGGTCGTGTGACAGAAGTAGTCGTTGGGGCCGCCCTCCAGCACCACCAGGTCAAAGTCGGCAAGACTGCGGATGTCCTTCCAGCTGCCGTCTTTGATGGAGTCGTAAGAACCGGCAGAAATGGGCTGGTTCTGGTTGTGGAGCACACTGTTATTGATGATCCGCGGGTAGTCGGAAACGAGGGTCGCACCGCCCACAGCGGCATTGTAAACCGTAGCACCGGTCTGCTGGGCCACCCGAGTGGGAATGGTATAGTCCTGGGTCGTCGGCCCGTAAGGCGTCCCACAGATGAGGGAGTCCCCAAGGAACAGGACTTTCTTCCCGGCGAGTTTCTTCTGGTCCAGCCGGAAGCCGGCATCATAGTAGCTGTTTAGAGTGAGGGTCTGGTAGCCGTTCCCGGCACGTTCCGAGTAAGTGGCCTTTACGGTCACATAGTCAAACCCTGCATAGTTCGGAATGGTAATGTCCTGGTTGCCTTTGACAAAACCGGTCTTGGCATCGGACAGAGAGCCGGAGCCGCTCTTCTGTGCCCGCACAGAAGCCACCTTCGTCCAGCTGATGTCTTCCCCGTTGGACTTCCCGTAATAGACGAGGTAGTACATCGCATAGGGGACTTTCTTGAAGCGGACCGTACGGTTGGCACCGTTGGTGGTCACGGTAACAATGCTGGGAGGCGCCAGGTAGAAGGCACCGCCCACATAGTTGTTTTCGGGAGTCTGCTTGTTCTCCGGAGAGGTGGCAATGGTGATGCCATAGGAGTTCTTCCGGATGGCCCGAATGTCGTAAAGTCGCGGGTTCTGAGAGGGGTCGAACTGGTTGCCAAGATCATGGGTGAAGCTTGTCGTATAAGCGTCGACTGTTGCCACCTTAGACCACTTGGCAGAGGGGTTATTCTTGACGTAAACTTCGTAGCCGTCCACATTCTTCCCGTTCACAGTCACCTTGTTCCAGCTGAGTTCGGCGCCGTAATAGTGGAACTTGACCGTCGGCCGCACCGTAGGTAGTGCGGAAATGGACAGCTTCTGCTTCCCGACCACTTTGCCCCCCTCAATGAGGTACATGGTGTCATCGAGGCTGATGGCTCCGCTGTAAGAGAAGTCCACCTTCCCATTCACAATGTACCAGGAACCGTACTCGTTGGACGCAATGCCGTTATAGGCAAAATTGACTTTGCCGTTTTCGACTCGCCACCAGCCTTTGTCATTCTTCGCAACACCGGTGTAGTCGAAGTTCACTTTTCCGTTATCGAAGTAGTACCAGCCGTACTCATTCTTGGCGACCCCTTTGAAGGAGGTGTCGGCACGACCGCTGACCACTCTCCACCAGGCCTTTTCCCCATTGAGGAAGGTCTTTTTCGCACCGGTGTACCCCACCTGGACTTTACCGCCTTCCAGGTACCAAAAGCTTTTCTTGCCGCTGATTGCGGTGGCATTGGTGCCTTCCGAAGCCTTCGGCCGGTCGAGGGGTGTCCCCCGCTCATCGGAATAAATGGGTGAGCCGTCAATGGGGTCCACTTTACTGTTCAGCGAGAGAAAGCCTGCATAAGTGAAATCGACCTTACCGTTTTTGACGAGCCAATAGCCTCTGTCGTTTTTATAAACGCCGTTGGCTTTGAAGTTCACCCGGCCGGCTTCTACCCGCCACCAGCCTTTGCTGTTCTTGGCGACCCCGGTGTAAAGGACCATGTCATCGAAGGAGTCTGCCGTCAGGGACTGAGTGTCAGATGCCGGGTCTGCAAGGTAGGAGTACCAAAGGCCGTCCGGGCCCCGTTTGACAGTCAGTTCCGAGGAAGCATAGGTTTCCTCTTCCGCCTGAGCCGAATAAAGCCCCAGCCCGACCACGCTGAAGAGCAGCGCCAGGGTCAGGACCAGGGTCGTCAGTTTCTTTTGGGTTCGAGAAGTGTTCATTCTTCTACTACTTTTCCTCCGACAATGTTGTATTCGTCGTTATTGACCTGGAACGTTCCGGTATAAGTGAAGTCCACCTTCCCGTCCGCGATGTACCAGTTTCCTTTTTCATTGGCAGCAATACCGTTGTAATTGGAATCGACCTTACCGTCCCGTACAAAGTACCAGACGCCCTCTTCCTTTTTGGCAACGCCGGTATAACTATCGGCAACTACGCCGTCTTTATAAGCCGTCAGCGACCCGTCCGCCCCTTCTCTCAGGGTAATATCGGAAATGGAATAAATGGGCTCAATGTTCGCATACTTGTCAGAGCCCTCAGCATTGTAAGGCACTTCTACGGTGGTGGAAACCGTCTTGTCCTGATGAAGTGTGTCCTCCAGCAAGTCCATAGGGTCTTTCCCGGAAGGGTTGAGGTTCAGGTAGATGACCGCCACTAATAACGCCAATGCCAATATATAAATGAGGGCAGTGATGACCTTTGCCTTCGTCGACAGTTTGGGTCTGTGAGAAGCCATGAAACCATTCCTTTCGCTTTGTCTTAGGTGGTTTGAAACTGCAAATATTATAAATACTTAAGAGTAAAAAAGCAAATGTTAAGAAGACTCCCCGCAACAATGTGCGAGGAGTCCCATTCATTGTGTGTTTATACAGTTATGCCTGCTTTTCCAGAGTCTTGTAGTCGACCTTGCCGGCAGGAGTCAGCGGCAGGTTGGCACGGAACTCGTAGAGGTACGGGCACTCGTAGCCGTTGAGTTCGTTGGAAGCAAGCTCTCTCAGCTCTTTCTCAACGGTGGCTTCGTCCAGAGTGTTGTCTTCCTTCAGGGAGACAAAGGCCTTCAGACGGTTGTCCTTGTCGTTGTTCATGGCGACGACACAGACGTTCTGAATGGCGGGGTGCATGCCCAGGGCCTCTTCCGGAACGACCGGGAACACTTTGTAGCCAATGTCATCCTGGTAAGTGAGGATGATCCGTTTCATGCGGCCGGAGATGAACAGAAGACCGTCTTCATTGAAGTAACCGAGGTCTCCGGTGTGGATCCACTCTTTGCCGTCCGGGTGAGTCTTATGGATGTTGGCCGTCTCTTCCGGCTGGTCTTTGTAAGCGAGCATTTCGGTGGAGCAGTGCATGCAGATCTCACCAATCTCATCGTACTTGCACTCACAGTTGTTCTCATTGTCCCAAATGACGAACTCATTGACCGGGTGCGGGAAACCGACGGAACCGATGGCATTGACCGGTACATCGCCCTGAGCGTAACCGGAGGGGTATGTGGTGCAGGCAGAAGCCCCGACTTCCGTCATACCGTAACCCTTGACCACTTCGGTCTTGCAGCCGTGGGCCTGGATGAAGTTGTTGACGTCCGCTTCAAAAGCGTTGGTGCAGCCGTCGCCGCCGACACCGAGGATGGTCAGGTCGGACATGTCGATGCCTTCCATTTTCGGGTTTTCCAGCATGGGAATGAGGAAAGCAGGAACGGCAACGATGTACGCCGGTTTATACTTCTTGAAGAACTCGGGCCATTTTTCCGGCTCGAACTTCGGCATGATGGCCTGGGTGGCTTTGCAGCACATGGGCATGTGCATGCCGACGGAGTAACCGTACACGACGATGGGCGGCACGGTGTTGATGCAGTAAGAGAGACCCTCGTGAAGGGGCTGGTAGTGGTTATAGACACAAGCGACACCGTTGAAGGAGACGTCTTTCAGAAGAACGGCCTTCGGGAAACCGGTGGTACCGCCGGTATGAGCGAGGGCAGCCGGTTTGGCGGGGTCTTTTTCGAAGTCGAGGTTCGGTTTGCCGTCCGAAAGGGCTTTAAAGTCTTTGTACTTCATGACCAGGGGGTCATTGTAGAAGGACTTGTCCTGCTTCCGGGTCTTGAGCTTGTAGCCCATACGGGTGATGGCGGGCATTTCATCGGCCAGGTCGAAAACGATGACCTTATCGACATAGCCGGCCTCTTTGGCAGCCTTCAGGACTTTCTCCGCGAAGAGGTCCAGAACGAAGACTTTCTTTGACTGGTTGTCTTCAAAATAATGGACCAGAGCTTTGTGGTCGGCAAGGCAGGAAATGAAGTCGAAGACCACACCGGCACGGTTGCTGCCGTAGAGAAGCTCGTAAGCTTCCACCGCATTGACCGTGATGACGGAGATGATCTCGTCCTCTTCCACACCCAGTTCCCGCATGGAAACGGCAACCTTTTCGACTCGGTCGAAGAGTTCGGAATAAGTGATTTTATGGCCAAAGAAGTCAAGAGCATAGCCGTCATAGTTGTCAGCATTGCACTTCTTCAGGTAGTTGAAAATGGTTTCCGTGGGAACTTCCACCTTGTTGCCACCGTCGATGGCGCTGAAATAACGGTCCCAGGGTTTGTCGATGCTGGGGTAACCGGTCTTAACGAATTCACTCATAATTGCAGCCTCCTGAAAGGTTCAAAATACATACAAATAGTCCAAAGCTTATATGTGAGTTACTTTGTGACTAAAATATTAACACATTTATAATAAAAAGCAAACTGGCAATATAACGAAAAAGCAGCCTTTACAGACTGCTTTCTTGTATATTTTTGTGTATTTTTTATGAATAGCAGATGTAGAAGTCGTGACTTCACCCGAGGCCTTCCGTTTGAGCCTCCAAAAGTTTATAGTCCACCTTCCCCGCCGGAGTCATGGGCAGCGAGCCCCGGAACTCATAAAGGTAAGGTTTCATGTAGTCGGCCATCTCGGAATCGCAGTAACTGCGCAGTTCTTTCTCGAGTTCCGCTTCGTTGACCCGGTTATGGTCATGAAGGGCTACGTAGGCTTTGGTCCTCCCCCTCGGGTCATCGGAGAGGCGAACGACACAGACGCTCTGGACCGCCGGGTGTTCCAGTAAAATGTCTTCCACGACATTCGGGTAAACCCGGTAAGCGACCCCTTTATACTGGGTCAGAACAACACGTTTAATGCGTCCCACAATGTGGAGCATCCCCTTGCGATTCATGTACCCAAGGTCCCCGGTGTGAAGCCAGACAGAGCCATCCTGGTGGGTTCGAAGGATATTTTGCAGTTCCTTCTCATCGTTCATATACCCGATCATTTGACCGGGACTCTGCAGGCACACTTCCCCGATTTCATTGTACTTGCACTCAAGTTCCGTCTCATTATTATAAATGAGAAGCTTGTTCTGGGGCAGCGGAATGCCGACCGAGCCGAGGGCATTGACCTTCCCAAAACAGGTGACGGCGGTGGCAGAGAGTTCGGTCATACCGTAGCCCTTGGTGAGTTTCACTTTACAGCCATGGGCTTTCAGGAATTTGTTGATATCGGTCTCCAGAGAATTACCAATGCCCTCTCCACCGGCGGCAATGACCTTGAGGTTTTCAAGGTTGACGTTCCGCATGCGGGGGTTGTGGAGCATGGGGGCATAGTATGCCGGAATGGCGGTAATATAGTTGGGTCGGTAACGGTTGAAGTACTCCGGCCAGTCTTCCGGGTCGAAGTTCGGCACCAGCGCCACACAGCAGCGAAGCGACAGAGGCACATGAAGGTTGATCAGAGAACCGTAGACAATGAAGGGGACCACCAGGTTCAGGAACACGGAGTCCGGTGCCGGGTGGAAAATCATATGGTATTGGAACGCCACCGAATTGAGGGCATTATCGCTCAGAAGGACCGACTTCGGAAAACCGGTGGTGCCGCCCGTATGGGCCAGCAGCGCCGGGGTCCCAGGGTCTTTGGTATAGACCACTTCGGTGGCTTTGGGAGCTGCCCGGAGGAAGCGGTCCCAGGTAAGGACCATGGGGTCCTGCAGGTAGCTGCCGTCCACTCCGTCCTTGCTTCCAAAGCGGTTGCCGAGCTTTTTGAAGAAAGGTAAATCGTCTTCCAAAGAGAAGGTGATGACCCGTTCGAGGCCCATCGCCTTGGCAGCCAGGAGGACCTTGTTGACGAAAATGTCCGCAGAGACCAC
>JAFUZN010000024.1 GCA_017476565.1 Clostridia bacterium
ACCGTAAAGAGCTTTTCCACTGCGGTAAAGAGTTCCGAAGGCATATAACTGTCGCCGGACATGCCGAGCCGGTGCCAGCTGAGGTACAGTTGTTCCCGGGGAGCCGCCACCGCGGAGTAGGCGATGTACCGCTCTTCACTGGCGCGAAGTTCTTCCGGGAAAGAGAGCTCCAGGCCCTGTTCCCGCAGGGCGGAGCGTTCATGGAGGGTGAAGAGCCCCGCATTTCCGATGACTGCGGGGAACACCCCTTCTTCCAGCCCTGCGACGAAGACGGCCCTCGGGGAAGAGAGCCTGACCCGGTCGGCCGCAGAAAGGGTGATGGCATCGAGGCCCCGTGGAATGTTCCCAAGGTCCGTCATGGAGAGGATGGCGCTGAAGAGGTCCGCATAGACCTGAATGCTTTCCGGGCGCTCGTCTCCGTAGACGGCGGTGAGCCGATCGATGACGGAGATGACGGCATCCCAGACCCGGTCCTGTTCTCCGGCCAGGTCCGAAAACCCGGCTTTGTCCAGGGTGATGGCGTATTCTTTCAGATGTTCCGGGACCTTTGTGCGGATCAGAAACCGGTAAAGGGCTTCTCCGATGCCCCGGAAACTCGCTTCCCTGACTTCCTTTCGCAGGTTCACAAGGGGACCGATGACCCGGGCACGGGTATGGTTCAGAAGACCCAGGGCCTCTTCGACCTCGGCGTCTTTCACAAAGTTTGTATCGAGTCCGAAGGGGTTCCAGGAGAAGGGCTCCTGCCAACTGTGGCCCTTGATGTCCCAGAGGAAGACGTAGTTTTCCAGCTCGGCGGTGTCGAAGGCGCTGACGCCGGCGAGTCCGGTCTTCAGGTACTGGAGCAGGTTCTCGGAGGTAAAGCCCCGGGACAGGAGCCCGAGGACCGACTGACAAAGGACCACGAGGGGCTGGTTTTCCACCGGCTGCCGGACATCGTCGAAAAAGGGCAGATCATAGCGGCGGAAGGCCGCTTCCATCTCTTTGCGGTACTCCTCTTCCCGGCGGACAACGACGGTGATGTCCCGGGCCCGGAAGTGTTCCTCCCGGAGGAGTTTTCGAATGGTGGCCGCAATGTATTCACATTCGTCAAAAATATTTTGACTCTCACAGAGGGTGAGGCCATTTCCGTTGCCCTCATAGACGGAGGCCCGGGGGTCAAAGAGGTTTTCTTCCAGGAAAGCCAGCTCCGGGGCGGTATAGCGGCGACTGGTCCTGACTCCGGTCTTCCCGGGGTCCGACTCGAAGACCCGGACATTCCGCTCTCTGGCCATGTTCTTCAGCCGCCGTTTCGTCTCTTCTACGGAGGCGAAGACCATGGAGGGGGAGGGGCCCGGTGTGCAAAGGGTCACATAGACGTTTTCCGCCTGCTCTAAAATGCGCCCGAGGAGCTGCAGCTCCTGTCCGGTGAAGCTTTTGAACCCGTCGATGGCAAGGGTGTAGCCCCGGAGGAACTGTGTTTCATCGAGGACACGGCAGAGTTTTTCGATCTGCAGGTCTTCGTCGGCATAGCGCCGCCGGAAGAGGGCATCGTACATCTCGAAGATGAGGGAGAGGTCTTTCAGCTTTTTCGACAGGATCGAACTCTCGACGTTTTCGGAGGCCTCCTGCAGTTTGAGCAGGGCTGCACCGGACTGCCGCACCTCCCGGAAGACCGCCAGGAGCTCCTTGGCGAGCCGGACGTCATCCCGGTAGTTTTGGTAGAATTCCAGTCGGTCCGAAACCCCGCGGATGGCCTTCAGCATGAGGATGAGTTTGGTGCCGTCGTCGGCGACGAGGCCTGCATTGCCTCCGGTGGTGCGGAACACATAGTCAGCCAGTCTTGAGAAACTGACAACTTCGACGTTTTGGGCGATGCGGTTGCCGAAGGTCTCGAGCATGGCTCGCTCCGAGTCATAGGAATACTGCTCCGGCACGATGAGCAGGAGCTTGTTCTGCCCCTCTTCGGCCAGAGTCCCGAGGACCTTTCGGACATATTCAGTTTTGCCGGAGCCGGACCGGCCGGTCACTAAGTTCAGCATAGCATTCTCCTGTCTTTGTATCCCGTTCATTCTAACATAAAAACTTTCCGGCTGATATGCCATTTAACGGACAGATGAGAGTCTTTTATTCTTTATTAATATAAAAGGCGATGCTATAATTAAAAACTGGAATTCTAGCAAATTTTCGGAGGAACCTATTTTGAAGATCGACGATATTTTGAAATCCGCTAAACGAGTCCATTTCATCGGGATCGGCGGTTCCGGCATGACCCCTCTGGCAGAGATCCTCATTGCCAACGGGTACCGGATGACCGGTTCCGACAACAACCCCGGGGACAATATCGAGAAACTCCGCAGCCTCGGTGCCGAGATCATCCTCGGTCAGAAGGCAGAGAACATTGCGCTCTGCAAGCCGGACATCATTGTTTATACCGTGGCGATTCTCGCCGATAACCCGGAACTGGTGGCGGCAAAAGCCTCCGGTATCCCATGCTTCGAGCGGGCAGACCTCTTCGGGGCGATCTCCCGTATGTATGACGACTGCATCTGCATCTGCGGTACCCACGGGAAGACCACGACTACCGCCATGTTGTCCCAGGTCATGATCGAAGCGGGAAAGGACCCGACCCTTGTCGTGGGCGGGCGGCTGCCCCTCATCGACAGCCACGGTCGGGCGGGGAATACCCCTTATATGGTGGCGGAGGCCTGCGAGTTCCAGGACCACTTCCTGACCCTGTCTCCCGACACCACCATTCTTCTCAATGTGGATGACGACCACATGGAATACTTCAAGACCATGGAGAACATGATCAAGTCCTACACGACTTTCATCAATATGACTTCCAGCCTCATCGTCTATAACGGAGACGATGAAAACACCCTCAAGGCCGTCGAAAACGCGGAACAGCGTTCCGACCAGACCTTCCTGACCTTCGGGCTCTCTCCGGAGCGGGACTACTATGCGGAGAACATCACTTATAACCGGGGTGCTTTCCCCGAATTCGATGTCATGCACGCCGGGAAACGGGTCTGTCATGTGGCCCTCGGCGTCCCGGGCAAACACAATGTCCTCAACGCCCTCGGGGTCATTGCAGCGGCTCTCTGGAACGGCGTGGCGCCTTCGGACATTGAAGAGTACATCGCCCACTTCAAGGGAGCGGGAAGACGGTTCGAAGTCCTGGGAGAGTATAAAGGCATCACGGTGGCAGACGACTACGCCCACCACCCCACCGAACTGACGGTGACCCTCGAAGCGGTCATGTCCATGGGGTATCATGAAGTCTGGGCAGTCTTCCAGCCCTTTACCTACTCCCGCACCTATATGCTCATGGACGACTTTGCCGAAGCCCTGAAGATCCCGGACCACACGGTCATGACGGAGATCATGGGCTCGAGAGAGCGGAACACCTATGATGTGTACACCTCTCAGCTGGCAGAGAAAGTCCCGGGCAGTGTCTGGTTCGAAAACCGCTCCGATGTAGTGGACTACGTCCTCGACCACGCGGTGGAAGGGGACCTGATCATCACCCTCGGCTGCGGAGACATCTACAAAGAAGCCAAACAGATGGTCGAGCGACTGAAAGGGGAGGACGCGTAATATGAAGAGAACTACTCGGCTGGTTGTCGCCCTTCTAGCCGTCCTCATGGCCACCGGCATGCTCTTCGGTTTTGCCGGCTGTCACCGGAAAGATAAAACGGACAGCGTGGCTGTCACGGTGGCGGAAGAAAAGAAGGGGACGAAAGCTGACCTTCTGGAGGAAAACAGCAAGGCCTCTTCTTCGAGCACCACAGCTTCCTCCTCGGTCACTGCTCCCACCTCCGGTGTCAGAGAGGCCACCGATGCCCCGAAGGGCCAGGCGACCTCGAAACCGGATACGACCCAGGCCGCTGCTTCCGGCGGACTCTTTCAGGTCTCCGGGGACTATAAAGCCGCCCACCCCTACGCCATTGCCGTCAACACGAGTCAGAACATCGTGATCGTCTATTCCAAGGGAGCCGACGGGAACTATACGGTGCCCGTCAAGGCCATGGCCTGTTCCTGCGGGAGAAGCGGACATGAGACTCCCTCCGGTCAGTACACGACCCTTACAAAACAGCGGTGGCTCTACCTGATCGACGGGACTTACGGCCAGTACTGTACGAAGTTCAAAGAGCACTACTGGTTCCATTCGGTGCCTTACTATACTCAGGACCCCTCGAACCTCGAGTGGCCGGAATACAATAAACTGGGGAACAACGCCTCTGCCGGCTGTGTCCGCCTCTGTGTGCAGGATGTCAAGTGGATCTATGACAACATTTCCCTCGGGACGGTGGTCCGCATCTATTCCTCTTCTGCGGCAGAACCCCTGGCAAAGCCTGCACCCATCCGCATCGACACCAGTGACACCAATGAAAAGCGGGGCTGGGACCCTACTGACCCCGACAGCGCCAATCCTTATCACTAAAACAGGAGAAAGCTTATGAAATCCTCACAGTCTCTTTACCGGGTCCGTCATATCACCGACTTTCGGGATATGCTCGACCAGAGTGCTACTCTCTATGCCAATGAACCCGCGTTCAAACTGCGCAACAAAGACGGCTCTTACACGTCGATCAACTATACGAAGTACCGGGAGGACGTGCGCTCCCTCGGCACGGCACTCTGGGCAAGGGGCTACCATAACAAGCACATCGCCCTTATGGGACCCAACTCTTATAACTGGGCGGTCACCTACTTCGCCGTCACCTGCGGCCTCGGAGTCCTGGTCCCCGTGGACAAGGAACTGCCCTTTGAAGATGTGAAGACGATTTTGGAAGAGTCGGAGTCTTCTCTGCTCATCATCGATAAAAAACTGTACCGGAAGTTCTCTGCACACCTCGGGGAACTGCCGGAAGAGATCCAACTCGTCATCATGAACGAACCGGCTCCGAAAGGAGACGCCTGGTCTTACGAGGCGCTCTTTGAAGAGGGGAGAGTGTTAAAAGAGTCCGGCGCTCAGGACTACTTCGACTACCTCATTTCTCCCATTGACCCGGAGGCCATGAGTGTCCTCATCTACACTTCCGGGACTTCGGGCCGGGCCAAGGGCGTCATGCTCTCCCAGCGGAACATCTGCTTCGTCGTCATGTCGAATTCCAGTATTGCGGACATTGGTCCCGGAGACCAGATGTTTGCCGTTTTGCCGATGCACCATACTTTTGAGTGCTCCCTCGGCTTCCTGGCACCGGTTTATAACGGCTGCTGTAATGCGTTCCCGACGAGCCTTTTGCGTCTGACGCGGGATATGCAGGAAGTCAAACCCACCGTCATCTTCACGGTCCCGCTGCTGGTCGAGAAAATGCACGACAAAATCGTGGCAACTTTGCAGGAATCCAAACCCGGACAGCTGCTGTTCAAATACGGCGGCAAACTGGTCAACTTCACCGGCGACAAGCTCGGGATCGACCTTTCCCGGAAAGTCTTCAGCCTGGTCCTGAAAAACCTGGGCGGCCGCCTGCGCCTGTTCATTATCGGCGCCGCTGCCATCAACCAGGAAGTGGTCCGGAACTTCGAGACCTTCGGGATCCAGTCTTACCTGGGGTACGACCTCACT
>JAFUZN010000025.1 GCA_017476565.1 Clostridia bacterium
CTCCCAGGTGTCCACGCCCCGACCGGCGGCTTCACAGCCGATGAGCTGAACGCCCTCGTCCGGGATGAAGTGGTAGAAGGAGCCGATGGCGTTGGAGCCGCCGCCCACACAGGCAAGGACCGCATCCGGCAGCTTGCCTTCTTTTTGCAGGATCTGCTCTCTGGATTCTTTCGAAATAACTGCCTGGAAGTCCCGCACAATTGTCTGGAGCGGGTGGGGCCCCATGACAGAGCCGAGGCAGTAGTGGGTGTCATCGATGCGTTTCGTCCACTCCCGCATAGCTTCCGAGACCGCGTCCTTCAGGGTAGCAGTACCACTGGTGACGGGCACCACTTCGGAGCCGAGGAGTTTCATGCGGTAGACGTTCAGGGCCTGACGTTTCGTGTCCTCTTCTCCCATGAAGACGACACACTCCATGTCCATAAGGGCAGCCGCTGTGGCGGTAGCCACGTCGTGCTGGCCCGCTCCGGTCTCCGCAATGAGCCGGGTCTTCCCCATCTTTTTGGCAAGAAGGGCCTGCCCGAGGACGTTATTCACCTTGTGGGCACCGGTGTGGTTGAGGTCCTCCCGTTTGAGGTAGACTTTCGCTCCACCCAGGTCCTTCGTCATCTTCTCTGCGAAGTACAGGTTCGAAGGGCGATTCGCATATTCGTTGAAGAGTTCCTGAAGTTCTGCGTTGAACTCCGGGTCGTTCTTATAGTAGTTGTAGGCCTCTTCCAGTTCCAGCAATGCGTTCATGAGGGTCTCGGGGACATACTGTCCGCCGTGCACGCCGAACCGGCCGCTTGGGTTGGTCATGTGGTTTCCTCCTGTATTATGAACCGCCGCACCCGGCGGACAAATTCTGTCATTTTTTTGGGGTCTTTGAGGCCGTCCGTCTCAATGCCGGAACTGACATCGAGCCCATAGGGGTGGAACCGCTCAATGGCCTCCTCTGCGTTTTCCGGAGTCAGTCCGCCGGCCAGCAGGAAAGGTCTTCGAATGCCCTCCATGAGGGACCAGTCAAAGGGCTTCCCGGTGCCGTAGCCGTTGTCCAGGAGCACGAGGTCCGCCGAACTTTCATTGGCGGCCGCCACGTCTTCCGGGCTCCGGACTTTGAAGGCTTTCCAAAGAGGCACATCGGTCCGCACTCTCAGCCAGTTCAGAGTCTCCTCCGTCTCGTGGCCGTGGAGCTGGACCACCTGGATGACGCCCGCTCCCATCAGAGAGAGGATGACTTCCGGGTCCTCATCGACGAAGACGCCTACTGCAGGAATGTCTGAGGGCAGCATCTCCCGAAGTTCTTTTCCCTGTTCCCGGGTCAGGAACCGCTTGCTCTTTGGCCAGAAGACGAAACCCACGTAGTCGGGGTTCAGTTTCCTCGCCACCAGAATATCTTCCGGACGGGTCATGCCGCAAAGTTTGACTTTCGCACTCATACGTCCCCTCGCAGTTCTGCAAGCTTCGCCTTCTTGTCCGCTGCCCTCATGAGGGTCTCCCCGATGAGGACTGCGTCGGCGCCGATTTCCCGGAGCAGCCGAACATCTTCCGCGGTCTGCACACCGCTCTCGGAGACATAGACGACGTCCCCCGGAATAAGGGTCCGGAGCCGTCGGCTGTTCTCAGTGTCTACCGTGAAGTCTTTGAGGTTTCGGTTGTTGACCCCGATGACCCGGGCGCCGGCTTTCAGGGCCCGCTCCACTTCCTCTTCATCGTGGGCTTCCACAAGAGCACTGAGCCCCAGCTCGTCCGCCAGTTCCCGAAAAGCCCGAAGGCGGGCATCGTCGAGAATGGCACAGATGAGGAGGACCGCAGAGGCCCCCCGGGCTTTGGCAGACCAGATCATGTACTCGTCCACCGTAAAGTCCTTCCGAAGGCAGGGGATGTTCACCGCTTCGCTGATCTCACTGAGGTACTCCTTCGACCCAAGGAACCATTTCGGCTCCGTCAGGACGGAAATGCAGTCGGCTCCCGCCGCCTCATACTCCTTCGCGATCTGCAGATAGGGAAATTCCGGAGCGATGAGCCCCTTTGAAGGGGAGGCTTTTTTGCACTCACAGATGAAGGCAAGGTCCGGCTTTTGCAGAGCCTTTTCAAAGGCAAAGTTCGGGTTCTCCCTCGCTTCTGCCCGGGCGCGGACCACGTCCAGCGGTTCCCGCTGTTTTGCTTCGACGACGCGCATTTTGGCGTACATCGCGAGCTCGTCTAAAATATTGGCCATGGGGTCTCCTCAGCGGTTCGATGCCGCAATATAGGCTTCCAGGGTCTTCAGGGCTGCACCGGAGTCGATGACTTCTGCCGCCTTCTGTACTCCTTCGGCAAGGGTCTCGGTGACCCCGGCCACATAGAAGCAGGCACCGGCATTCATAAGGACCGCATTGCGGCGGGTGCCCTGCTCTTTCCCGGAGAGGATGTCTCTGGTGATGGTGGCATTTTCTTCTGCAGTGCCGCCCACCAGTTCCTCTTTAGTGCCCCGGGTCAGGCCGAAGTCTTCCGGCCGGATCGAATAGGTCTTGTACCAGCCGTTGTTGATCTCGGCCACCGCCGTTTCGGAGCTGGCAGAGATCTCATCCATACGGTCTTTGCCGTAGACCACCATGCCCCGCTCGACCCCAAGGGTCGCAAGGACCTGTGCCAGAGGCTGGACCAGGTACTCGTCATAGACGCCGAGGACCATATAGGAGGGTTTTGCCGGGTTGGTGAGGGGCCCCAGAATATTAAAGACCGTACGGATTCCCAGTTCTTTTCGGATGGGTCCCACATACTTCATGGAGCTGTGGTACTTCTGAGCAAAGAAGAAGCAAAGGCCCACTTCGTCCAGCAGTTCCCGGCATTTTTCCGGGTCCTGGTCGATGTTGATGCCGAGGGCTTCCTGGACATCGGCCGTGCCGCTCTTGGAAGAAGCTGCCCGGTTGCCGTGCTTGGCAACTTTGATGCCACCGGCCGCCGCAACGAGAGCAGAGGTCGTGGAAATATTGAAGCTGTGGGCACGGTCGCCGCCGGTACCGACGATCTCCAGCACTTTCCGATCGGTCTCCACCGGGGTCGCGTGTTCCCGCATGGCAGCGGCACAACCGGCGATCTCGGCGATGGTCTCCGCCTTGGCGCTCTTTGTGGAAAGGGCCGCTAAGAAGGCGGCGTTCTGAGTGGCCGTGGTCTCGCCGCTCATAATCTCATTCATGACAGCATAGGCCTCGTCATAGCTGAGGTCCTGTTTATCGACGATCTTGACAATGGCTTCTTCGATCATGGTGTTTCCTTCTTTCCCAAAAAGTTTTTCAATATCTGTTTCCCCTCCGGCGTAAGAATGGATTCCGGGTGGAACTGCACGCCGTAAATGGGGTAGCTCGTATGTTTGACGGCCATGACTTCGCCGTCCGGGGTTTTAGCAATGACTTCCAGCTCCTCCGGCAAGGTCCCTTCGTCCACTGCCAGAGAGTGGTACCGGGCCACCGGTGTCGTCTCCCCGAGCCCTTCAAAAAGCGGAGTCCCCTCTTTCAGCTGGGCGATGGACTGTTTGCCGTGCATGAGTTTCTTTGCGTAAGTGACGGTGGCGCCGTAGGCCTGGCAGATCGCCTGGTGGCCGAGACACACCCCGAGGGTCGGGATCTCTTTACAGACGGTCTTTGCCGCCTCCACGATGATACCCGCGTTCTCCGGCCGGCCGGGGCCCGGGGACAGGATGATCCGGTCGGGAGCCAGACGGCGGATCTCTTCCACCGTCATTTCATCGTTGCGGATGACCCGGATGTCCGGGTCCAGTTCCCCCACCATTTGGTAGAGGTTATAGGAAAAGCTGTCGTAGTTGTCGATGAGTAAGGTCATGAATCCACCTCCACAGCCTGTTTCAGTGCCGTGACCACCGCAGCGGCTTTGTTGAGGCACTCCTGGTACTCGTTCTCCGGCACGGAGTCGGCGACGATACCCGCTCCGCTGCGGATGAAGACTTTACCGTTTTTCTTGTAAGCGATGCGGATCGCGATACAGGTATCCATGTTTCCCGTAAAGTCGATGTACCCGATGGCACCGCCGTAAATGCCCCGCTTGTTGTTTTCCAGCTCTCCAATGATCTGGCAGGCCCTGATCTTCGGGGCCCCGGAAAGGGTGCCCGCCGGCAGGACGGCCGCCACCGCATCGAGGGCGTCTTTATCTTTCCGGATCTCTCCCCGAACGGTGGACCCGATGTGCATGACATGGGAGTACCGTTCAATGGAGTGGAGTTTTTCCACCTGCACGGAACCGAACCGGGAGACTTTGCCAAGGTCATTGCGGCCAAGGTCCACGAGCATGTTATGCTCGGCCAGTTCTTTTTCGTCCGCGAGGAGGTCTTCTTCGAGAGCCCGGTCCTCTTCCTCCGTCTTTCCTCTCGGCCGGGTACCGGCAAGGGGGAACGTGTGAAGCACACCGTCTTCCAGTTTCACCAGAGTCTCCGGAGAGGCACCGGCTACTTCCACGTCGGTCCCGGAGAAATAAAACATGTAAGGGGACGGGTTCAAAGTCCGAAGAATGCGGTAGGTCCCAAGGAGGCTTCCCTCGAAAGGTGCCTCCAGCCGGTTCGAGAGCACCACCTGGAAGATGTCCCCTTCCGTGATGTAGTGCTGAGCCTTGCGGACCATGTCGCAGTAACGGGATTTATCGAAGAGAGGGGTCACATCGCCGAGGAGGTGACCGGCAGGTTCTCGCTTTTTCTCCCCCTGCTGCAGAAGGCGGACCAGCTGCTGAAGCTCCATCTTCGCTTTGTTATAGCCCTCTTCCGGTTCCGAAAGGTCCATGTTGCAGATGAGGACGATCTTCTGGCGGAAGTTGTCAAAGGCGATGACCTTGTCGAAGAGCATGAGGTCGATGTCCTTGAACTGCTCGGTGTCTTCCACATTGCAGCGGGTCGTGGGTTCACTGTACCCGAGGAAGTCGTAGGAGAAGTACCCGACGAGGCCTCCGGTGAAGGAGGGCAGGAAGTCGAACTTCGGGCTCGTATAGTCCGTAAGGATCTGTCGAATGTAAGATGCCGGGTCCTCCGTTTCGAACTTGAGGTTCCCCACCTGCATGAGTCCGTCGATGCAGGTGACCTCCAGCTTCGGGTCGAACCCGAGGAAAGTGTATCGCCCCCACTTCGTGCGGTCCTCCACAGATTCCAGCATATAACAGTGGCTGGAGACGTTTTTCAGTTTCTGCATGACCTCGATGGGAGTACAGATGTCCGCGAGGATCTCACAGCTCACAGGGACCACCTTGTACTGGCCTTTTTCCGCGATACGCTTCACCTCGGAAAGGGACGGTCGGAATTCCATTGTTTACCTCCTTCTACCGCCCGGGCAACAAAAAAGCCCTTGACGGAAATGACTTTCCATCAAGGACGAATAATTGGTATCCGCGTTGCCACCTTGATTCACGAGTCGCCTCGTGCACTCAGCGGAGCACCAGCATGCTCCCGACCACTGACGTAGGTCCCACGTTGCTCATTTACAGCACCCTCAGCGGCCCATTGTTCTGACTTGTGTTCCACCCGGTTCGCAGCACCCCGGGCTCTCTGTGGGAGCATGATCAGTTTTACTTCCGCTTCAA
>JAFUZN010000026.1 GCA_017476565.1 Clostridia bacterium
TTCCGGTCATGGCTGCCTCCGGAGATGAAGTGGTCCGAGACGATACGTACAAAAAGACCGTCACGGTACAACCGGACGAAGACGAAGAATTTGCCGCCTATAATACGACGGTTACGGTTACCGTGGAGAATGGAAAAATTACCGCTCTTTCGGCAACCGATCCGGAAGATGGAGAAAACCAAAAGTATTTTGATTATGCGATGAAGGGGAGAACGCGTTCCAAAAAAACATATGCCAGTATCCCTGAACAGGTAGTCGGCAAAGATGCCAAAGAGGGCGCTGCAGATGCAGATGTCGTCTCTGGAGCGACCTGCACTTCCAATGCTTTGAAGCAGGCTGTATCCGACATCATCGCCGAGGCCCCGGTCGCGGCAAAAGAGGCCCCCGCTTCTGACGCGACCTCCAAGGCCGTCTACGTCATGATGAACATCCCCTACGACGCCTTCTACGGTGCGGAGGATGCGAAAAACTTCGACACCGATGCCGTCAGCTCTGCCACCAATAAAGTCGGCAACACCGGTTTTGCCGGCGGCGGGTACCATTCTGCGGCTACCGCAAACGTCAAAGAAGATGGGACTGTAGAAGCCGTGGGCGGCGCCAACGGTGCCCACATGGAAGGGGTCACCTGGCCCGTGAAGGCGGAGAGCCTGGACGCGGTCAAAGCCCTCGGCGGCAAAGAAGTGACGGAAGACACCAAGGTCACCGTCGCAACCGCCGGCCACGGGAGCGTCTCTTCTTCGGAGCGCACCGGTGCGGACGCCCTCATGGAGGCGCCCTCCTACTCCTATTACGTACTGGCTGATGAACCGGCCTATTACCTGGAACTCTCCGGCGACGAGAAAGCCCCGGTCTTCTCCTCCCTGAAAGGGGAAGCCCGCACCCAGGACAAGCTGGATGCAGAAGCGGTCTACACCTCCCACTGGGGCGATGTAGAGCTGGACCTCGGCACCCTTGACGGAGTATCCGGCAAGAAGGTCAATGCGGTCGTCCTGACTGCGAAGGACGGCACGAAGGGCGGCCTTATCCACCTTTACAACATCTGGAAGAGCACGGAACTTGCCTGGGACACCGACAAAGTCCAGGGCCTCGACGGCAAGAAACTCGTCAACGCCCGGTTCTACCTGACCGATACCGACAACGCGAACTTCTATGTTCTCGACTACCCCCTGGATGTAGACCTTCTGCCCGTCTATAACGACGGCGCTACCGCAGAGTTCCTCGACACCAAGACCCTGGAACTGGCTGGCCTTCCCTCGGACCTCAAAGACCCGAAGGCCGTCGTCTCCATCACCGAAGGCGGCCGGGGCAACCAGAAGACCACCTACCTGACCTCCACCTTCATTGACCCTGCAGACGGGGACACCGAGCCCAACCAGGACCCGGTGAACGACGGCAAAGTGGCCCTGACCACCGCCGCTGACCCGGACAAGACTTACACGGTCACGGTCTCCAGCGGGAACTATGCCCCCATTACCCTCAACGCCAAGCTGTTCGATGGCGGGTATGTCCTCATGAACGTCCCCTATGAGCAGTTCTACGGCTCCGTCGGCACCAGTAACCTGGATGCGGACGCCATGAGCTCTGCCACCAACAAGGTGGGGAACTACGGAAAAGCCGGCGGCGGTTACCATTCCATCGCCACGGCCCAAAAGAAAGATGACGGCACCTATGAAGCAGTGGGTACTGCCAACGGCGCTCGCATGGAAGGCGTCACCTGGCCCGTGAAGGTCAGCTCTCTTGCCGACCTGAAGGCCCTGAAGGGCAGCGTAGTCACCGATGACTCCAAAGTGACGGTCGCCACCAACGGGAAAGGACAGACCAGCAGTACGGACCTGACCGGTGCAGCCACGCTTATGGAAGCGCCCTCCTACTCCTACTATGCCCTCGGCGCAGAGCCCGCCCAGTACCTGGAACTGACCGTCAAGGACGGCAAAGCTTCCTTCTCGGAGAACAAGGGCGATGTAACGAAACTCGACAAACTGGACATCGACGTCTCCTACGGCACCAACTGGGGCGACATCCAGTTCGATTATGAGCAGCCGGAAGCGATCAACGGGAAACAGCTGAACGCCATGGTTATCACGGCGGAAGACGGCAAGAATGCCGGTATGGTCCACCTCTACAATGCCTGGTCCAACAACTCCATTGCCTGGAAAGTGGCCAACATCAAAGACCTCGATGGCAAGAAGATCACGAAGCTTACCTTCTACATGAACGACAAGGAAGGCAACTACTTCGTCTATGAAGTCCCGGTGGATGAGGAGATCGTCCCCGTCTACACCGGCGAAGTCACCGCACAGTTCGATGACCAGAAGACCGTCTCCGTGGAAGGTCTTCCGAAGGACATCAAAAACGCCCGCGCCAAGGTCTACAAGAAAGGCCAGGGCAGAGGCGCTGCCAACACTTACCTGACCCTCCAGGTGGTGGACCCGGCCGACGGGGACTATGACCCGGTCGATGTAGAACTGTCCGGGAACAAGATCGACCTCAATTCCAAAGACAATACGGCGGAAGACGGCGTGACCTACACGGTCGTCGTCGCCTCCGACAACTATGCCCCCATCACCACCACGGCCACCTACACGGCCCCGAAGGAAGATCCGAAACAGGAAGATCCCAAGCAGGATGATCCGAAACAGGAAGATCCCAAGAAAGATGATCCCAAGCAGGAAGAACCCAAGCAGGATGACCCCAAACAGGAAGAACCTGCCGCCGCTCTGAATGGCCTTGTGAAGGGCGAAGACGGACTCTGGGCCCTCTATGAAGACGGCAAAGTCCGCACGGACTTCACCGGTCTTGCCAAGAATGAAAACGGCTGGTTCTACCTGGAAAAAGGCTATGTCAACTGGAACTACACCGGCTTTGCCAAGAACGAAAAGGGCTGGTGGAGAGTCAAGGACGGCCGGGTCGACTTCAGCGCCAACAGCATTTATAAACAGCCTTCCAACGGCGTCTGGTACAAGACCACCAACGGCTTCATCACCTGGGATGAGACCGGCGTCTTCAAAAACGTCAACGGCTGGTGGAGAGTCGAGAACTCCCGCGTGAACTTCTATGCGGACGGCATTTACAAGAATGAGAACGGTTGGTGGAAGACCACCGGCGGCAAGGTCCACTTCAATGAGACCGGCATTTTCAGCAATGAAAACGGCACCTGGTACGTGAAGAACTCCAAAGTGGACTTCTCGAAGAACGGCAAGGTCACCTTCCACGGGAAGACCTATACCGTGAAGAATGGTAAAGTCATCAAATGATCAAAAAAGTGACTGCCAAACCGGCAGAGAAACCACTCGTTGAAAAAATCATCTCTTACGGCCCCTTACTGCCCTGTATCGCGGTGGCGACCCTGGTCCTGACCGGCCTGTCCGGCTACCAGGCCCCCGCGACAGCGGTTCGCGGTGCCGTGAACTCCGCCGTATCTGCATCCGCTATTGCGGCGAACGCCGTGTCGGAGACCTCCGTCACCACGGTGCCCCGGGGCACCATCACCCGAACGAACCCGCCGAGGACCACTGCGGCGGCCGCCAGCGGAGCGAAAAAGTCCCTCGGCACGGTCAAAGAGGCGGCGGCCTACAAAGACGGTACCTACACCGGCACCGCCACGGGCTTCGTCGGGCCCATCACCGTCAAGGTGACGGTCTCCGGCGGAAAAATCGCGTCCATCGCCGTGACGAACACCTCGGACAATGAGCCCTACCTTTCCAACGCGAAGGCGGTCATTGACAAGATCATCGGCGGCCAGACCACCAATGTGGATGTAGTCAGCGGGGCGACCTACAGTTCCAACGGCATCATCGGCGCCGTGCGCAATGCCCTGTCGAAGGCGGCCGTCAGCGACAGCGCCAAACAGGCGGTGGCGGCAGCGACCACGACGAAGGCCACTACGACCACGACCCGAAAGCCGGTCACCACCGGGAAAGCGGGTCAGTTCCCCTACCCCGACGGCACCTATGAAGGGGAAGGGGAAGGCCGCAACGACATCATCCGCCTGGCGGTCACCCTGAAAGACGGTTCCATCGCCGCCATCAACATTCTGGAACACTATGAGGACGAGGTGCCCTACTTCAACAACGCAAAGGCCCTCCTCGACGACGTCCTGAAGGCCCAGTCCCTGAAGGTGGACACGGTCTCCGGCGCCACCCTCAGTTCCAACGGTCTCCTGGAAGCCCTGGGCGATGCACTGGCGAAAGCCGAAGCCGCCTCCCGTGGGGTCACGACCACCACGACGGCTCCCACGACCACTACGACGACGGCTGCGGCCACCGACCCGACTTCGGAGTCTACCTCTACGACGGACGCCACCAGTTCCGCTCAGCCGGCCAATGACCAACCGGAAAATGAGCCCTCGGAACCCGCTGTCCCGGAAAGCCGTTATGCCGATGGGGACTATTATGTCTCTGTGACCTGTTACCCGGACGGGGATGAGGACTTCGACCCCTACACCCTGACCGTCAAAGTGACCATTTCCGGGGACCGGATCACCGACGTTTCCGATGTGTCCGGGGACGGCGGTTCTTCCAACGACAGTTACATCCGCAAAGCGGTGAACGGCACCTCCAAAAAGGAAGGGGTCGTGAGCCAGATCACCTCCCGGGGAGACCCCTCCGGAGTAGATGCGGTCAGCGGGGCGACTTGCACCTCCGATGCCATTGTGGCAGCTTGTGAACAAGCTTTAAGTCAGGCAGCAGAAGCCCAGAGGTGACCCTATGAAAAACAAATCATTCCTGCTGAGGCTTGTGAGCCTGGTCGTCATCGTGGCGGCCCTCCTGGCCTATAACGGGGTCACGGCCTCTCGTTTGGAGGCCGAAGAAGAGGCGGCTCAGGCCGTCGCTTCCGCCCTATCAAATGCCGATACGTCAACCGTGGACAGCGGGTCCGAAGGGGACAGCACCCCCACGGAACCGGCCGGCCTTTACAAGGACGGAACATATGAAGGGGAGGCCCAGGGCTACGGCGGACCCGTTCGGGTCAGTGTCGTGGTCTCCGGCGGGAACATCACGTCCGTCGCGGTCTTGTCCCACAGCGGGGAAGATGAGGCCTACTATTCCATGGCGGAGAAGATCATCCCCAATGTCATCAGTTCCCAGTCGACGGCGGTGGACACGGCCAGCGGAGCTACCTTCTCCTCCAACGGCATTTTGAATGCCGTCGACAAAGCGCTGGAAGGGGCGGTGAACTGACATGGCAAGAGAACTCAAAAAAGTCACCCCCGCTACCCCTCCGGCTCCGGTCCCGAACCGGACCTTCTCCGACTACCTGAACTTTGAAGAGCAGCTCCCGAAGAAAAAGCAAAAACAGGTCCGCACCTGGGTGCGAACGGCCATTCAGGTCCTCTTTTTCCTGTTCCTGCCCTCGGCTTACAGCTCTGCCTTCAACGGGGTGAAATACCTCTTCACCCAGGTGGGCGCCGGCGCCGTCATCGAATGGACTCCCTTTGTGGCCATCCTGGTGGTCCTCCTCGTCTACACCATCCTCTTCGGACGGTTCTTCTGCGGCTATGCCTGTGCCTTCGGTTCCCTGGGCGATTGGCTCTTTGCCCTTCAGAAGTACATCGCGAAAAAGACCGGAAAGAAACCCAAACAGCTCTCCCGGACCACGGCCAAGTCCCTGGCCGGGGTCAAGTATGTGGTGCTGACCGCCATTGTGGTCCTGTGCTTTACGGGGCTTTACGGAAAGCTCACCGGCTGGAACCCCTGGGACGCCTTTTCCATGCTCCATGCCCGAAACTTCCGCCTGGGGAAACATGTGGTGGCCCTCGTGCTGCTGCTCCTTTTGATGGTGGGCATGGCCTTCGAGGAGCGGTTTTTCTGTAAATTCCTCTGTCCCATGGGGGCGGTCTTCTCCCTCATGCCGACCCTTCCCTTCTTCTCCCTCTTCCGGACCCGGAAAGACTGTCTGAACAAATGCAGCGCCTGCACCAAAGTGTGCCCGGCGGACATTGAACTGCCGAACTCCGGCACCCTCAGCGTTCGGGGCGAATGTTTCCAGTGCGGCCGGTGTGCCGGGGGTTGCCCGAAGACCAACATCCACTGTGGGGTCTCCGGGAAAACGGAAAAGGGAAAACGCCGGCTCAAGGGCAATGAACTCTGGTTCGTAGTCCTGAGAGCGGCCCTGCTTCTCGGCCTCTTCCTGTGGCTGGGCGTTTGAACACAAAATACTGTACATCGCGGACTCGGCTCCTCAGCCGGGTCTTTTTTTGTAAACATTTTGCAGTAATCCTACAAAACCCCGGACATTTGTCCGACCAGACGGGAAACTTCTTTATACACGGATAAAATTCTGTTGTATAATAATACCGTCAAAGTGGTCTCTTTTGCGCTTTGTGTTTAGGAAAACTAAACAAAATGCTAATGTATGTGTGCGAAAGAGGCGAGTTAGTTTGTTGACAAATAATTGTAGAGGTGAATTCTATGGATGAGAAAAAACTCACTCTGGCCCGTCGCGTCATTGCCGCGCTGAGAGGGGACACCGACTCTTACAAGGTGCTCTTCGAAGAAGCTGCTCCTGACGTCTGGGAAATCGTGAAGAAGTATTTCCTCAACGACGACGATGCGAAGACCGCACTCGAGACGACCTTCGCCACTGTCGCGGAAACCTTCGCGGACCAGAAAGACCCCACCGACTACCTCGGCTGGGTCAAACGCATCGCTCATCTGACTGCTGCTGCGCAGGCTGCCAAAGTCGGCGGTCTTGCCGATGCCGAAGTCAAGGACCTGAACCTCCTCACTCTTTCCGATTATAAGAAAGAGAAGAAGGACGGCGTCCTGACCTTCGCCACCGTCAAAGACCTTACCGAGAAAGTCCTGGCCGCTCTGCCCCTGCGTCAGAGAACCGAGCTCCTTCTTTGGAATGAAGGCTATTCCGTCGCCGAGATCGCGAAGAAACTCGGTATTTCCCCCGGGTCCGTCGTCGGCGGTCTGAACATTGCGAAGACCAAGGTCGAAGACGAGACCAAAGCCTGGGAAGCTGACGGCTTCGACTACACGAAGTATGCCGCTTCTCCCATGAGCTTCTTCACCCGCCTCATGCGGGAGAAGTTCGACGGCTCCTATGTGTACACCCTGCCGGAAGACAAGGGCTGGTCCTGGACCTCCCTTTGGGACGGCTTCAGCAGTAAGCTGAAATGGCCGGCCATCGGTGTGGGCGCTGCTGCTGCCACCGGTCTCATCGGTAAGTACAAAGACGTCGACCTCGACCTGCCGGGCTTCGACTGGAAAGCAAAACTCGCGGACGCGAAAGTGGACCTTCCGGACGTGGACCTCAAGGCGAAACTCCCCGAAGTCGATGTGAAGAAGGCAGAAGTCGAACTGCCGAAAGTGGAAGTCAAAGAAGAGCTTCCCTACATCAACGTCAAGAAGAAAGATGTCGACGTCAAAAAGGTCGGCGCTGCTGCCGCTGCCGGTGCTGCCGCTGTGGGCGCCGCCGCTGCTGCCAAGGCCAAAGACGTGGACGTCAAACTCCCGAAAGTCGATGTCGATGTCAAGAAGCCTGATGTAGACGTCAAACTTCCGAAAGTCGATGTCAAGAAACCCGACGTCGATGTGGGGAAGGTCGGCGCTGCTGCTGCCGCCGGTGCCGCTACCGTCGGTGCTGCCGCTGCTGCAAAAGCTGCCGGTGCCAAAGCCGACGTCAAAGCCGGTGCTGCCGACGTCAAAGCCGGTGTCGCCGCTGCCAAGAAGGAAGCGGACGAGAAGGCTGCTGCCGCCGCTGCTGCGGTCGGCAAGAAGAAGGGCCTTGGCGGTATTTGGAAATGGCTCCTGCCGCTCCTGGCACTGCTTCTGCTCCTCTGCCTGCTTATCGGCGGTCTCAGAGGCTGCAACAAGGGCAAAGTCGACGGCAATCTGGACGTCAAAGTCCCCGAGGTCACCGTCAAAGCTCCCGAAGCGGAAGTTGTCGAAGGCGGCTCCCTGGGTGAGTATGTCTATGACGTCGACGTCAAGACTAAGACCGTTCCCGTCACCGTCAACGGTTCTGTCCTGAACATCGGCACCAATGACATTGCCCGCTTCGTCACCGGCCTGAACATTGCCAACACCAACCCGCTGGCCTATGTCGTCGCTCATACTTCCACTGCGGACTCCATCCTCGAGAAACTGGCTTACAGCTTCCCGAACATCCCGGAAGTTCTTGACGGCACTCTCACCGAGCTCAAGTTCACTGACTCCCTCGGCGCAGAGAAATCCTTCCAGTTCGCCACCACCGACGGCATCCTGAATTCCGTCACCCTTGCCGACCCGAACGGCGACGCCATTGAGACTGCCACTTATAACTATGATAAGAAGGGCACCCTCAGCACCGTCACCCTCGGCGACAAGACCCTCAACTATGCGGAAGACCTGACTCCGACCGCCACTGCTACGGACGAAGACGCCAATGTCACCCGCGCAGAAGTCGGCGACAACTGGGCTGCCTGCCAGTATGACGAGAACGGCAACGTCTCCATCATCACCTATGACTGGAACGGCAAGACCGGTGCCCGCGCCTTCGCTTACAATGACGACGGGGCTCTCAAGACCTATCAGAGCTTCCAGAAACTCATGAAGTAAGCGTTTCGGCAAGACGCTGAAATCGATCAAAGCCTCCGGCAAACGCCGGAGGCTTTTTGTGCTATAATGGGAGCAGTTTATTTCGCAATACGCGAGCTTTTGGGAGAACTATATGGATAACGCGAACAAAATCAACTTTACCGATGCCGTCCTCGCCGCCCGCAAGGGGGATGAAGACGCCTATGAGTTCCTCTATAACCAGAGCGTACAGAAGGTCCGTGCCCTCAGTATGAAATACTTTGACCCCTCCACGAAGGCCGGCCGCCGGAAGACCGACGACGTGGTCCGGGAGGTCTTCCTCAGGGGCTATGACCGCATCAAGACCCTCAGTGACCCGGAAGATTACCCCTTGCTCGGGAAGAGCATCACCCGGGACGTGTGTCTCCAAAAGGCCAAAAACGAGACGGTCCAGCTGGAGACGGAGTCTTACATCGGGACCGGGGCGGAACCGACAGAGGAGAGCGTAGAGCCCCCTCTCGTAAGCGCAAAAGAGTGCCGGGAAGAAGTCCGGGGAGAGAACATGATGAGTTCCGAGACCATTGGGACCCTGGTGCTCGCCGTGCTCCACCGGCTGACCCCCTCTCAGCGGCTGGCCCTGGTCCGCTGGAACGAAAATGACGCGGCGGCCATGAAGCTGCCGGAGGTGCTCCGGGGGGCGTTCATCGCCGTGGAAAAGGCTGTCATGGACCTGGAAGGGGAGTACGACATCCGGGCCCGGGACTTCGCGAAGTCCCGCCTTGCTTTCTTCAACTGGCTCCTGGACCTTTATAACCGACACTATGAGGCTTCGACCAAGGACTGGAACGGTGCCCTGGAGCCCGGTTATGCCCGTCAGCTTTCGGGGAGTGTCCCGGAAGAGGAAGAGGAAGAGCCCGCTGCTCCTACCTTCGGGACCGTTTGGGAGGAGATCCGCGCCCAGTTCTACCTGCAGAACACGGCAGAACTGCCGGACCTCGCCGACTTTGAATACAACGCTTACCTGGACGGGGAAGAAGAAGAGACCGGGGAGTCTCCCGCCCCGTCGGCCCCGAACAAAAGACGGGGGTTCCTCGGCAGCTGGTGGGGAAGGCTCCTCCTCGGGCTGCTCATTATTGTAGTGGTCCTTGCCTCAGTCGTTGCAACGGCGGGACAGCATACGAGCCACGCCCTCAGCGCTTCTGTGCAAATTGCCGATTTGGCGGTCGAACAAGTGTGCGGTTTCAACATTTCGTAATGGGGGCTTGTCAAGGGTGTTTTTTCCACAAAACGGGGCGAAAACCGTGAAACGCCTATATTTACGTGATAAAAACGGAATGTTTTAAACCTTTCCACAAAGTTTTTCACATTTTGCCAAAATCAAATTATACAAAACGTAATAATATACAAAAGTCAAGCCCGTTTTCCACAGGAAAGCGGGCTTTTTCTTTACAAAACGCAATATTAGGTATTCTTTATCTTTTCCCAGTAAGCTTTGGCGGCCTGTTCGTTCTTGTTGGGGCCGGGCACGTAGTACAGGGTGCCTACCAGAGCATCGGGCAGGTACTGCTGTTCGGTCCAGTGGTTTTCGTAGTCGTGGGGGTAGCGGTAGAACTGCCCTTTGACTTCCTGGTCCTCTCCGTCGAAGTGCTTGTTCTGGAGCTGCCGGGGAATGGGGCCGGAGCGGCCGGCGCTGAGGTCTCCCATGGCGGCGTCGATGGCCATTTCGCCGGAGTTGGACTTGGGGCTGGTGGCCACGAGAATGACCGCGTCAGCGAGGGGGATCCGGGCTTCCGGCAGCCCCACCTGCAGAGCGATGTCGCAGGCGGCTTTGACGATGGGGATGATTTGCGGGTAAGCGAGCCCCACGTCCTCGCAGGCGCAGACGAGGAGCCGCCGGATAGCGGAGGGCAGGTCCCCGGCTTCCAGGAGCCGGCCCAGGTAGTGAAGGGCGGCGTCAGGGTCGGAGCCCCGCATGGACTTCTGGTAGGCGGAGACGATGTCGTAGTGGTCGTCTCCTGCCCGGTCGTAGCGCATGGCGGACTTCGCCGTGATCTGCTCGATGAGCCCGAGGGGTACGGACACCACCGGCGGTTCCCCTTCTCCCGGGCCGGCGGCCATGGAGCAAAGTTCGACAGTGGTGATGGCTTTTCGGACGTCTCCGCCGGCGCCGGAGGCAATGGCGAAGGCCACGTCTTCCGGGACCTCGTAGGTGACGCCGTTATCTTTTCCCACGACCCGGAAGGCCCGCTCGACGGCGGGGACGATCTCTTCGGCAGTCACGCTCTTGAACTCGAAGACCGTGCATCGCGAAATGACGGCGTTGTAGACGTAGAAATAGGGGTTCTCCGTGGTGGAGGCGATCATAGTGATGTCGCCGCTCTCCAGGTATTCGAGGAGGCTCTGCTGCTGTTTTTTGTTGAAGTACTGGATCTCATCGAGGTAGAGGAGGATCCCGTTGGGGGCGGCAAGGGTCCCCACGTCCGCCACCATGTCCTTGATGTCCGAAATGCCGGAGGTGGTGGCGTTGAGGCGATAGAGTTTCTTATTGGTCTCCCGGGCAATGATATTGGCAAGGGTGGTCTTGCCGACCCCGGAGGGCCCGTAGAAGATGAGGTTCGGGATATTCCCGGACTCGACGATGTTCCGAAGGGCTTTCCCGGAGCCCAGCAGGTGCTGCTGGCCCACCATTTCATCGAGGGTCTGAGGGCGGATCCGATCCGCCAGAGGTCGGGACATAGGGCTTCTCCTCCTTCTTGAATTCTTATACATTATAATAATCGCAAATCGCGAGCGCAACTGCCGCCTAGATTTTGTGCTTGGAACACCCGGCGGGGCTATATTTTGGGGCATTGTGAAAAGCACCGAAATTCCCCGAAAAAGTTTGTAAAAAAAGCCGAAATTTTTCTTGCATTGCCTTTATTATTATGATAATATCTTGAAGCACGTGAAAAGGGCTAACTGCGCCCATTTTGCGTAGAGATATGCGATGATGCGGGAGGTGGCCGTCCTTCGAGACGGGAAATTTCCGCGGAGTATGTCCGATTTTAAACCGGGCGAAACTTATATGTGTACGTAGAAACCCCGTAGGGTTGCAAGACGGGAGAACTATGTGCAATGCTGTTTGTGCCACCCGGAGGCCGAAAGGCCGCCAGGTTTTTTCAATACTGAAAAGGGAAACACCCGGCTGAGTGTTGAATTTTCCGCCGAGTGCTGAAAACAGCAGGTGCCCGCCATTACAACCTTTAGGAGGAATCTAACAATGGCAACACAGAACAAAGCAGCAAAAGAAAAGGTTCGCATCAGACTGAAAGGTTATGACCACAACCTCGTCGACACCGCCGCAGAGAAGATCGTTGAGACTGCGAAGCGCACCGGTGCCAAGGTCTCCGGCCCCGTGCCGCTGCCCACCGAGAAAGAGGTCGTCACCATCCTGCGGGCTGTCCACAAGTACAAAGACAGCCGGGAGCAGTTTGAGCAGAGCACCCACAAGAGACTCATCGACGTGATCAGACCTTCGGCGAAAACCATCGAAGCCCTGACCGGTCTTGAGCTTCCCGCCGGTGTGGACATCGAGATCAAGCTCTAAGCCATCTCTGAGGACACATCGAACGGTCATGTTGGCGGCAAGCCGTCAACCAATAACCAAAGGAGGAAAACAATATGCAAAAAGGTCTTATCGGTAAGAAAATCGGTATGACGCAGCTCTTTGACGAAGTCGGAAACGTCATTCCCGTCACCGTCATTGAAGCAGGTCCCTGCCCCGTCGTCCAGAAGAAGACCGTCGAAAACGATGGTTACGAAGCAGTCCAGCTCGGCTTCGGCGACGTGAAGGTCTCCCGGGTCAACAAGCCCGAGAAAGGTCACTTCGACAAAGCGGACGTGGCTCCGAAGAAAGTCCTTCGGGAGTTCCGCCTCGCCGATACCTCCGCTCTGAACGTTGGAGATATCGTGAAAGCTGACACATTCGCCGCTGGTGACAAAGTCGATGTCATCGGTACGAGCAAAGGTAAAGGTACTGCAGGTGCCATCAAGCGCTGGAACTTCCACCGCCTGAAAGAGTCCCACGGTACCGGTCCTAACGCAAGACACGCCGGTTCTCTGGGCGCCTGCTCCGACCCGTCCCGCGTCTTCAAAGGCAAAAAGCTCGCCGGTCATCTCGGTCACGAGCGCGTCACCATCCAGAATCTCGATGTTGTCAAGGTCGACGCCGAAAACAACCTCATCGCCATCAAGGGCGCCGTTCCCGGCCCCAAGGGCGGTATCGTCATTCTGAAAGATACAGTCAAAGCGTAAGGAGGAGTAAGACATGCCTAGCGTAAAAGTTTACAGCTTTGCCGGGAAAGAAACTGGCAAGATCGAGCTGAACGACAGCATCTTCGGCATCGAGCCGAACGAAAGCGCCGTCCACCTCGTCGTTGTCAACTATCTGGCAAATCAGCGTCAGGGTACTCAGTCCACCCTCACACGCGCAGAAGTCAGAGGCGGCGGCCGCAAGCCCTGGAGACAGAAGGGCACCGGCCACGCAAGACAGGGTTCCACCCGCTCTCCCCAGTGGAGACACGGTGGTGTGGCCCTCGGCCCGAAGCCCCGCAGCTACGGGTTCAGCATCAACAAGAAGGTCAAGAAGCTCGCCATGAAGTCCGCTCTGTCCGACAAGGTCGCTTCCGATGCCTTCCAGGTCGTTGAGGACCTTAAGCTGGACGCCATCAAGACCAAAGACATGGTCGCAGCACTCGACAAGCTCGGCGCTGCCAAGAAGACCCTCATCGTCACTGCTGAAAAAGACGAAGTCATCTACAAGAGTGCCCGCAACATCAAGGGCGTCAAGGTCAGCCCGGTCAACGCCATCAGCGTTTATGACCTGGTCAACGCTGACAAGGTCGTCATCGCCAAGGGCGCTGTCGAAAAGCTTGAGGAGGTATATGCATGAGTAAAGCAGCACAGGACATCATCCTCCGCCCCATCATCACCGAGGAAAGCATGGGCAACACCGCGCTGAAGAAGTACACCTTCGAAGTTGCGAAAGATGCCAACAAGGTCGAGATCAAAAAGGCCTGTGAAGAGCTCTTCGGTGTCGAGGTTTTCAAAGTCAACACCATGAACGTCCGTGGTCAGAAACGCCGCTATGGTCGTTTCGAAGGCTACAAGGCTTCCTGGAAGAAAGCGATCGTGACCCTTACCGAAGACTCCAAGACCATCGAGTTCTTCGAAGGCATGGTATAAGGAGTGTGAAAGTAAATGGCGATCAGAGTTATTAAGCCGACCACCAACGGCACAAGAAACATGTCGGTCACCGATTACTCCGAACTGTCCAAGGTTGCTCCCGAGAGAAGCCTTCTGGAACCGCTCAACAAGCATTCCGGCCGTAACAGTTACGGAAGAATCACCGTCCGCCACAGAGGCGGCGGGAACCGCAGAAAGTACAGAATCATCGACTTCAAGAGAGACAAGTTCGGCGTTCCGGCCACCGTCCTCACCCTCGAGTACGACCCGAACCGTTCCGCGAACATCGCTCTTGTTCAGTATGAAGATGGCGAGAAGAGATACATCCTCGCTCCCGTCGGCCTGAAAGTCGGTTACACCATCGAGAATGGTCCCGACGCCGACATCAAGCCCGGCAACGCGCTTCCCCTGGTCAACATCCCGGTGGGTACCTTCGTCCACAACGTGGAACTGTACCCCGGCCGCGGCGGCCAGTTCGCCCGTTCCGCCGGTAACGCTGCCCAGCTCATGGCTCGTGAGAACGGCTACGCCCTTCTCCGTATGCCCTCCGGCGAACTTCGCAACGTCCCCGAGATCTGCATGGCCTCCATCGGCCAGGTCGGCAACGCGGACCACGCGAACGTCAAAATCGGTAAGGCGGGCCGCACCCGTCACATGGGCATCCGCCCGACCGTCCGTGGTTCCGTCATGAACCCGAACGACCACCCCCACGGCGGTGGTGAGGGTAAATCCCCCATCGGCCGTCCCGGTCCTGTCACTCCCTGGGGCAAACCTGCTCTTGGTTACAAGACCCGGAAACACAATAAGAAGTCCGATAAGATGATCGTTAGACGTCGCAACGGCAAGTAATCGTGAAAGGAGTTAAGGATTCATGAGCAGAAGTCTTAAAAAGGGCCCCTTCGTAGAACCGAAGCTGCTGGCCCGCGTTCAGAAAATGAATGAGACCGGCGACAAACAGGTCCTCAAGACCTGGAGCCGTTCTTCGACGATTTTCCCCGATTTCGTTGGTCATACCTTCGCAGTTCACGATGGCCGCAAGCATGTCCCGGTTTATGTAACGGAGGACATGGTCGGACACAAACTCGGCGAATTCGCACCGACCCGGACCTTCAGAGGTCACTCGGGCTCGAAATCAGGCTAACAAAGGAGTGTGTCAATAATGGAAGCTAAAGCCTCCGCAACTTACGTGAGAATCGCTCCGCGGAAAGTCCAGATCGTTCTTGACCTCATCCGTGGGGAAGACGCCGAAAAGGCGATGGCCATTCTCAAGCACACACCGAAAGCCGCGTGTGAAGTCCTTGAGAAGGTCCTGAAATCAGCAATTGCAAACGCAGAGGTCAAAAACATGGACACCTCCAAGCTTTACGTTGCCGAGTGCTACGTAAACCAGGGTCCGACCCTCAAGCGTATCCGTCCGAGAGCACAGGGTAGAGCTTACATCATCCGTAAGAGAACTTCCCACATCACCATCGTGCTCAAGGAAGCAGAATAACCAACGGAGGAGGAAAACATATGGGACAGAAAGTAAACCCCACCGGACTTCGTGTCGGCGTCATCAAAGACTGGGAATCTCGCTGGTATGCAGATGACAAAGATTTCGGCGCGACTCTTGTGGAAGACTACAAGCTCAGAAAGTTCCTTCTTGACCGACTGAAGGCAGCCGGTGTTCCGAAGGTTGAGATCGAGCGTGATACCAAACGCGTCAGAATCAACGTGTTCTGCGCAAAGCCCGGCATCGTCATCGGCCGCGGCGGTTCTGAAATCGAAAAGCTCAAAGCAGAGGTCGAGAAGATGCTCGGCAAGCCCGTCTCCATCAACATCGTGGAGATCAAACAGCCGGACCTCGACGCGACCCTCGTCGCTGAGAACATTGCCGGCCAGCTGGAAAGACGTGTCTCTTACAGAAGAGCTGTTGAGCAGGCCATCGGCAGAACCATGAGACTGGGAGCAAAGGGTATCAAAGTCCAGGTATCCGGCCGTCTGGGCGGCGCAGAAATCGCCCGCTCGGAGAGCTACCACGAAGGCACCATCCCGCTTCAGACGATCAGAGCTGACATTGACTACGGCTTCGTCGAAGCAGCTACCACTTACGGTAGAATCGGAGTTAAAGTGTGGATTTACAAAGGTGAGGTCCTTCACGAGAATACCAATACTAATAATAATGGTAGAGATCGTCGCGACCGCGATAACAGAAGACCTCGCAGAAACCGTAACAACAAGGAAGGGGGAGCTAAATAATGTTGATGCCGAAGAGAGTGAAACACAGAAAGCAGCAACGTGGACGCATGAAGGGAAAAGCTACCAGAGGAAACACCGTTACCTATGGTCAGTACGGCCTTGTGGCTCTTGAGCCCGCATGGATCACTTCCGCCCAGATCGAAGCGGCCCGTGTCGCTATGACCCGTTACATCAAGCGTGGCGGTCAGGTCTGGATCAAAATCTTCCCTGACAAGCCCATCACCAAGACCCCGGCCGAAACCCGAATGGGTAAAGGTAAGGGTGCCGTTGAATACTGGGTTGCCGTTGTGAAACCGGGCAGAGTCATGTTTGAGCTCGCCGGCGTCGACGAAGAAGTTGCCCGCGAGGCTATGCGCCTTGCCGCCAACAAGCTTCCCATCAAATGTAAGTTCGTTGTCAAAGACCAAGAGGATGGTGAATAAAGAATGAAAGCTCAGGAACTTAGAGAGCTGTCCGCCGCTGAACTCGACGCCAAGCTTTCCGAGCTCAAAGATGAGCTGTTCAAACTTCGTTTCCAGCAGGCGATCAACCAGCTGGAGAACCCGACTCGCATTCGTGCCGTCAAAAAAGATATCGCCCGCATCAAGACCATTCAGCGCGATATCGAGCTTCACGGCAACGAAGCCTAAGAAAGAGAGGTTTGAACGCTATGAGTGAAAGAAATCTTAGAAAGACCCGCGTTGGCGTGGTCAGCAGCGACAAAATGGATAAAACGGTCGTCGTGACCGTCAGAGACAGGGTCCAGCACCCGCTTTACAAAAAGATCGTCAATCGCACTGTCAAATATAAAGCACACGATGAAAACAACGAGTGCCGCGTAGGCGACCGCGTTCTTCTGATGGAGACCCGCCCCATTTCCAAAGATAAGAGATGGCGCGTCGTCGAGATCATCGAGAAGGCCAAGTAAATAAGGAGGAATTACTGTGATTCAGCAGCAGACACTCCTCAAGGTCGCAGACAACTCTGGTGCCAAGGAAATCATGTGCATCAAAGTGCTCGGCGGCACGAACAGGAGATACGCCAACATCGGCGACGTCATCGTTGCTTCTGTCAAGAAAGCAACGCCCGGCGGCGCTGTCAAAAAAGGCGAAGTAGTGAAAGCAGTCGTGGTCAGAACCGTCAACGGCGTTCGCAGAGACGATGGTACCTACATCCGTTTCGACGAGAACGCAGCCGTCCTGATCAAAGACGACAAGAGCCCGAGAGGGACCCGTATCTTCGGGCCTGTGGCAAGAGAACTGAGAGGTAAGGACTTCACCAAGATCCTCTCCCTTGCCCCCGAAGTTCTGTAATCGGAGGTAACGAGACTTATGAGTAAAGTTCATGTGAAAACCGGCGATGAAGTTGTTGTCATCAACGGCAAATATCATGGCCAGAAAGGCAAAGTCCTCGCTGTCTCTCCTGCAGAAGGCAAGGTCATTGTCGAAGGCATCAACATCATCACCAAACACGTCAAGCCCCAGAGACTGGGTGAGACCGGCGGCCTCGTAAAGGCAGAATCTGCTCTTTACGCGGACAAAGTCCAGCTGGTTTGCCCCGAGTGCGGCAAGGCGACCCGCGTCGGCAAGGTTGTGGAAGACGGGAAGAAATACCGTGTCTGCAAGAAGTGCGGCGCAAAGTTCGAATAAGGAGGGCAAGTGAACATGGCTAGAATGAAAGACGTTTACAATAGCGAAGTGGCACCTGCTCTGATGGAGAAGTTCGGCTACAAGAGCGTCATGCAGATCCCGAAGCTCGACAAGATCGTCATCAACGTCGCCTGCGGCGAGGCCAAGGAAAATGCCAAGGTCCTGGACGCAGTCGTCAGCGATCTGTCCGCCATCACCGGCCAGAAGCCGGTCCTCTGCAAGGCCAAAAAGTCAGTCGCAAACTTCAAACTTCGTGAAGGCATGATCATCGGCGCGAAGGTCACCCTCCGCGGCGAGAGAATGTACGAATTCCTCGATCGGTTCTTCAACCTCGCTCTTCCGCGAGTGAGAGACTTCCGGGGCATCAACCCCAACTCCTTCGACGGCCGTGGCAACTATTCCATGGGTGTCAAAGAGCAGCTGATCTTCCCGGAGATCGATTACGATAAGATCGACGCCATCCGTGGTATGGACATCTCGTTCATCACCACCGCGAATACAGACGAAGAAGCAAAAGAACTGCTGACCCTCATGGGCGCACCGTTCTCGAAGGAATAAGGAGGTAATACTGTGGCTAAAACATCGATGAAAGTCAAAGCTGCCAGAGAGCCGAAGTATTCGACCAGACAGCACAACAGATGCCAGATCTGCGGCAGACCTCATGCATACCTTCGTAAGTACGGCGTATGCAGAGTATGCTTCAGAGAACTGGCTCACAAGGGCCAGATCCCTGGCGTCAAAAAAGCCAGCTGGTAAATTTGAGCAAGGAGGAAACATAAATGCAGGTTACAGACTCTGTAGCAGATATGCTGACAAGAATCAGAAATGCTAATGCAGCAAAACATGATACAGTCACCGTTCCCGCATCAAACATGAAGAAAGCCATTGCTCAGATTCTGGTTGATGAAGGGTACATCAAGAGCTTCTCTGTCGAAGAAGACGGGAAGCAGGGTATCATTACGATCACGCTCAAATACGGTCCCAACAAGTCTCCGGTCATCACCGGGCTCAGAAGAGTCTCCAAGCCGGGTCTGCGGATCTACACGAGTTGTGAGGATATGCCGAAGGTCATGAAGGGCCTGGGCATTGCCATCCTCTCCACTCCGAAGGGCGTTATGACCGATAAAGAAGCTCGCAAGGCCAATGTCGGCGGCGAGGTTCTCGCATTCGTTTGGTAAGGGAGGAAACAGTACAATGTCTCGAATCGGCAAAAAGCCCATCGAAATCCCGGCGGGCGTAGAAGTCAAACTGGACGGAAGCACTGTTACCGTGAAGGGCCCCAAAGCTACTCTTACCACTGACGTGCATCCGAATATCACTGTGAAAGTCGAAGGGAACGAAATCCTTTGTGAGCGTCCCAACGATCAGAAGCAGAACCGGGCACTCCATGGCCTGACCCGTTCGCTCATCGCCAACATGGTGGAAGGCGTCAACACGGGCTTCTCCAAAGTGCTCGAAGTCAATGGTGTCGGTTACCGTGCCGCCACTCAGGGTAACACTCTTACTCTGACCGTCGGTTATTCCCACCCCGTGGAAATGACCATTCCGGAAGGCCTGACTGCAGAAGTCAACGGCAACAAAATCACCATCTCCGGCGCCGACAAGCAGAAAGTCGGCCAGTTCGCTGCAGAAGTTCGCGAAAAGCGTCCCCCGGAACCCTACAAGGGCAAGGGCATCAAGTATGCAGACGAACATATCCGCCGCAAGGAAGGTAAAGCCGGTAAGGGCGGTAAGTAAGAAAAGGAGTGAATCTCAATGGTTACAAAACCAGATAGCAATAAAGCTCGTCTTAAGCGTCATAAGAGAGTTCGCGGAAAGATCTCCGGTACTGCCGAACGTCCGCGCCTCGCTGTTTACCGCTCCCTCAACAACATTTACGCTCAGATCATCGATGACGTGGAAGGCAAGACCCTTGTCTCCGCTTCCTCCAATGAAAAGAGCTTTACCGAGTACGGCGGAAACAAAGACGCTGCTCGCGAAGTCGGCAAACTGATCGCCGAGCGCGCAGCGAAGAAGAACATCAAAACAGTCGTGTTCGACCGCGGCGGCTATGTTTATCAGGGCCGTGTGGCTGAACTTGCAGAAGGTGCCCGTGAGGGCGGCCTCGAATTCTAAGGGAGGAGGATGACTTTTGGCTAAAATCGATGCATCTAATTTAGAGCTTCAGGAGCGCGTCATTACCATCAATCGCGTTTCCAAAACCGTCAAGGGTGGTCGTATCTATAAGTTCGCTGCTCTTGTAGTTGTCGGTGACGGCAACGGCCTTGTCGGGTTTGGCCTTGGTAAATCCGGCGAAGTTCCGGACGCCATCCGCAAAGGTATTGAAGACGCCAAGAAGAACCTCATCAAGGTTTCTCTGAAAGGGACCACTATCCCTCACGAGGTCATTGGCAAATACGGCGCAGGCGTCGTCCTGCTGAAACCGGCTGCCCCCGGTACCGGCGTTATCGCCGGTGGTCCCGTCCGTGCGGTCGTCGAGACCGTCGGCATCCAGGACATCCGTTCTAAGGCGCTTCGTTCCAACAACCCCTGCAACGTGGTCCGGGCCACCATCGATGGTCTGTCCCAGCTGCGGAACGCGGAAGAAGTCGCAGAGATCCGCGGCAAGTCCGTTAACGAAATCTTAGGCTAAGGAGAGTGGCTACAATGGCAGAAAAAACTGTACAGGTCAAGCTCGTCCGCAGCCTGATCGGTAATAAGAAAGACCAGATCGCGACCGCTCATTCTCTTGGTCTTCGCAAAATCGGCGATGTCAGCACTCAGCCTGACAACGCTCAGACGGCCGGCAAACTGCGCAAGATCGCGCACCTTGTCGAAGTCGTCAACGAAGCTTGAGGGAGGTGCGACGCATGAAATTACACGAACTTTCCCCCGCAAAGGGTTCCAAGAAAGAAGTTAAACGGGTCGGCCGTGGTCCCGCTTCCGGTCAGGGTAAGACCGCCGGTAAGGGTCACAAGGGCCAGAAGGCCAGAGCCGGCTACTCTCAGCGGTTCGGTTTCGAAGGCGGCCAGATGCCCCTTCAGAGACGTCTTCCGAAGAGAGGTTTCAACAATATCTTCGCTAAGGAGATCGTGACCGTCAACGTTTCTGACCTGGAAGCCCGCTTCAACGACGGCGACGTCGTCGACGCAGACGCGCTCATCAAGGTCGGTCTCATCAAGAAGGCTAAGGACGGTGTCAAAGTCCTCGGCAACGGTGAGCTCACCAAGAAGCTTGACGTCAAAGTGAATGCTTACTCTAAGGCTGCAAAGGAGAAGATCGAAGCGGCCGGCGGAAGTGCCGAGGAGGTATAAGATGCTTCAGACGTTAGTCAATGCTCTTAAAACTCCGGAACTTCGCAAGAAGATCCTCTACACAGCGTTCATCATCCTGATTTTCCGGATCGGCGCTGCCATTTCCGTTCCGTTCACGAATGCCGCCCAGGGTATCATCGATGACACCACTTCGGCCGGCAACTTCATGAACTACCTGAACATGATGACCGGTGACGCGTTCAACTATTCGACGCTGTTCGCCATGTCCATCACCCCGTACATCAACGCATCCATCATCATGCAGCTGCTCGGTGTCGCCATCCCGGCACTCGAACGTCTCTCGAAGGAAGGGGACGTCGGCAGAAAGAAACTGCAGCGGATCACCCGAGTCGTCGCGGTAGTCATCGCGGCCCTCCAGTCCACGGCTTACTTCTTCTATCTGCGCAGCGGCGGCTACCTTGCCACAGCCGCGGACGGCCTGGCCTTCACCGGCTTCTCCGCTGTCCTTCAGGCCCTGGTCGTCATCGTGACCCTCATCGCCGGCTCCGCCATCATGATGTGGCTCGGTGAGCAGATCAACGCCAAAGGCATCGGCAACGGTATTTCCATCCTGTTGTTCGCCGGTATCGTTTCGAGAATCCCCCAGGACGTCATCGTCATGTGGGAGACCTTCAAACGCGGCGGCCTCTACTACGCTTATGCACCCCTCGCAGCGGTCCTCATCATCCTGAGCATCCTGTTCATCGTTTGGGTGGACAACTCGGAAAGACGGATCCCCGTGACCTATGCAAAGCGTGTCGTCGGACGGAAGATGTACGGCGGACAGAGCACCAACCTTCCCATCAAGGTCAATATCTCCGGTGTCATGTCCATCATCTTCGCCAGCTCTATCCTCTCTCTGCCGCCCACCATTCGCATGTTCGTGGACAGCAAGATCGAAGAGGGCAGCGGCTGGGACAGCTTCTTTAGCATGTTCGATGCAGAGAGATGGTTCTATGGAATCATGTATTTCATCCTCATCATCTTCTTTGCTTACTTCTACTCTTCCATTCAGTACAATCCCGTCGAGATGGCGAACAACCTTCGCCGGAACAACGGCACCATCCCGGGCATCCGCCCCGGTAAGCCCACGTCGGAGTACTTACAGAAGGTTTTGAATCGCATCGTTCTGATCGGCTCCCTGCTCATCAGTATCGTTGCCATTCTCCCCATTGTCTATTCACAGATCACGAACGCCACCGGTTCTCAGATGAATATCGCCCTCGGCGGTACTTCCGTCATCATTCTGGTCGGCGTCGCCCTGGAAACCGTTCGTCAGCTGGAATCCCAGTTGATGGTTCGTCAGTACAAAGGCTTCTTGAGCTAAGAGCCTTCGCGTAAAGGAGAAAGAACTTATGAATATCATTTTCCTTGGAGCACCTGGCGCCGGCAAAGGCACCCAGGCGGAAAAAGTCGCCGATGCATATGCCATCCCGACGGTTTCCACCGGCAACATGATCCGTGAGGCGCTGAAAAACGGCACCGAAATGGGACTGAAAGCCAAGGCGTTCATCGAATCCGGAGCTCTCGTTCCGGACGATGTCGTCATCGGCATCATCAAAGAACGTCTTGCAAAAGACGACTGCGGCAAGGGCTTCATCCTCGATGGGTTCCCCCGCACCATTCCTCAGGCTGAGGCGCTGGACGCCATGGGCATCAACATCGACAAAGTCGTCGACATTGAGGTCCCGGACGAAGCCATCACCGCACGCATGAGCGGACGCCGTGTCTGCCCGGACTGCGGAGCTTCTTACCACATCGTCACGAAACAGCCCAAAGCCGAAGGCATCTGTGACCGCTGCGGCGCAGAACTGGTCCAGAGAAAAGACGACAAACCGGAGACGGTCGCTGACCGCCTGAAGGTTTACCACGATCAGACCGAGCCCCTCAAAGGCTATTACGCCAATGCGGGCAAGCTTTCCGAAGTCGACGGTGTCGGCACGGTCGATGAGATTTTCGACCGGGTGAAAGCCGCCCTGGAGGCCTGAGTATGATCGTATTGAAGACCAACGCAGAGTTGGAAAAGATGAGAATCGCAAGCCGGATCACGGCGGAAGCCATTGAACTGGCCGGTGAGTATGTCAAGCCCGGGGTCTCCACCCTGGAGCTCGACACCATCGCCGAAAAGTACATCCGGTCCCAGGGAGCAGAACCCAACTTCCTGCACCTTTACGACTTCCCGAACACCGCTTGCATTTCTGTTAACGAGGAGATCATCCACGGCATCCCGAAAAAGGACCGTATCCTGAAAGAGGGCGACATCGTCACCATCGACCTTGGCGCTCGCTGGGACGGGTACAACGGTGACTCCGCTTACACATTCGCTGTCGGCAAGATCACTCCGGAAGTGGAGCGGCTGCTGAAAACCACCAACGAGTCCCTGTTCAAGGGCATCGAGCAGGCAGTGCCTGGCAACCGTGTGGGCGATATAGGCCATGCAGTCCAGGAGTATTGTGAAAGCAGAGGGTACGGTATCATTCGTGAATACGAAGGACACGGTATCGGCACCAAGGTCCACGAGGAGCCCGGCGTTCCGAACTACGGCAGAGCCGGTCGCGGACCTCGGCTTCTCCCAGGTATGACGATCTGCATCGAACCCATGGTCTCTATGGGTTCCCCCAAGATCCGAGAACTGGCCGACGGATGGACCGTCGTCACGGCAGATGGCTTACCGAGTGCTCACTTTGAGCGGCTCATCGCCATCACCGACAACGGCCCGGAAATCCTGACCAATTTTAAAAACCTGTAAGGGAGGAACTACAATGTCGAAACAGGACATGATCGAAATCGAAGGCACCGTCGTCGAAGCCCTGCCGAACACCATGTTCAAAGTGGAGCTCGAAAACGGACATCAAATACTGGCCCACATCTCCGGCAAACTGCGCATGAATTTCATCCGCATCCTTCCGGGAGATAAGGTCACGGTCGAAATGTCGCCCTACGACCTGACCCGCGGCCGGATCACATGGCGATCGAAGTAATTAAGAGGAGGTAACACAATGAAAGTCAGACCTTCTGTCAAAAAAATGTGCGAAAAGTGCAAGATCATCAAGCGCAAGGGTAAAGTCATGGTCATCTGTGAAAACCCGAAGCACAAACAGCGTCAGGGCTAACGCCTGACCCAGTGTAAACACTAAATGGAGGTGCCAATACATGGCTCGTTTATCCGGTGTCGACCTGCCGAGAGATAAGAGAATCGAGATCGCTCTTACCTACATTCACGGTATCGGCAGAAAGACCGCAGAAGATATCATCGCAGCTACCGGCGTCAACCCTGACACCCGCGTCAGAGACCTGACCGAGCAGGACGTCGCAAAGCTTCGTGACTACATTGACCACAACCTTAAGGTCGAAGGTGATCTTCGTCGCGAAACCGCTCTGAACATCAAGAGACTCATCGAAATCAATTCCTATCGCGGAATCCGCCATAGAAAGGGTCTCCCCGTCAGAGGTCAGCGCTCCAAGACGAACGCCCGTACACGCAAGGGTCCGAAGAAGACCATCGCGAACAAGAAAAAGTAATTTAAGGGGGATAACACTTTGGCTAAACAAGGTTCCAAGAAGAACACTTCTAACCGCAGACGCCGTGACCGCAAAGTGGTCGAACGCGGTTCTGCACATATCCAGTCCACCTTCAACAACACCATCGTCACCATCACGGACACTCAGGGCAACGCTGTCTCCTGGGCCTCTGCCGGTGAAATGGGCTTCCGGGGTTCCAAGAAGTCCACTCCCTTCGCCGCTCAGACCGCTGCTGAGACCGCTGCAAAAGTCGCTGTCGACCGTGGGATGAAGACCATCGAAGTCTACGTCAAGGGCCCCGGTGCCGGCCGTGAAGCCGCTATCCGTGCTCTGCAGACTGCCGGTCTGGAAGTCACCATGATCAAAGACGTGACCCCGATTCCGCACAACGGATGCCGTCCGCCCAAGAGACGTCGTGTCTGATTGTTAAAGGAGGATAAAGCAAGATGGCTAGAAATAGACAGCCCATCGCGAAAAAAGCGAAGTCCCTGGACTTTTCTCCGGCTACCATGGGTTATGCCGGCAAGGACACCCGCCGCAACCCGAAGGGCCACATGAGAAGAAAACAGTCCGAGTACGCCACTCAGCTCAATGAGAAGCAGAAGGTGAAGTTCATCTACGGCGTACAGGAAAAACAGTTCCGTTCCTACTATGAAAAGGCAGCCAAAATGCAGGGTAAGACCGGTGAAAACCTTCTGATCCTCTGTGAGCGCCGTCTGGACAACGTCGTGTTCCACCTCGGCTTTGCCACCACTCGTCGTCAGGCTCGCCAGCTTGTTACACACGGTCATTTCACGGTAGATGGCAAGAAAGTCGACGTTCCGTCTTACCAGGTCAAACCCGGCCAGGTCGTCGCAGTCAAAGAGAAGAGCCGTTCTTCCGCAGTTTTCAGCAGACTGTCCGGTGAAGATGCTCCCCTCATCACGACCCCCGCATGGCTGGATCTTGACAAGGCAAACTTTGCCGGTACTGTCACCAGAGTCCCCACTCGTGAAGATGTGGACTTCCCGGTGGAAGAGCACCTTATCGTCGAGTTCTACTCCAAGTAATGCCACTGCTCACTAACCCGCGATCCACTAACAATACAATAAGGAGGGTTAAGAATGATCGGTATTGAGAAGCCTAATATCGAAGTATTCAACCAGGAAGAGAACAGCACTTACGGCAAGTTCACCCTCGAACCTCTGGAAAGAGGGTTCGGCACCACGCTCGGCAACAGCATGAGACGTGTCCTGCTGTCCTCCCTTCCGGGTTATGCCATCACTTCGGTCAAGATCGACGGCAAAGTCCATGAGTTCGATACCATCCCCGGTGTCAAGGAAGACATCACGGAGATCGTCCTGAACTTAAAGTCTGTCATCATCAAGATCAACGGCGATGGTCCCAAAACCGTATACATCGATGCAACCGGAGAAGGCGAAGTCACCGCTGGTGACATCAAAGGAGATTCCGAAATCGAGATCTTCAATCCGGAGCTTCACATCGCATCCCTCGACAAGGATGCCAAGCTGTCCATGGAGATGACGGTAGACAATGGCAGAGGCTATGTCTCCGCTGACAGAAACAAAGAAAAACTGCAGCCTCCGACAGGCGTTATTGCCATCGACTCCATCTACTCACCCGTTTTGAAGGTCAACTTCACTGTGGAAAACACCCGTGTCGGCCAGCGCATCGACTACGATAAGCTGACCCTGGAGGTGTGGACGAACGGTACGCTGTCTGCCAAAGACGCGGTATCGCTCGCAGCCAAGATCCTCAACGATCACCTCAAGTTGTTCATCGACTTGTCTGAAAGTGAATTCATGACAGACGTGCTCGTGGAGAAAGACGACAATTCCCGCGAAAAGGTCTTAGAGATGACCATTGAAGAACTTGATTTGTCTGTTCGTTCCTTTAACTGCTTGAAGAGAGCAGGCATCAACACAGTCGAAGACCTGACGAACAAATCCGAAGACGACATGATGAAGGTCCGCAACCTCGGCACGAAGTCTCTCGCCGAAGTCATCGCGAAGCTGGATTCCCTCGGATTCTCTCTCCGTAAGGACGAAGAATAAGACAAAGGAGGAAGTTACCAATGCCCGGTACCAGAAAACTCGGCAGAGCCAGCGACCACCGCAAAGCGATGCTTCGCGCCATGGTCACGTTCCTGCTTGAGAACGGCAAGATCGAAACGACGGTCACCCGCGCGAAGGAAGTTCGTGCCATGACCGAAAAGATGATCACCATCGCTAAGAACGATGACCTCGCTTCCAAGCGCCAGGTCCTCGCCTATGTCACCAAGGAAGATGTCGCGAAGAAGCTCTTCGACGAAATCGCTCCGAAGTATGCAGACGTCAACGGCGGCTACACCCGGATCACCAAGACCGGCCCCCGTCGCGGCGATGCAGCAGAGATGTGCATCATCGAACTCATCTGAGTTCATCGCAACCTTATCAAAACGAGCTCTGACCTTTGGGTCGGGGCTCTTTTTTTGTACAATCTTGCGATTTACAATTTTTTTACAATTAGAAAAACACAAAAAGTTTATTTAGTAACGAACGCGAAACGAAAATTATTGTGTAACATAGCCTACTCTGTCTTAGAAAAATGGACGAAACTTGATTTTCGTCCTCTTTTATCTATAATAGTATATGCCGGATGTGAATATTTTAACAAAGTTAGGAATGACTAACTGCACCCTGTATTGTTCGGTTGAGTAAAACATATCAAGCAGAGTGTGCACAGATTTGGTAAAATAAAAGCAGATTACATAGTTGCGCGGTCTTAACAAGACGACGCAGCTCGGCAATATGATGAAATTTGTAAGGAGGTTGACTATGGAAACGAAAACCAAGGTGGCATTTCTTGGCACGGCGGAGCAGGAAGCAGAGCTTCTCGCCGCCATCGAAGAAATGAAAGACCTTCCCGGAGCCCTCATGCCTGTCATGCAGAAGGCCCAGGAGATCTATGGGTACCTTCCCATTGAAGTCCAGCAGATCATTTCTGACGCAATGGATGTCCCCATTGAAAAGGTCTACGGCGTTGCCACATTCTATGCCCAGTTTGCCCTCGCCCCCAAGGGAGAGCACGAGGTCTCGGTCTGTCTCGGAACAGCCTGCTATGTCAAAGGCTCCCAGGCGATTTATGACAAGATCTCCGAAGTGCTGGAGATCGGCGAAGGCGAATGCACCCCGGACCGGAAATTCTCTCTGGTCTCCTGCCGGTGCGTGGGCGCTTGCGGCCTTGCACCCGTCATGATGGTCGGGGAAGAGGTCTACGGCAGAATGACGCCCGACCAGGTGGAAAGTGTTTTGGATAAGTACAGATAATCTCTGAGGTGGTATTTTGAAAATTCAAGAGATCGTCGCGTTGATCGATGCAGAAGTGAAGAGCGGTTCCGACAAACTGGAGGAAGAGGTCTCTTCCGCATTCGGGAGCGATATGATGAGTGAAGTGCTGGCCTATGTACAGAACCAGGGCGTTTTGCTCACCGGGCTCGTGAATGAACAGATCATCCGGACCGCCGCCATGATGAACATGTATTGCATCATCATGGTCCGCGGGAAACAACCGACTGATAATATGGTCGAAATGGCAGAGGACAACGACCTGGTTCTGCTGACTACAGAACGGACCCTCTATGAGACCAGCGGCATCCTGTATACCAACGGTCTGAACCCGGCAGGTCATTCCTATGTCTGACATCATCCAACTCCACTACGACGTTGACGGAACCGATTTCGCGGCGGCCGGAGAGGCCTCCATGAAAATCAAGAAGGAACTTCGCAGTCTGGGCTTTCCGCAGGACGTAATACGGCGCATCGCCATTGCCGTTTACGAAGGGGAGATCAACATGGTCATCCATGCTGATGGCGGGACCGCGGACGTGAACGTGGGGCTCGATGAGATCGAGATCATACTGGCCGACACCGGTCCGGGCATCCCGGACGTGGAGAAGGCCATGCAAAAGGGCTGGTCCACCGCATCGGAAGAGGTCCGAAACTCGGGCTTTGGCGCCGGTATGGGGCTGCCCAACATGAAGAAGAATACCGATGAAATGGTCATCGACACCGAAGTGGGGGTCGGGACCACCATTCGAATGAAAGTGTACGTCGCTTAGCAGCACGGGAAGGAGGCAGCGACCATGGCAAACATTCGTCATTCCGTCGCCTTGACTCTGGAAAAGTGTAAAGGGTGTACCCATTGTCTGCAGCGGTGTCCCACGGAAGCGATCCGCATCCGGGACGGCCACGCACAGATCACGACGACCCTCTGCATCGACTGCGGCGAATGCATTCGGACCTGTACTTACCAGGCGAAGCGGGCGGAATACGACCCCTTTGAATGCATTCAGGACTACAAGTACAAAATCGCCCTGCCGGCCCCTGCGCTGTACGGGCAATTCGACCATTTAGATGACATCAATTATGTGCTGGAAGGGCTTTTGAAGATCGGCTTTGACGACCTGTTCGAAGTGGCTCAGGCTGCAGAACTGGTCTCCGGTTATTCCCAACGCTACCTGCAGAGGGAAGACGTGAAAAAGCCCGTCATCAGCTCGGCCTGTCCCGTCATCGGACGGCTCATTTCCATTCGCTACCCGGACCTTGTGGCCAATGTGCTGCCCCTGCACCCGCCCGTCGACATGGCGGCGAAGCTGGCCCGCATCGTGGCCCTCAAGGAGCACCCGGAGCTGAAGGAAGAGGACATTGGCGTCTTCTTCATTTCCCCCTGTCCTGCCAAGGTCTCCTACCTGAAGGATGAGGCGGAAAAGGGAAGACAGCTGGTGGACGGCGTCCTCAGCATGGGCGATGTATACAAACGACTCGTCCAGGTGATGAAGCGGGAAGAGAAGCCCCAGCCCCGGTCCCGGACCGGGTGCATCGGCATCCGCTGGGCCGGCTCCGGCGGAGAGGCCAAGGCTCTCTCCAAACACCGCCACCTGGCGGCCTCCGGCATTGAAAATGTCATCCGCGTGCTGGACAGCATTGACAACGACACCCTTCCGGACCTGGACTTCATTGAACTGAATGCCTGTCCCGGAGGCTGTGTGGGCGGCGTGCTGGCCGTGGAAAACCCCTTCGTGGCCCGGTCCCGTCTTCTCTATGTGGAGAAAAACATGCCCCAGGCGGTCAACTGGGACTTCTCGAAAAAGCCGACGAACACCTTTGTGCCCGGCGACTATTTCCTGGAAGAACAGCTCACCTATGACCCGCCGCAGGCGTTAGATGATGACCGGCGCCAGGCTCTGGTGAAGCGCATGCAGATCGAACGGCTGGTCAATGAACTGCCGTCCCTGGACTGCGGCGCCTGCGGAGCTCCGACTTGTCGGGCTCTGGCCGAGGACATCGTCAGGGGGCTTGCCACCCACGACGACTGCTTAATGCTCGGAAAATTCCGGCAGGTCAACAAGGAGAGAAGCGTATGACCGCAAAAGAATTGGCAGAGGCTCTGTCCTTGAACATCGTCACCCTGCCCGACCCGGAGGCGGAAGTTCAGTCCGGCTATGTGGGCGATATGCCCTCCTGGGTCATGGGCTATGCCACGGAAGGCAGCGCCTGGGTGACCATATTGAATAATCGTAACATTGTCGCGGTGGCCGTCCTGCTCGAAATGGCCTGTGTCATCGTGACGGAGGGGGCCGAGGTCTCTGAGGAAGTGGCGGCGGTGGCCAAAGACCGGAACGTCAACCTTTTCTCGACGACGGAAAGCTCCTTCAGAACCGTAGCAAGAATGGCGGAATTGTTATGAGAAAGGTTTTTGTCGATCTGCACAACCACTCCTGCCTCTCTCCCTGCGGGGAGGATGACATGATGCCCGCCCTGGTGGCAGGCCTTCACAAACTGGCAGGGGTCGACGTGGCAGCATTGACGGACCATAACACGACCCGGAACTGTCCCGCTTTTTTTGAAGCGGCCGGGGCCTACGGTCTGTCCCCGCTGGCGGGGATGGAACTGACGACGGCGGAAGACATCCATGTCATCTGTCTGTTCCTGACCCCGGAAGAGGCGGCGGCCTTCGAAGAGGAAGTCTATAAGCGTCGGGTCCTCATCCCGAACCGCGTCGACATTTTTGGCAACCAGTTCATTGTGGATGCCAACGACTGTGTCATCGGGGAAGAGCCCTACTACCTGGTCAATGCCACGACCCTGACTCTGGAAGAGGCCTATGACCTGGCGACCCGCATGGGCGGTGTCTGCTACCCGGCCCACATCGACCGGCCGGCCAACGGGCTCATCGCGGTGCTGGGAGACTTTCCGGAACACCCGAAGTACCGGTTCGCAGAGTTCAACGACCCCGCGAACATCCCGGCTTACCGGGAAAAGTACTCGCGGCTCCGGGACATGAAGGTCATTTACGGCTCCGATGCCCACCGGCCCGATGCCGTTCCCACCGATGCGGTCTTCTCCATTGAAGTGGAGGAGGACGGCACCCCGGCAGAGGCCGTGTTCCGCTATTTGAAAGGAGGCTGACGGGTGCAGGAATTGTCCCTCAACATCCTGGACATCACTATGAACGGCGTGGCTGCAGGCGCGGACACCATCTTCATTACGGTGAAAGAGGAATTCCCCGCCAGGCGCATCATCATCAAGGACAACGGCTGCGGCCTCCCCGAGGAGACCATCGAGCAGCTGCGGGACCCCTTTTTCACGACCCGGACCACCCGGAAAGTCGGCATGGGCGTCCCCCTCTTTGAGATGCAGGCGGAAATGACCGGCGGCAACTTACAGATCACGTCGGTGGAAGCGCCGGCGGAAGGCCACGGGACCACGTTTGAAGCCCTGCTTTACATGCAAAGCATCAACTTTGTGCCCCTGGGGGACATGGTCTCCACCATGATCACCCTTCTGCAGGGCAGTCCCAACGTCGATTTCATTTTTACACACAAAACTCAGGGTGGCACGGTCCACCTGGACATGCGCGAGGTTAGGGAGACCCTCGGCGATGTACCGGTGAACGAACCCGACATCCTGATGTGGCTACGTTCTTACTTAGAAGAACAATATTCCGAAACAACATTGGAAGGAGAACGCTTATGAAGAGTTTGGAAGAACTCGCTCGTATCCGTGAGCAAACGAAAGCGAAAATCGCTCTCCGGGAACAGGAAGGCGGAACCCGCGTGATGGTGGGTATGGCGACCTGCGGCATTGCTGCCGGTGCACGCCCCGTCCTTTCTGCCTTCGTCGAAGAAGTCAACGACTCCGGCATTGGCGACAAAGTCAGTGTGGAGCAGACCGGCTGTATCGGCATCTGCCAGTATGAACCGGTCGTCGAGGTCTTTGACGGCGAGGAGAAGACGACCTACGTGAAGATGACCGCTGACAAGGCGAAACGCGTTGTGGCGGAGCACCTCGTGAAGGGCAACGTCGTCACCGAATATACCATCGGCGCGACGAAAGTCTGAGAAAACGGAGGGCATTATTATGATTCGATCACATGTAATGATCTGCGGCGGTTCCGGTTGTACCGCCAGCGGAAGCAAAGGGCTCCAGGAAGCCATGCAGAAAGAGCTCGTTGCAAAAGGTCTGGAAGACGAGATCAAGATCGTCCAGACCGGCTGCTTCGGCCTCTGTGAACTGGGCCCCATCATGGTTATTTACCCCGGCGATGTATTCTACAGCCGCGTGACCGTAGATGACATCCCGGAAATCGTGGAAGAGCACCTGCTGAAGGGCCGCATCGTGGAACGTCTGATCCACGAGGACGAGGTCAAACAGGAGCAGGTCACCTCCCTCAACGACACCAGTTTCTACCAGGTCCAAAAGCGGGTCGCGCTGAAAAACTGCGGCCTCATCGACCCGGAGAACATTGACGAATACCTGGCGATGGACGGCTATCTGGCCCTCCAGAAAGTCCTCCAGGACATGACCCCCGATGACGTCATCCAGGTCATGCTGGACTCCGGCCTCCGGGGCCGGGGCGGTGCGGGCTTCCCCACCGGTCTTAAGTGGAAATTCGCCAAAGGCTATGACGCTCCCCAGAAGTTTGTCTGCTGTAACGCGGACGAAGGGGACCCCGGCGCCTTCATGGACCGCTCCATTCTGGAGGGAGACCCCCACGTGGTCCTGGAAGCCATGACCATTGCCGGCTATGCCATTGGTGCCAACCAGGGTTACATTTACGTCCGTGCCGAGTACCCCATCGCGGTCCAGCGTCTGAAGATCGCTTTGGACCAGGCTCACGAGTACGGCCTCCTCGGCAAAAACATCATGGAGACGGGCTTCGACTTTGACATCGACATCCGTCTCGGCGCCGGCGCCTTTGTCTGCGGCGAAGAGACGGCCCTCATGACCTCCATTGAGGGCAACCGCGGTGAGCCCCGGCCCCGTCCGCCCTTCCCGGCGGAAAAGGGTCTGTTCAACAGCCCCTCCATCCTCAACAACGTGGAGACCTGGGCCAACATCCCCCAGATCATCCTGAACGGTCCCGAATGGTTCGCTGCCATGGGGACTGAGAAGTCCAAGGGCACGAAAGTCTTCGCCCTCGGCGGCAAAATCAAACACACGGGCCTCGTCGAGATCCCCATGGGCACCACCCTTCGCACCGTCATCGAAGAAGTCGGCGGCGGCATCCCGAACGGCAAACGCTTCAAAGCGGCTCAGACCGGCGGTCCCTCCGGCGGGTGTATCCCGGCCTCCCACATTGACGTCCAAATGGACTATGAACACCTCGCAGAGATCGGCTCCATCATGGGGTCCGGCGGACTCATCGTCATGGACGAAGACAACTGTATGGTGGACATCGCGAAATTCTTCCTGAAGTTCACCGTCGACGAGTCCTGCGGAAAATGTACTCCCTGCCGCATCGGCACGAAGCGCATGCTCGAGATCCTCGATAAAATCACCGAGGGCAAGGGTACCATGGAAGACATCGACAAGCTGGAAGAACTGGCATACTACATCAAAGAGAACGCCCTTTGCGGTCTCGGTCAGACGGCTCCGAACCCGGTCCTGTCCACCATCAAGTTCTTCCGGGAAGAGTACATCGCTCACATTCAGGACAAGTCCTGTCCGGCCGGCGTTTGTACCGCTCTCTTGTCCTACGTCATCGACCCGGAGAAGTGCATTGGCTGTACCATGTGCCAGCGCAACTGCCCGGCCGACGCCATTTCCGTCACCGACTACACGGCAGAAGGCCACAAGCGTCCGTCCCTTGCCATCGACACTGAGAAGTGCATCAAGTGCGGCGCCTGTATGTCCAACTGTAAGTTCGGCGCGATCTCGAAGCAGTAAGGAGGAACGTTCATGGATACCATTACCTTGAAAATCGATGGAGTAGAAGTGACGGTCCCGAAAGGGTATACGGTCCTCCAGGCGGCTCACGAGGCTGCCGTCAAGATCCCGACGCTCTGCTACCTCAAAGACATCAACGAGATCGGCGCCTGCCGCATATGTCTCGTGGAAGTCAAAGGCTCTCCGAAGCTGGCGGCCGCCTGTGTGTTCCCGGCCTCCGACGGCATGGAAGTCTTCACCAACACCCCGAGGATCATTGAGAATCGCAAAAAGACTCTCAAACTCATCCTCTCCAACCACCGCAAAGAATGCTTGTCCTGTGTCCGCTCCGGCAGCTGCGAGCTCCAGTCTCTCTGCCAGGAGTACGGCATTGAGGACGAAAACTACTATGAGGGCGCGAACCCGGTCTTCGAGATCGATGACTCCGCTGCCCACATGGTCCGTGACAATTCGAAGTGTATCCTCTGTCGCCGCTGCGTCGCCGCCTGTACGGTGAGCCAGGGCATTGGCTGCATCGGTCCCAACAACCGGGGCTTCGATACGAACATCGGCTCCGTCTTTGACCTGCCTCTGGCAGAGACCTCCTGCATCCACTGCGGACAGTGCATCACCGCCTGCCCCGTGGGCGCCATCTACGAAAAGGATGCCGTCGACGACGTCTTCGCCGCCATCCATGACCCGAGCAAACACGTCCTCGTTCAGGTGGCTCCCGCCGTCCGTGCGGGTCTTGCCGAGTGTTTCGACAAGCCCATCGGCACCGACGCCCAGGGAAAAATGGCAGCGGCCATGCGTCGCCTCGGCTTCGACCGGGTCTTCGACACCGTCTTCTCCGCGGACCTCACCATCATGGAAGAGGCCAACGAGTTCATCGACCGTGTCCAAAACGGTGGCACCCTGCCCATGATCACGTCCTGTTCTCCGGGGTGGGTCAAGTTCTGTGAGACCTATTACCCCGATATGATCCCGAACCTGTCTTCCTGTAAATCGCCTCAGGGAATGTTTGGGGCCATTGCCAAGAGCTACTATGCGGAGAAAGAGGGCATTGACCCGAAGGACATCGTCATGGTCTCCATCATGCCCTGTACCGCGAAGAAGTTCGAGCTGGGTCGTCCGGAGATGAACATCGACGGTATTCGGGACAACGACTACGTTTTGACCACCCGTGAGTTCGGTCGCATGATCAAGCGGGCCGGCATCGACTGGGATTACCTCCCGGAAGAAGACTTCGACCTGCCTCTGGGCCTCGGCTCTGGAGCCGGCGTCATTTTCGGCGCCACCGGCGGGGTCATGGAAGCGGCCCTTCGGACGGCCGTCGAGACCCTCACCGGGGAAGAACTCCCGAATGTCGACTTTGAAGACGTCCGCGGCCTCAAGGACATTCGGACCGCCACCTATGAAGTGGCCGGCCTCACTGTGCGGGTCGCCGTCACCTCGGGCCTTGCCAATGCCCGCAAACTCCTTGACATGGTCAAGGCCGGCGAGCTGGAAGTGGACTTCATTGAAGTCATGGCCTGCCCCGGCGGCTGCGTCAACGGCGGCGGCCAGCCCCAGGTCCACGCTTCGGTCCGCAACTTCACGGACATCCGCGCGGAGCGGGCCAAGGTCCTCTATGCACTGGACCAGGGCAACGTCTACCGCAAGTCCCACGAGAACCCCGCCATCATCGAACTTTACGATAACTACCTTGGCAAACCCGGTTCTCACCTCGCCCACAAACTCCTCCACACGGAGTACACCTCCCGCAAAGTCAACGGCAACTGGGAGAAGTAAACAAACCCATCAAGGCCCCGCCACCCGGCGGGGCCTTTTCATGGAATGCGTGTGCCCTTTGCCGTGCAAGTCCCATCACGCGCCTTGACCTCCTGCTACATAGCACTACCTTCCCTCTCTGCTCTGCACTAGCTTCGCCTCAAAGGTAACATCCGCCCTGGCAGCGGGGCGTCGGCGACGCGCAGCTAGTACACCGTACGCCGCCTGTAAGCAGCCGTGCGTAGTTGGTGCCACTGTTCTCGGTAGAAGTATGCACAGCACTAGCTTCGCGTCGAAGGGCGTGCTCACACGCCGCGATCCGCGCGGAAACCCTTGACTTCACCTCATCCCACACGCTTTATTTCCATTATTTGCACTTGCGCCGGTGGTTTTCTCAAACTCGCCTCTTCCAGTACATTCCCAGCATGTCGACATGCTAAAGGATAGAGTAGTAATAATTGAAATGCTTATACAACATCTATTTCAGCTTGTTCTGCTTTGTGGTATGATTGTCATTGTTGGGTTTGGGTCTAACATGATTTCAGAACCCACATCGATATTGTTAGACTAAAAATCAAAAAGGAGAAATGAAAATGCGCTTTTATCACCGTTCCCTTATCCCCCCCGTGTCGTTTGTCTTATGCTAATTAGTATTTTGCTCGGTTTGATTACTTCTGATGTAGCTATTGCGAAAGCAAGCGATAATGAGCAATATAGGCATTTAAAAGAAGCGATGCTTATTATTGAAGCACAAGGAATCATGGATTCTCCGGATACGGATCCAGAATTAGTTGGCAATCTTGAGACTATTGCGGAATATGTTGACAATAATCCGGAAGGATCTATAACTGGAGTTAACCAAGAACTTGCAGTCGAGATGAATGACAACAATAACTCATCTATATTGAAAGTATCGGCAAAAGGAAAAGACTATGCTAATTATCCTCCAATATCAAATGCAGACTTGAACGCTAAAGAAAAAGCCTTGTTCAATTCGAATCCTGCATATGGGACATTAGTTCTCTCTCAGGGAAAATACGCCATGGATTCGGAAAGGGGGTGCTTTGGGTCGAATACTTGGGCAACAAATGGGGATGCTTATCGACATGCTTTATGGAACGCTTTAGGAGCCTACATGACTAGTCAATCTTTTATGCAGCAATTTGCAGATGCACATGAAAAAGGTGCATCGAACTATGATGTAAATAACATTGATTTCAAAATGGATATTAGGAATAATAATTCTGGTCGCTCTTTACTAAATAGCATGACTTTTCCTAAAAAACCGGCTAACGGGATGACAATTTCGAAAATTATATCGGACAATATTGCAACAGCAACTAAAGAAGGAAAGTTGGTTAGATTTGTAATCAAAGGAGTAGAACAATCAACTTTGAAACCAA
>JAFUZN010000027.1 GCA_017476565.1 Clostridia bacterium
CATGTACTCCAGCACTTCGTAGGGTTTGTTCGTGTGGAAGTGGAGCTTGATGAGTTCGTCGTCTCCGACGACCAGGAGTTCATCGCCCTCAAAGTGGGAGCGGATGTAAGCGTTGATGTCATCTTCGTCCAGGTCTTCTCCTTCGAGGAGGAGCTGGAAGTCATAACGGGGGTCGATCATAGGGGTCACTCTCTTTCTGTAATATCCTCATACTCCCGCTCCGGCTCAATGCCGTGGTAGGCGGGACGGATGATCTTCGAATTGTTGGCATGCTCTTCAATGAGGTGGGCGCTCCAGCCGACGATGCGGGCCATGGCGAAGAGGGGCGTGAACAGCTCCTCCGGGAGCCCCAGCATCTGGTAAACGAAGCCGGAGTAGAAGTCGACATTGGCGCAGGCACCCTTGTACATCTTCCGCTCGGAGGCGATGATCTCCGGAGCCAGAGCCGCTACCTTTTTATAGAGCTCGTACTCTTCGGTCTTGCCCTTCTCCTTCGCCAGCATGTCGACGAAGGACTGGAGCACTTCGGCTCTCGGGTCCGACTTCGAGTAGACCGCGTGGCCGACGCCGTAGATGAGCCCGCTGTGGTCGAAGGCTTCCTTGTGGAGGAGTTTCTTCAGGTAGGCGGTGACTTCGTCGTCGTCCTTCCAGTCCCCGACGTTCTGCTCGAGGTCTTCAAACATTTGGGTCACCATAATGTTCGCGCCGCCGTGGCGGGGACCTTTCAGAGAGCCGAGGGCCGCGGCCATGACCGAGTAGGCGTCGGTGTTGGTGGAGGAGACCACGTGGGTCGTGAAGGTGGAGTTGTTACCGCCGCCGTGGTCCATGTGGAGGAGCAGGCAGGCATCGAGGACCCGGGCTTCCACTTCCGTGTACCGCCCGTCCGGCCGCAGAATGTGGAGAAGGTTCTCCGCATAGGAGCCGTGGTCCAGGGGCGGGATGATGTACATCGACTCGCCCATTTTCTCGTGCTGGTACGCATAGTAGCCGTAAACGGACAACTGGGGGAACCGGGCGATGAGCTCCATACACTGCCGTACGATGCCCGGGAGAGAAATGTCGTTCCCGTTGTCGTCGTAGGCGTAGAGAGTCAGAACACTCCGGGAGAGGGTGTTCATAATGTGCATGGAGGGCTTCTTCATGATGACGTCCCGGACGAAGCCCGTCGGCATCTGCCGGTACTCAATGAGCATGTTGGAGAAATTCTTCAGTTCTTCTTCCGTCGGCAGGGAGCCGAACAGAAGCAGGTAAGCCACTTCTTCGAAGCCGAAGCGGCCGCTCTTGGCGAGGCCTCCAATGAGGTCTTTGATATTGTACCCGCGGTAGAAAAGGTTACCGTAGTCCGGCACCTTGACGCCGTTTTCGACTTTTGTCGCGCGGACCTCGGACACGTGGGTCAGGCCGGCGAGCACGCCGACACCGTTGAGGTCACGAAGGCCACGCTTGACGTCGTGCTCCACATAGAGCGAGGAGTCGATGACGTCCGCCGCCTGGGCTTTTGCTGCCAGTTCCTCGAGAGCAGGGGTGATCTCGTGGAATTCCTGATTGATCATATTCGCAGCCTCCTTCGTTAGTAGTATTAGTAGTATGGAAAGCTATTATATCATCCTCTGTCAAATAATCCAAAATAGAAAAGCGGGAAGGAAACCTTCCCGCTGAAACTTTACAGGGTCACAACGAACGACGAGCCCTCTCCGGGGACGCTCTGAACGTCAATGGACGCGTGGAGCAGTTCCACGATCCGCTTCGTGATGGCGAGGCCCAGGCCGTGGCCGGTCTGCTTGTGGCTCTCTTCGCACTGGTAGAACTGGTCGAAGATCTTCGGCAGCTTTTCGGAAGGAATGCCGATGCCTTCGTCTCGAATGTAGACTTTGTTCTCCCGGCAGGTCACGTGGATAGTACTGCCGTCCGGGGAATACTTGATGGCGTTGTCGAGGAGGTTCGTCCAGACCTGTTCGAGGAGCCCCGGGTCGGTGGTCACCGCCATCTCCGGGAGTTTTAGGTCGAACTCCACGTCCCGGTCGGACCACTTTTCCAGCAAAGCGATGATCACTTTTCGCAGCTGCTCATCGAGGCGGACTTCCTCGTGGCGCACCACGATCTCCTGGTTACTCAGCCGCGACATGTTCAGCATGTTCTCACAGAGGGTGGAGAGCCGCAGGGCCTGTTCTCTCGTCAGTTCTGCGTACTCCGCCCGCTCCTCCGGGGAAAGGTCCGGGTTCTCCAGCAGTTCTGCAAACCCGGCAATGGCAGCGATGGGCGTCTTCAGTTCGTGAGAAACATTGCTCATGAAGTCCCGCCGCAGGTAGTCCATGCCCTCCAGTTCGGAAGCCATCTTGTTGAAGTTCTCCGTGAGGGCGGAGAGCTCCGCAATGGAGGCGGCGGACTCGTCCGGTTCCACCCGGACGGTGAAGTCCCCGTGGGCGATGCGCTCGGTAGCCCCGTTGACATCCTCAATGGGTTTGGCAATGCGGGCCGCCTCCCGGCGCAGGAGGACGGAACCAAAGCCGCAGATGACGATGCAGTTGAAGATGACGGCGGAGGCGATGTCTAAGACGCCGAACTCCTCCCCTTCCTTTCGGTGGTCCATGCGGACTTTGGTGCCGGCGGCGGTGGTGCCGAGGGCCAGGCCCGCTGCTAACAGTACATCGCGGATGGCGGTGTCTGCGAAGAAATGCCGCAGGCTTTTGACTTTGCTCATGCCTTCACCTCCGCTTTATAGCCGAGACCTCGCACGGTGCGGATCTCGAAGTCGGGGCTCTCTTCGAACCGCCGACGCAGTTTCTTGATGTGGGCGTCCACGTTCCGCTCGTCCACGTCTTCCTCCATGCCCCAGAGGTCGTCGAGAATCTCGAGGCGGGTGAAGATCTTCCCGGGGTTGCTCAGCAGTTTGAACAGCAGGAAGAACTCCTTCGGGGGCAGTTCCTGGGAGCCGGACGCATCTTTCACAGTGAGGGAGTCGTAATCGAGGACGGCGTTCCCCACCACCAGCTTCTTTTCGTTGGCCAGCTGGGCCCGGCGCAAAAGGGCCTTCACCCGCAGCACCAGCTCCGAGAGGTTGATGGGCTTGATCATGTAGTCATCGGTCCCGGCGACGAAGCCCTTCTCCATGTCTTCGATCTGGTCCTTGGCGGTGACCATGAGAATGGGCAGAGTGTAGCGGGCATCCCGCAGTTCCTTCGTCAGCTCGTACCCGTCCATGTGGGGCATCATGATGTCGCAGACGATGAGGTCGATGTGCTCCCGCTCCATGACCTCCAGGGCCTCCTCCCCGTCGAAGGCGGAGAACACCGAGTAGGCCTCCTGGTTCAGGCGGGCCGTCATCATTTTGTTGAGGGCGGCGTCATCTTCGACGACGAGAATGGAAAACATAGGGCGATGTACCTCTCAATAGAAACGTTCGGCCCCTAATATTAAGGGCCGAACTTAGTGTACTTTGCAATTATGACCTCACTGTGACGGGCTTTAGGAGGGCAGCAGGCTTCGCATGCTCGCCAGAGTCAGGCTCACGGTGGAGGCGTTATGGAGGAGGGCCGACTGGGCCGGCTGCAGGACACTCAGGGCACCGAGGCCGATGAGGGCCGAGTTGAAGCCCAGAATGAACCGGTAGTTGAATCCGATGCGGCGGGAGAGGCGGTTGCCGATCTCTTTGAGCACCGGCAGCACGTCGATGGAGTCGGTGTTGATGGTGATGTCCGCCACCTGGCGGGCGATCTCTGCGCCGCCGGAAATGGCAATGCCCACATCCGCCGCCGACAGAGCGGGGCTGTCGTTGATGCCGTCACCGATCATGACCACCTTGTGGCCCGCGGCTTTTTCCTTCTCGACGAACTTCGCCTTATCCTCCGGCAGGACGCCGTAGTAGCACTCGTCTACCCCGGCCTTTTCCGCGGCCGAAAGGGCAGCGTTTTTACTGTCGCCGGTCATCATGACGATGCGCTTAAACCCAAGGTCCCGAAGGGCCTGGATGGTGGCGGGGGTCTCTTCCCGCAAGGGGTCTTCCACCAGAATGATGGCCGCCAGTTTCCCGTCGAGGCCGAAGTACAGCTGGGAGCAGTCTTTGGGGACGTTCTTCCAGGGGTCTCCCTGAGCGGGGTCCCAGGGCAGGGCGATGTGCTCATCTTCAATGATGAAGTGGTAGCTGCCGAGGACGGCCCGTTTCCCTCCGATGGCGGAGACGATGCCGTGGGCCACAATGTACTCGACCTTCGAGTGCATCTCTTCATGTTCAAGGCCCTTCTCCTCCGCTGCCCGGACCACAGCGTTGGCAATGGAGTGGGGGAAGTGTTCTTCGAGGCAGGCGGCCATACGGAGGAGTTCGTCCTCCGGCATGCCGTTAAAGGAGAGGACACCTCTCACCCGGGGCTCCGCTTTCGTGAGGGTCCCGGTCTTGTCGAAGACGATGGTGTCGGCGTCGGCAATGGCCTCTAAGAACTTCCCGCCTTTGGCGGTGATGCGGTGAGCGGAGCACTCACGAATGGCGCTCAGGACCGCAATGGGCATGGACAGGTTCAGAGCACAGGAGAAGTCCACCATGAGGACGGAGACCGCCCGGGTGAGGTTCCCCGTCAGGGCGTAGGTCAGAAGGCTGGTCCCGAAAATGTAGGGCACCAGCCGGTCCGCCAGGTGGCTTGCCTGCTGTTCCGTATTGGACTTGAGTTTTTCGGACTCTTCGATCATTTTGACGATCTGCTCGTACTTGGAGTTGCCCCCCGCCTCTTTGACAACGAGGGTCAGTTCGCCCTCTTCGACGGCGGTGCCGGCAAAGACCCGAATGCCCTTGTACTTGGCAACGGCCAGAGGTTCTCCGGTCAGGGACGCCTCGTTGACCATGGCCTCCCCTTCTACCACTTCCCCGTCGAAGGGGATGAGGGTGCCGGTGTAGACGGAGATGAGGTCTCCCGGCTCCACTTCGGATACAGGCACGAGGACTTCCGTGTCTCCGGAAGTCTTCTTCCAGACCTTCCCCACATTCAGGGACATGGTGGACGCGAGGTCCCCGACGGCCTTTTTATGGGTCCACTCTTCGAGGAGTTCGCCCACCCCGAGGAGGTAGAGGACCGAGCCCGCCGTCCCAAAGTCTTCCATGAGAAGGCTTGCGAGGAGAGCAGTCCCGTCCAGGACGTCTACATCGAGACGGTGTTCTACCAGGATGCACTTGAGGCCGGACTTGATGCGAGGCCAGGCCTGCTTCCAGTCCCAGAGCGCCCGCAGGGGCAGGGGCAGAAGGAAGCGCCGGGCGACCCGGTTGACGGTCATGGCGAGGAGCTTGTCCGTATACTCCTGGTTCAAGGGCCTCTGAGAGTGCTCGAGGAGCCCTTCCGGGACCTCGACCTTGTCTTTTGAGTATTTCTGAAGAGCCAGGCATACACGGTCCCGATGCTCTTCTTCAAAACGGATGATAGCGTCCCCGGTGCGGGTGTAGACCTTGGCGGAGAGGACCCCCTCCACGCCGAGGAGGTAGTGCTCCAGAAGGTCTGCGTCGTCCAGAGGAACGCGGTCACAGAACAGGTCCACCCGCATGCGGCCGGGGGACTTGTGCAAAACTTTGAATTTCATGGAAAGCTGCCTTTCTAGCGAAGGTTATTTCTTCGCGGGCGCTTTCTTCTGGGCGGGTTTCTTCGCGGGTGCCTTTTTGGCCGGTTTCTCGGCTTCGGCAGGGGCTTCTTCCTCGTCGGAGAGGTCTTCGAAGATCTCCTCTTTGACTTCCTTGCAGACTTCCTTCACGGACTTGTCTGCCCGCTCTTCGTTGAGGGCCTTGGCGTCCGCCAGAATATCGTTGGCGTTTTCCTGGACGCTCGTGGAGACTTTCAGGACTTCGTCCTTGACCCGAAGGCCCGCCGCGGTCAGTTCCGTGTAGACCTTCTTCGCCTTGTCGCTGCCGAGGGCGTCGACGCCGTAGCCGCCGAACAGGGTGCCGGCTGCAAAGAGCCCGACGTGTTTCCAGGGAATTGCCTTTAAGAATGCGATTGCCATAGTATTACTTCCTCTCAATAATATGTCTTTCAATATGTGTTTTCATCGTGCCACGGCACGAGTCTTTTGTAAAGCCAGGGTTGCGGATGGGCATCTCGTTGTTGCTTCGCCGCAATTAGATTGTGCGCAATGTATTTGGGTTTAAAAATAAGGCACAGCGGGGGACCCGTCTGTGCCGTTCTTTTAAATAGGTTATGCGGTGACCGGCAGGTCTGCGTACTCGTCGATGACGACTTTTTCCATGTCGAGGACTTCTCCGTAGGTTTCCTCGAAGTTCAGTGCCTCGAGGTCTCTTACCAGCATGTCCAGGTTTTTGTAGTCTACGAAATAGAACACGTTGACTCGTTTGCTTTCTTTGTCTTTGTAATGTACCAAGTATTCGTTCATGGAAGCGACCTCCTTACCAGTCCTTTTTCGTTCTGTACACATAGTGGACTTCCAATGTGACTCGAATATGACTTTTTGGGACTTTTCTGAAATTGTTTTTGCATTTTCTTCGGCGATGTACGTTTTTTCGTTTCGCCTCCGGGAGCCGCTCTCTCCCCGTCCCTCTGGCAACAGGATAACACCTGTCTCAATAGATTGCAAGGGGTTCCGCCAAAGTTAGCGAACGCTAAATTATCGCATAACTGCGTTGCTTTTTGCTAACTTTTCGGTTAGCAGGAAGCAACAGGGCGTAGCTGCGTGCTGTTAGTTTCGGGTAACCGGAAAGTTAGTTTCCGGTAACTCCTTTCTCGAAAATCTTTCCCTTTCGTAGCATTCTGCAACAAAGCCGATTTTCGCAAATATGAAAAATGAAACGAATACATTGTGCGCAATTAAAGTTAGCATAGGCTAACAGAAGCACCGATTTCTCTACTCATTCCCGCCTCAATGGGGGTCGTCCAGGAAATAGGTGTGGATCGCCACGGCGGCGCTCCCCAGGAACGATAGCTTGTCGGAGGTCTCTGCAAGCTGGAGCAAGGGGG
>JAFUZN010000028.1 GCA_017476565.1 Clostridia bacterium
GTGCCCAGCCCTGTCGCTGGCAGTACCACCTCATGGAGGAAAAACGCCCCGGAGAATACTTCGAGATCACCGAAGAAGATCACGGGACTTACTTCCTCAACTCGATGGATATGTGTATGATCGAACACATTCCGGAACTCCTGGAAGCCGGTGTCACCAGTTTCAAACTGGAGGGGCGGGCCAAGTCCGCTTTCTATGTGGGGGCCGTCACCAACGCCTATCGGGCTGCCATTGACGGCTACCTTCAGAACCCCTCGCCGGACTACCTGCCGGAGCCCTGGGTCGTGGACGAAGTGAGAAAGATCAGCTACCGGGACTACTGTACCGGTTTTTATTTCGGGCCTCCGGAAAAGGATGCCCACATCTATTATGACGGTGTTTATATCCGCAAGTGGGACGTCATCGCCAATGTGCTGGACTCCGACGGAGAGTTCCTCACGGTCACCCAGCGCAACCGCTTCTTTGTGGGCGATGAACTGGAAGTGATGTCTCCCGGCCTCCCGCCTTTGAACCTCACGGTCACCGAGATGTTCAACGAAGCGGGGGAAGCCGTCGACGTGGCCCCGAACCCCATGGCCACCATCAAGATCCGCTGTGATAAGGACATCCCGAAGGGCTCTGTCCTTCGCATCGAGAAACGCTCCTGAAAGAAAGAGGCGACGCTATGGACTGCCCACGGGAACTGACCCTGCAGATGGAAGACCGATTCCTTTCGGACCGTGCACAGAAGTGCCGGGACACGAAGGGCCGTGCCGTCGAAGACCCGGAAGATGACCTGCGGACCGCTTACCAGCGGGACCGGGACCGGATCATCCATTGCAATGCGTTCCGACGACTGCAGCATAAGACCCAGGTCTTTCTGTCTCCCTTCGGAGACCATTACCGGACCCGTCTGACCCACACTCTGGAAGTCAACCAGATCGCAAGGACTCTGGCGAGAGGGTTTCGGGTCAATGAAGACCTGACCGAGGCCATTGCCCTCGGCCATGACCTGGGGCACACGCCCTTCGGCCACGCCGGAGAACGGGCCCTGGACGCCGTCTTCCCCGAGGGGTTCAAACACTACGAACAGAGCCTTCGGGTCGTGGACCGCATCGAGAAAAACGGCAGAGGGCTGAACCTCACCTTCGAAGTGCGGGACGGTATCGTCAACCACACGAAAGGGGAGTGGGCCCAGACCCTGGAGGGGCGTATCGTCCGACATGCGGACCGGGTCGCTTACCTGAACCACGACATCGACGACGCGATCCGGGCGGGACTCTTTGCCGAAGAAGACCTGCCGACCCATTTTCGGGAGGTGCTGGGGAAGAGCAAGAGCGAGCGCATCAACACCCTCGTCCTCTCGACTCTGGAAAACACCAGCGGCATGGACATCAAAATGGACCCCCTTGTCCAGGAGGCCTACGACGAACTGAACGCCTACATGTTTGAAAATGTCTACACGAACCCCGTCTGCAAAGGGGAAGAGGGCAAGGCCGTCCTCGTCGTGCAGAAGCTTTACCAATATTTTGCGGAACACCCGGAGGCCATGCCGGAAGATTACCGGCAAATCGCCGCCGAAGAGTCCCCGGAACGGGGCGCCTGCGATTACATCTCCGGCATGAGTGACCGCTATGCCCTGAAGGTCTACGAAGACCTGTTCATTCCCAGCCCCTGGGGGTAAGCCCTCGGGCAGTGAGGAGAGACACCATGCCAAGGATCCGAGAAGAGTTCCTGAATACCCTGAGGGACAGGCTGGATATCGAAGAATTCATATCCGGCTATGTTCCCCTGAAGCGTGCCGGTCGTCTCTCGAAAGGGCTTTGTCCCTTCCACTCTGAAAAGACCCCTTCCTTTACCGTGTACCCCGACAACCAGTCTTTTTACTGTTTCGGCTGCGGAAAAGGGGGAGACATCATCACCTTCACCCGGGACATCGAGAACCTCGACTACCTCGATGCCGTTCGGTTCCTCTCGGACCGGGCCGGCCTGCAGATGCCCGATGAAGAGTACGATGACACCCTTTCCAAAAAACGGAAACGGATGTATGAGATCAACAAGGAAGCCGCCCGGTTTTTCCATCAGGAACTCCTGAGCGAAAAAGGCCGGGGCTGCCTCGACTACTGGACCCGGCAGAGAGGGCTCACGCCGAAGACCATCAAACATTTCGGCCTCGGTTATGCCCCCGATGACTGGCATGCCCTTCATTACCACATGAGGGGACTCCACTATTCCGATCAGGAACTCCTGGAAGCCAACCTTCTGCGCCGTTCCGAAAAGAACGGAAAAGTGTTCTATTACGACAATTTCCGCAATCGGGCCATGGTGCCCATCATCGACCTTCGGGGCAACGTCATCGCCTTTGGCGGGCGGGTCCTCGACGACTCGAAACCCAAATACGTCAATACCTCGGACACCTTGGTCTATAAAAAGAGCAGCGCTCTGTTCGCGCTGAACTTTGCCAAAGGGTCCGGTACCGATCAGCTCATCCTCTGTGAAGGCTACCTCGATGTCATCACCCTCCACCAGGCCGGGTTCACCAATGCCGTGGCGGGACTTGGCACAGCCCTGACAGACGAGCAGGTCCGGCTCATTGCCCGGTACTGCCGGGAAGTGGTCCTGTCCTATGACAGTGACGACGCCGGACGGGAGGCCACCCACCGTGCCCTCCAAAAATTCGAACAGACGGATCTGACCGTCCGCTCCCTGACGATGGAGGGGGGGAAAGACCCGGATGAGATCATCAAAAAGTTCGGCGCAGACCGGTTCCGGTCCATGCTGGACGGAGCATCCAACGAGACAGAGTACAGACTCAAAGAACAGCAGGTGAAATTCGACCTCACCACCGATGACGGCAAAGTCCGGTATATTGAGGCCGCCTCCTTCATTCTGGCAGCGCTGGCTCCGGCGGAACGCTATGTCTATACCTCCCGCGTCGCGGAGGAGACCGGTGTTTCCCGGGAAGCCGTCGAGTCCCAGGTGGCAAGGGCGGTCCGTCGAAAGAGGAATCGGCGCGAGCAGGCCGATTTCACCGAGCTCACCAGAAGTCTCGTGCAACAGGATCCGTCCCATGGGGCTGTCAGCCAGAAGGTCCTCCACGCCGAAGAGACCATATTGGCCTCCCTCCTGAAAAACCCCGACTACCTGAAGAAGATCGGGGAGCGGCTGGAGGCGGAAGACTTCTCCACGGAATTCGGGCGCAAAGCCTATTCCATCATTGCCGGACGGCTGCGGGAGGGAAAAGGAGCCGAGAGCTTCATCCTCTCTCAGTATTTCGACCCGGAAGAGATGGGACAGCTGGCACGGATCCAAAACGCCGGTGTCCCCTTCAGCGGGACCCTCTCGGAACTGGAGGACTGCATCGCGGTCCTGAAGCACCGGGAAGACCGAAAAGCTTCCGGCGGGGAAGATATTTCAGACGAAGAGCTTCGGGGACTCTTCTCGAAGGGATAAGGAGTTATTATGGAAGAAAAGAAACAAAAAGTAGTTACCGGTCTGATCGAAAAAGGCCGTGCGGCCGGAAAGCTCAGCACCAATGACATCGATGCCGCTATCGTCGAGCTCGACCTGGAGATCGATGAACTCGACAAGCTGTATGACACTCTGGAAAACAACAACATCGAGATCGTAGATGACCTGGGCGATGCCGCCCTCGACTCCCTCAACTTCGATGTGGTGGGCGGGACCCAGAAGCCCGGTGAGATCAACGCCACCGACGCTTCCAAGAATGCCGCGATGGACGACCCGGTCAAGGTCTACCTCAAAGAGATCGGCCGGGTGCCCCTCTTGACTCCCGAAGAAGAGATCGAACTGGCCATCCGCATCTCCGAAGGCGATGAAGAGGCCAAGAAGAAGCTGGCCGAGTCGAACCTTCGACTGGTGGTCAGCATCGCCAAGCGCTATGTGGGCAGAGGCATGCAGTTCCTGGACCTCATCCAGGAAGGAAATTTAGGCCTCATCAAAGCTGTCGACAAGTTCGACTACACAAAGGGCTTCAAATTCTCCACCTACGCCACCTGGTGGATCCGGCAGGCCATCACCCGTGCCATTGCGGACCAGGCCCGTACCATCCGGATCCCGGTACACATGGTCGAGACCATCAATAAAGTCAAGAAGACCAACAGCCAGCTCCTTCACAAGAACGGCCGTGACCCGACGGCGGAAGAGATCGCCGAAGAACTCGACATGCCCGTTGAAAAGGTCCGGGAGATCTTACGGGTCGCTCAGGAGCCGGTCTCTCTCGAGACCCCCATCGGTGAGGAAGAGGACAGCCACCTCGGCGACTTCATCCCCGACGATGAGGCGCTGGCTCCCGCCGACGCCGCTTCTCAGATGCTTCTGAGAGAGCAGCTCGCCGAAGTCCTGAAGACTTTGACTCCCAGAGAGGAGCGGGTGTTGTCCCTGCGCTTCGGTCTTGAAGACGGACACCCCCGGACACTGGAAGAAGTGGGCAAAGAGTTCAACGTCACCCGAGAGCGCATTCGTCAGATCGAAGCGAAAGCGCTTCGGAAGCTCCGCCACCCCAGCCGCTCCAAAAAACTGAAAGACTTCCTCGATTGAGGATCAAAAAACTCCCGCTTTCGCGGGAGTTTTTGCGTAGAGACAAAAAGTGTCTTCGAGGCAAAATCAGGCGGGCTGAGTCTGCATTAGGCAGACGTCGCGGGCTGTGGGCTTCGGCGTCTTTTGTCGAGAAGACAGCTTTTTGTCTCTAATAATAATTGGAAAGGTTTTTGCTTGATTTAAGAAACGCCCGGAAGAGCGTATGAAAAACTTTGGAAAGGGGCTTGACAAATTTGAAATTTCTGCTTGACGCCCTTGATTTCTGTATATAAAATATAAGTCCGCATTATAACGAAAAGTGCGCAAGTTTATAAATTCGGAACGGAGTGAAAACGGCTTATGGTAAATGTGAAAGCGACCAAGCTCGGAACCACCACCCGTATGAATTTCGCGGAGATCAATGAGGTCATGCAAATGCCGAACCTCATCGAGATCCAGAAGAATTCCTACCAGTGGTTCTTAGATGTCGGTCTGAAGGAAGTCTTCAGAGACATCGGCGAGATCACCGACTACACCGGCAATCTCGTCCTGGAGTTCGTCGACTACTCGATGGACGAAAAACCGAAGTACACCGTCAAGGAGTGCAAGGAGAGAGATGCAACTTATTCTTCCAGCATCCATCTCACTGCACGTCTCGCCAACAAGGAGACCGGTCTCATCAAAGAGAGCGTCGTCAAAATGGGCGAGTTCCCCATCATGACGGAAAGCGGTACCTTCGTCATCAACGGTGCGGAGCGTGCCATCGTTTCGCAGCTGGTCCGTTCCCCCGGTGTTTATTATGGTATGAGCCACGATAAGACCGGTAAGGAACTGTATACGACCACGGTCATCCCGAACCGGGGCGCCTGGCTCGAATACGAGACCGATCAGAACGATGTGTTCTATGTCCGGATCGACAAGAACCGCAAGATCCCGATCACGACCTTCATCCGTGCCCTGGGCCTGTCCAGCAACGAAGAGATCCTGGACTTCTTCGGGCCGGACGATCGCATCCTTGCCACCCTGGAGAAGGATACCACCAAAAACCGTGAAGAAGCACTCCTGGAAGTCTACAAGAGACTGCGTCCGGGCGAGCCGCCCACTGTCGAGACTGCGGAGCAGCACCTCGACAACCTCTTCTTCGACGCTCGTCGCTATGACCTGTCCCGTGTAGGCCGCTATAAATATAATAAGAAGCTCGGCATCTCCCAGCGTCTGACCGGCAACAAGCTTGCCCGGGAAGTCGTGAACCTGGAGACCGGTGAGTTCCTGGCGGAGTCCGGGGAAGTCATCACCGCGGAGAAGGCCTATGAGATCGAACAGGCCGGTATCACCGAAGCTTATGTCCTGACCGAAGAGGGGAAGGAAGTCAAGATCGTGTCCAACGGCATGGTCGACATCCTGCCGTTCCTCAGCGCGTGGGACCTTTCCGATGACGAGCTGGAAGAAATCGGCATCAACGAGAAGGTTCGTTTCACCGTCCTCCAGGACATCCTGGCGGAAGCTGAGGAGGACTGGGACAAGGACGATCTGCTGCTCACCCTGAAAGAGCATGCGGACGACCTCATCCCGAAACATATCATCATCGACGACATTTATGCCACAGTCAACTACCTCGACTGTCTCGGCAATAACGTCGGTACACTGGACGACATCGACCACCTAGGCAACCGCCGCATCCGTTCCGTCGGCGAACTGCTCCAGAACCAGTTCCGCATCGGGTTCTCCCGGATGGAACGTGTGGTCCGTGAGAGAATGTCCCTCTCCGCCCAGGACCCCGAAAAGGCGACTCCGGAAGCCCTCATCAACATCCGGCCCGTCGTCGCTGCGATCAAGGAGTTCTTCGGCTCATCGCCCCTGTCCCAGTTCATGGATCAGACGAACCCCCTGGCAGAACTTACGCACAAACGTCGTCTGTCGGCCCTCGGCCCCGGCGGTCTCTCCAGAGACCGGGCCGGTTTCGAAGTCCGTGACGTCCACTATACCCACTACGGCCGAATGTGTCCCATCGAGACCCCGGAAGGTCCCAACATCGGCCTGATCTCCTACCTTGCCACCTTTGCCCGGATCAATAAGTACGGCTTCATCGAGGCCCCCTTCCGGAAAATCGACAAGGAGACCGGAAAAGTCCTGGACGAGGTCGTCTACATGACCGCCGACGTGGAGGACAACTACCGGGTCGCGCAGGCCAACGAGCCTCTCGACCAGGACGGTCACTTCCTGAACAACCGTGTCACCATCCGCTACCGCGATGAATTCGCCGAAGTCGACCCGAGTGTGCCGGACTTCATGGACGTCTCTCCGAAGATGCTCGTCTCCGTTGCTACGGCCATGATCCCCTTCCTCGAGAACGACGACGCCAACCGTGCCCTCATGGGTTCCAACATGCAGCGTCAGGCGGTGCCCCTCATGGTCACCGATTCTCCCATCGTCGGCACCGGTATGGAATACAAGGCCGCTGTGGACTCCGGTTCCGTGGTCCTTGCCAAGAATGCCGGTAAGGTCAAACACGTCGACGCCGACCACATCGAGATCGAGACCGAAGACGGTCTTGACAACTACGAACTCATCAAGTTCATGGGTTCCAACCAGGGCACCTGTATCAACCAGAAGCCCATCGTGGACCTCGGCCAGGAAGTGGAAAAGGGCCAGGTCATTGCCGACGGCCCCGCCACCAGCAATGGTGAGATCTCCCTTGGTAAGAACGCCCTCATCGGCTTCATGACCTGGGAAGGCTATAACTACGAAGACGCCGTCCTTCTGAATGAAAAACTCATCCGGGATGACGTTTATACCTCCATCCACATCGAAGAGTTCGAACTGGAGTCGAGAGACACCAAGCTCGGGCCGGAAGAGATCACCCGGGACATCCCCAACGTCGGTGAAGATGCCCTCGCCAACCTGGACGAAGAAGGTATCATCCATGTCGGTGCGGAAGTCAAGTCCGGCGACATCCTGGTCGGTAAGGTCACCCCGAAGGGCGAGACCGAGCGGACCGCTGAGGAGAGACTCCTTCAGGCGATCTTCGGTGAGAAGGCGAGAGAGGTCCGGGACACTTCCCTGAGAGTGCCCCACGGCGAATACGGTATCGTCCTCAACGTCGAGGTCTTCACGAGAGCCAACTCCGATGAGCTGAGCCCCGGCGTCAACAAGGTCGTTCGCGTGTACATCGCCCAGAAGAGAAAGATCCAGGTCGGTGACAAGATGGCCGGTCGTCACGGTAACAAGGGTGTCGTTTCCCGGGTCCTGCCCCAGGAAGACATGCCGTTCCTGCCGGACGGTACTCCCCTCGACATCGTCCTGAACCCCCTGGGTGTTCCTTCCCGAATGAACATCGGTCAGGTCCTGGAAGTCAACATCGGTATGGCAGCCCGTTCCAAGGGCTGGAAGATCATGACTCCGGTCTTCGACGGTGCCCATGAAGAGGATATCCAGTATTTCCTCGTCGAGTCCAAGCTCCTGGCTTTGGGCAACGAACAGACTAAGGAACTCGTCCTTCGCTATGAAGACGAGAACGAAGAGAAGGGCTTCCTTCTGGAAGACCTGATGGAACTCCTTCGGTCCCAGACCGAAGATGAGGCTGAACTGGCCCTCATCGAAGAGGCCTACCAGGGCAGAGACGGTAAGACCGAACTCATGGACGGCCGTACGGGTCTTCCCCTCGGAGACCGGGTCACCGTCGGTGTCATGTACTACCTCAAGCTCCATCACCTGGTCGACGATAAGATCCACGCCCGTTCCACCGGTCCTTACTCCCTCGTGACCCAGCAGCCCCTGGGCGGTAAAGCTCAGTTCGGCGGCCAGCGGTTCGGTGAAATGGAAGTTTGGGCCCTGGAAGCTTACGGTGCGGCTTACACTCTCCAGGAGATCCTCACCGTCAAGTCCGACGACATCGTGGGCCGTGTCAAGACCTACGAGGCCATCGTCAAGGGACAGAGCGTTCCGAAGTCCGGTGTGCCCGAGTCCTTCAAGGTCCTCATCAAGGAACTGCAGGCCCTCGGCCTCGATGTCCGCGTCCTCGACAAAGACGATAACGAAATCGACCTCAGACAGAATTTCGATGGCGATGACATCGGGTTCCGTCTTGCTGAGAACGACGATATGAAATCCGTCAACGACGCCGAAGGCGCTGCGGGTTACACGACCCTCGACGAACAGGGCGAGCCCATCGTGACGGAAGAAGAGTTCGATGAATTCACCGCTGAAGAGGAACCCACCGCAGAAGATCTGGATTCCCTCAGCTTTGACGAATAATCTAAGGAAAGAGGTCGCCTAATGACAGACATTCAGACTGCAACTATGAATGAAGATCTGGTATTCGATTCCATCAAGATCGGTCTGTCTTCTCCCGACACCATCCGCAAATGGTCCAACGGGGAAGTCACCAAACCGGAAACGATCAACTACCGGACTCTGAAGCCGGAGCGCGACGGTCTTTTCTGCGAAAAGATCTTCGGGCCTACCAAGGACTGGGAGTGCTCCTGCGGAAAATATAAGCGGATCCGCTACAAAGGCAAGATCTGCGAACGCTGCGGTGTCGAAGTCACCAAAGCGAAAGTCAGACGGGAACGGATGGGCCACATCGAGCTGGCCGCTCCGGTCTCCCACATCTGGTATTTCAAGGGCATCCCGTCCCGGATCGGCCTGATGCTGGACATTTCTCCCCGTTCTCTGGAGAAAGTCCTGTACTTCGCCCTCTACATCGTGACGGACCCCGGCTCGACTCCCCTCGAGAAATATCAGCTTCTCACAGAGAAGAACTACCAGGAAATGCGCGAGATGTATGAAGATGACTTCGACGCCGGCATGGGCGCAGAGGCCATCAAGAAACTCCTTCAGGAGATCGACGTCGTCGCCCTTTCCGATGAACTGACGGAGGAACTCGTCAAGGCCACCGGCCAGAGACGGACCCGTCTTCTGAAGAGACTGGAAGTCGTCAACGCCTTCCGCAATTCCGGCAACAAACCGGAGTGGATGATCCTCGACTGCATCCCGGTCATCCCGCCCGATCTGAGACCCATGGTCCAGCTGGACGGCGGCCGGTTCGCCACCTCCGATCTCAACGACCTGTATCGCCGGGTCATCAACCGGAACAACCGTCTCAAACGCCTTCTGGACCTCCACGCGCCGGACATCATCATCCGCAACGAGAAGAGAATGCTCCAGGAAGCGGTGGACGCCCTCATCGACAACGGCCGTCGCGGCCGTCCCGTCACCGGGCCCAACAACCGTCCCCTCAAGTCCCTCTCCGATATGCTGAAGGGTAAACAGGGCCGGTTCCGTCAGAACCTCCTCGGGAAACGTGTCGACTATTCCGGCCGTTCCGTTATCGTCGTCGGTCCCGAACTGAAGATGTATCAGTGCGGTCTGCCGAAGGAGATGGCCCTCGAGCTCTTCAAGCCCTTCGTCATGAAGCGGCTGGTGGAGACCGGTGTCGCCGGGAATATCAAGTCCGCCCGGAAGATGGTCGAACGGTCCAAAGACGAGGTCTGGGACGCTCTCGAAGTCGTCATCAAAGACCATCCTGTCATGCTCAACCGTGCACCGACCCTGCACCGTCTCGGTATCCAGGCCTTCGAGCCCGTCCTCGTCGACGGCCGTGCCATCAAGCTGCACCCCCTGGCCTGTACCGCCTTCAACGCGGACTTCGACGGTGACCAGATGGCCGTTCACGTCCCCCTGTCGGCAGAAGCTCAGGCGGAAGCCCGCTTCCTGATGCTGGCAGCCAACAACCTTCTGAAACCCTCCGACGGGCGCCCGGTCACGGTCCCGACCCAGGACATGGTCCTCGGTTCTTACTACCTGACCCTCGACAAGGACGGCGAACCCGGCGAAGGCAGAGCGTTCCGCGATGTGAACGAAGCCCTCATGGCCTTCGAAGAGAAGACCATTACCATGCATTCCAAGATCAAGATCCGCATGACCAAGGAGATCGATGGGGAAGTCAAGACTGGTATCATCGAGACCTCTCTCGGTAAAGTGATCTTCAATAACCCCATTCCTCAGGACCTCGGGTTCATCGACCGCTCCATCCCCGGCAACGAATTCCGGCTGGAAGTGGAAGACCTGGTCAACAAAAAGGTCCTCGGAAAAGTCATCGACCGGTGCCTGCGCATCCACGGGACCCATACCACGTCCGTCATGCTGGATGAGATCAAAGCTCAGGGTTATAAATATTCCACCCTCAGTGGCATCACCGTCGCCGTCTCCGACGCCAAGATCCCCGAAAGCAAGTGGGATTACGTGGGCGCTGCCGCCGACAAGGTCGATCAGATCGAAGCTTACTATCAGATGGGTATGCTCTCCGGGAAGGAGCGCTCCCGTCTCATCCTCAGCGAGTGGGATCTCTGCACGAAGCAGGTGTCCGACGGTCTGAAGGACAACCTCGGTAAGTACAACCCCATCTTCATGATGATCGACTCCGGCGCCCGTGGTTCCGACTCCCAGCTGCGCCAGCTGGCCGGCATGCGTGGTCTGATCGCGAACACTTCCGGTAAGACCATTGAGATCCCGATCCGAGCCAACTATCGTGAAGGTCTGAATATCATCGAGTACTTCATCTCCTCCCGTGGTGCCCGGAAAGGTCTGGCCGATACCGCTCTTCGTACCGCAGACTCCGGTTATCTGACGAGACGTCTCGTCGACGTGGCCCAGGAAGTCATCGTCGGGGAAGAGGACTGCGGCTGCAAACACGGCCTGCCGGTCTACGACATCACCGACGGCAACGAAGTCATCGAACGTCTTTCCGAACGTCTTGTGGGCCGTTACCTTGTGGAAGACCTCATCGACCGCAAGACCGGCGAAGTCCTCATGGACTGCGACCACATGCTGACGGAAGAAGACGCAGAGATCGTCGACAAGTACGTCAAGTCGACCCATGAAGAAGACATTGCCAGCGGCAAAGCGGAAGAAGGCTCCCGTGCGGAGATCATGATCCGCTCTCTGCTGACCTGCCGTGCCCATCACGGCGTCTGCATCAAGTGCTACGGTAAGAACCTCGCCACCGGCGGGACGGTCACCGTGGGTGAAGCGGTCGGTATCATCGCCGCTCAGTCCATCGGTGAACCCGGTACCCAGCTGACCATGCGTACGTTCCACACCGGCGGTGTTGCTTCCGGTTCCGATATCACACAGGGTCTTCCCCGTGTCGAAGAACTGTTCGAAGGCCGCAAGCCGAAGACCCTCGCCATTCTGTCTGAGTTCGAAGGCACTGTGACCATCGATGACGACAAGAAGGGCAAGCATGTCATCGTGACCAACACGGAAGAGGGGAAAGAGAAGTCTTACCTGATCCCCTACGGTCTGCGCCTGCGTCAGAAGATCGTGCCCGGCGCTACCGTCGTGAAGGGCGAAGCCCTCACCGAAGGTTCCATCAACCCCCACGACCTCCTCGAGATCATGGGCGTCGATGCCGTTCACGATTACCTGATCCGGGAAGTCCAGAGAGTCTACCGGATGCAGGGTGTTGACATCAACGATAAGCACATTGAAGTCATCGTTCGCCAGATGATGAAGAAGGTCACTGTCACCGATGCCGGTGAGACCGACCTCATCGCCGGCTCCGTCATCGAGAAGTCCGACTTCTACGAAGTCAATGAGAAACTGGAGAAGGAAGCTGCCGAGCAGGGCCGTGAACCGGCTTATGCGGAAGCCGACCCCATGCTCCTCGGTATCACCAAGGCTTCTCTCGCCACGGACTCCTTCCTGTCCGCCGCCTCCTTCCAGGAGACCACCCGTGTCCTCACCGATGCGGCCATCAAGGGCAAGACCGATCCGCTGATGGGCCTCAAGGAGAACGTCATCATCGGTAAGCTCTTACCCAGCGGCACCGGTATGAAGTGCTATTCCGACGTGGAAGTCGAACAGAAGCATGACATCTTCAACGCCATCGACCCGGAACTTTTCATCGAAGATACCGAAGAGTTCGAGGAACTGACGGCAGAAGAGTAAATCGCCCTGAAAAAGGGAAAAACAGTGTGTTGACAAAGCCTGTCAATTAGGCTACAATACCGAATTGTCGCGGTGTTTCCAGCACCCGAAACCAAACCTATACAGGGGAACTTCCAAAAGACACTTTTGGAAGCTCTCCTTATAGCAATATTTATACTTTACATTATTTGCATGGAGGTGAAACAGATTGCCAACCTTTAACCAGCTTGTTCGTCAGGGCCGTAAGACCACTGAAAAGAAAGCAAAGGCTCCGGCTCTTCTGAAAGGACTCAACTCTAAGAAGAACGTCATGACCGACGTCCAGTCTCCGCAGAAACGCGGTGTCTGCACTGCCGTCAAGACCGCTACGCCGAAAAAGCCGAACTCTGCCCTTCGTAAGATCGCCAGAGTCCGTCTGACCAACGGGATCGAAGTTTCCGCTTACATCCCCGGTGTCGGCCACAATCTTCAGGAGCATAGTGTCGTCCTCATCAGAGGCGGACGTGTTAAGGACCTTCCCGGTGTGCGTTACCACATCATTCGTGGTACCCTCGATACCCAGGGAGTCACGGACCGTATGCAGTCCCGTTCGAAATACGGCGCGAAGAGACCGAAGAAAAAGTAAGAGAGCAAACTTCTTGCAAGGCTACGCAGTTCGCTGCGTAACAATGTGGAGTATATATATTGTTATATATAGCCTCTCACATTGGCGCCACGGGAAAGTTGTCACTCGAGTACCTATGATATCATTAATATGAAGGAGGGAAGCGAAGTGCCAAGAAGAGGCCAAATCGCAAAACGTGATGTTTTGCCCGATCCGCTTTACAACTCAAAGCTCGTAACACGTCTCATTAACAGTGTTATGCTCGATGGTAAAAAAGGTGTCGCTCAGAAAATCGTGTACGGCGCTTTTGAAATCATCCAGGAGAAGACAGGTGAAGACCCCCTCGAAATGTTCGAGAAGGCCATGGAAAACGTTATGCCTGTCCTCGAAGTCAAAGCCCGCCGAGTCGGTGGTGCTACTTACCAGGTTCCGATGGAAGTTCGCCCGGAACGCAGACAGACCCTCGGGCTGCGCTGGATCACCCTGTATGCACGTCAGCGCGGTGAAAGAACCATGAAAGAGCGGCTCGCCAACGAGATCATGGATGCCGTCAATGAAACCGGTTCCGCGTTCAAGAAGCGTGAAGATACCCACAGAATGGCAGAGGCCAATAAGGCGTTTGCTCATTTCCGTTGGTAATCAGGGGAGGAATCTATGCCTAGACAGGTATCTTTGGAAAAAACCAGAAACATCGGCATCATGGCTCATATCGACGCCGGTAAAACGACGACGACCGAGCGTATCCTGTACTACACCGGTATCAACCATAAGATCGGTGAAGTCCATGACGGTGCTGCCACCATGGACTGGATGGTCCAGGAGCAGGAGCGAGGGATCACCATCACTTCTGCTGCCACCACCTGTTTCTGGAAAGAACACAGAATCAATATCATCGACACTCCCGGCCACGTGGACTTCACTGCCGAAGTGGAGCGCTCCCTGCGCGTCCTCGACGGCTCTGTGACCGTCCATTCAGCCAAAGGCGGTGTCGAGCCTCAGTCAGAGACAGTTTGGCGTCAGGCTGACAAATATCAGGTCCCGCGCATGATCTACGTTAACAAGATGGACATCATGGGCGCCGACTACTACAACGTCATCGAGATGGTCAAAGATCGTCTGAAGGCCAACCCGGTCCCGATCCAGATCCCGATTGGTTCCGAAGCCGAATTCAGAGGCATCATCGACCTGATCACCATGCGTGCTGAAGTCTATTATGACGATATGGGCCAGGACGTCCGCGATGAGGACATCCCCGCCGATATGGCAGACAAAGCCCAGGAGTATCACGATGCACTCATCGAGACCGTCGCTTCTTACGATGACGATCTCATGGAAAAATACTTCAATGGGGAAGAACTCACCATCGAAGAGATCAAATCCACTATCCGTAAGGGCACTCTGGCCAACGAAATGGTTCCCATGGTCTGCGGTACTTCCTACCGCAACAAGGGCGTACAGCCCCTCCTGGATGCCATCGTGGACTACATGCCCGCCGCTACCGATATCCCCGCCATCAAGGGCACCGACCCGGAGACCGGGGAAGAGATCGAGCGTCACCCCACCGATGACGATCCGTTCTCCGCTCTTGCTTTCAAGATCGCAACGGACCCCTATGTGGGTAAGCTCTGCTTCTTCCGTGTGTATTCCGGTACTGCCGATGCCGGCGAAACGGTCTTCAACTCTGTAAAGGGTAAGAACGAACGTCTTGGCCGTATCATGCAGATGCATGCGAACCACAGACAGGATATCGATACCGTCTATGCCGGCGATATTGCCGCCTGCGTCGGTGTCAAGAACACCACTACCGGTGACACCCTTTGTGACCCGAAGGCACCGGTCATCCTTGAGTCCCTCGACTTCCCGGAACCGGTCATCCGTGTTGCCGTCGAGCCGAAGACCAAGGCCGGTCAGGAAAAGATGGGCATCGCCCTCGCCAAACTGGCCGAAGAAGATCCGACATTCCGTACTTACACAGACGAAGAGACCGGCCAGACCATCATCGCCGGTATGGGTGAGCTCCATCTGGAGATCATCGTCGACCGTCTGCTCCGTGAGTTCAAGGTGGAAGCTAACGTAGGTCAGCCTCAGGTCGCCTACCGCGAGACCATCAGCGCTCCGGCGGATGTCGCCTGCAAGTTCAAGCGTCAGACCGGTGGTTCCGGTCAGTACGCCGAAGTCAAGATCAAGATCGAGCCGAACCCCGAAAAGGGCTACGAGTTCGTCAACGCCGTTGTCGGTGGTGCAATTCCGAAGGAATTCATCGGTCCTGCCGAGCAGGGTATCAAGAGTGCCATGCAGAGCGGTGTCCTGGCCGGCTATACGGTCGAAGACGTCAAAGTCACCCTTTACGACGGTTCTTACCACGAAGTCGACTCCTCGGAAATGGCCTTCAAGATCTGCGGATCCATGGCCTTCAAGGATGCCATGAGAAAGGCATCTCCCATCCTGATGGAGCCCATGATGAAAGTGGACGTCACCACTCCGGACGACTATGTCGGCGATGTTATCGGCGACATCAACTCCCGCCGTGGTCTCATCAAGGGTATGGAGCCCATCAACGGCGCCACCCAGATCGCCTCGTTCATTCCTCTTGCTTCCATGTTCGGTTACTCCACCGACCTTCGTTCCAAGACTCAGGGCCGTGCCAACTACGTCATGCAGCCCTCCCATTATGTCGAGGTTCCGAAGTCCATCGCGGAGGAGATCGTCAACGACAGAAACAAGAAGAACTGACCCCGATTTCCGTACTTGCATTGCATCAATCTATCTGATACAATCAAAATAATTCTGAACGAATAAATTGTTTCTATTATGAAGGAGGAACATTCCAATGGCAAAGGAACATTTTAACCGAAACAAACCGCACGTA
>JAFUZN010000029.1 GCA_017476565.1 Clostridia bacterium
CAACTTCAAGATTTCATCTTCATATTGTTTGATATGGGTGTACTTTCTGGGCATAATAAAACCTCCTCATGTATGGACTACTATTGTCCTACATGAGGGGGCTTTTTGTCTATTGTCCGATTTTACTGGTTCGGTTCAGATGGTCCGGAGTCTTTTTGTTTCATCTTATTCGATGGGGAATTTCTGGATGTGCTCAATGACGAGTTTGGAGACTTCTTCCTCGTTGAACTCCATGAGCCAGTGGCCACCGTCCACTTCCACGAAGTTATAATAACCTTTCATGAACTGGGCGGTCATCTCGGCGCCGAGGCGGCCGAGGGCAATGTCCTGGTTGCCCCAAATGTAGGTGACGGGCAGCTCGACAGGCTTGTACTCAAAGTTGTTCTTGACGGCGAACATGGCTCTGTACCAGTTGACCGTAGCCGTACGGGCAGCGGGCTGAGAGAAGACGGTCAGGTAGTCGTCGATGATCTCGGGCTTGAAGCCTTCCCAGTAACCGCGAAGCCATGCATAGTCATCGGCAGCCATTTTGTTCTCCGGTTCCACAGGCGTCTGGAAGTCACGGATGTAATAACTCTTGGCTTTCTGGTCTTCATCGTTCATCATGGCGTACATGAAGGCAGGGGTGTAAGGAGTGGACATGCCGACATAAGCCTGGATCCGGTCCGGATAGTTGTTGACCGTAGCCCAGCCGACGGAGCCGCCCCAGTCGTGACCAACCAGGTAGAATTTGCCGTCGCAGCCCAACTCTTCCGCAAAGCCGATGACGTCGTCTGCCAGCACGCCGACGGAATAGGGCTCAAGGCCTTCCGGACGAGCGCCGTCGGAATAACCTCTCTGGTTCGGAGCCACTGCTCTGTAACCGAGGTCTGCCAGTTTCGACAGCAGGGGTTCCCAAATAATGGAAGTCTCCGGGAAGCCGTGGAGCAGAAGGACCAGGGGACCATCGTTGTCGAGGCCGGCATAGCGGCACAGGTATTCGTAGCCGTTGGCTTTCAGCAAGCCTTTTCCTACAGTTGCCATAATTGTTTCCTCCTTTAGAAAACTCTCTTTAATAATGACACCTTTATCATAACATTATGGCGATGTACTTGCCAGCAGTTGTTACAAAATGGCAAGGAATTGCAGACACGGAAAAGGGATGCATCGCGGGGAGAAAAGGAGTATAATAAATTGTGCAAAATTTAATTTCCGAGAATAGAAAGGAGTTTTCTTTATGGATAAACTTAAACTCAACAACGGGATGGAGATCCCTGCCATTGGTATCGGGACCTACCGTATCAAGTCGAAGGACGCCGAGCCCGCCGTCGAAGAGGCTCTGAAACTCGGTTACCGTCTCGTCGACACCGCGAACGTCTACCAGAACGAAGTCGCGGTCGGCAAGGGCATCAAAAATTCCGGTGTCCCGAGAGAGGAGATCTTCCTGACCTCCAAGATCTGGCCCCAGGACTTCAAAAAAAGAAAGGTCAAGAAGGCCATCAAAAAGACCCTGAAGCGTCTCGATACCGACTATGTGGACCTCATCCTCCTGCACCAGGAGGCCGGTGACTACGTCAGTGCCTGGCAGGGTCTGGAAAAGGAAGTCAAGAAAGGGACCGTCAAGGCCATCGGTGTCTCCAACTTCAGCGAGAAAGCTCTCAAAAAGATCTTGAAGAAGGGCACCATCAAACCGGTCGTCGCTCAGAACGAAGCACACCCCTATTACCAGAAAGATGCCACCGCAAAGCTTCTCAAAAAAGAGGGCATCGTACTCGAAGCCTGGTACCCCCTCGGCAGCGGCGATAAAAAGCTTCTGAATGAGAAGGTCTTCCGGAAGCTTGCGAAAAAGTACGGCAAGAGCACCGCTCAGATCATCCTTCGCTGGCACACCCAGGTGGGCCATGTCATCATCCCCGGTTCCAAGACTCCGGCGCACATCGCGGACAACCTCGACATCTTCGATTTCGAACTGACCGAGGACGAACTGAAGAAGATCGCGAAGCTGAATAAAAACAAGAAATACATGAAGATCCCGAAACTCTTCAAAAAGTTCTTCGCCCTCAGCCGCATCAACTTCGACAAACAGAAATAAGAGTCAAAAACCTCCGGACCGAAGGGCCCGGAGGTTTTGCTGTCCTGGAACTCAGTTGATGAAAGCAATGCTCATCGCGATGAGGAACTGAGCAATGTAGTAGGTGGCGTGGTTCGTGATGATGTCCACCGGGCGGTCCTTGCCGGTCGAGAAGTAGGTGCCGGAGAGGATGAGGTCGGAGACCGCGAAGAACACACCGCCAATGAACATAATGTTGAGGGTCATGTACTGGAAGTGGTTGTAAAGGGCCAGGGAGCCGGCGAGGAGGGTCATGCCGAAGAGGATGGCGCCGTAAATGCCGGTGATGGCTTTGAACTTGCCGTATTCCATTTTCATGACCGGGGCGAGGGCCAGGTTGCCGGCGCCCACCGCACAGGCGATGAGGAGGGGCAGGAGGATGTAGAGGATGGGGGCCCCGGCACCGTACTGCCAGATGAGGCCGATGATAAAGAGGATGTGGCCCACCGCGAAGGCATAGAAGCCCGCAAAGGTGTAAATGTCATTCTCTTTTGGGTAGACGAATTTGAGGTCCAGCCAAATGTCCCCAAGCAGACCGCACAGAAGTCCGATGAGCAGGAACGGTGCAAACTTTGCATGAGCGGCACCGTCCGGGATGAGGCTCCAGGCCACCGCGGCGACGGACATGAACAGGACCGAGACTGACGATTTAATCATGGCGGCCTTCGTGGACTTTTCTTTGACCCGTTCATACAGGAACCAGCAAAGGTCCAGAGCGCCAAGAACCAACAGGATGATCAAAAATACCATTTCTCCTCCTCACTTTCTAAAAACTCACTTTACCTATCCGGTCAGAAGAAGATGACCGAACAACTTGCACCTCTATCTTACGGAAAAAACCTGTTCTGTTTCAAGAGACAGGAGTATAATTTACTCAAAAGGAGGGAATGCTATGAACACACCGGCACAACTGCTGCTGAAAGCGGTCTGGAAAGGCATTGAAGTGGGCGACAACGCCAACTATTCGAAAAAGGAGTACCCGACGGACTCGGTGGAGTACAAGGACATCCCGTACATCGCAGATGGGGACACGTACCACCTGCTGGACGTCTATGTCCCGCAACAGTGGGACAAGGACGGGAAGAAGCACCCCGTCATCATCGACATCCACGGGGGCGGCTGGTACTACGCCACAAAGGACCTCAACCGCTTCTTCTGTCTGCACCTCGCCCGCAAAGGGTTCATCGTCTTCAACATAAGTTACCGACTGGCACCGAAAGTCCACTGGGTCGACCAGGTACAGGACTGCATGGCGGCCCTCAAGTACATCTCAGAACACCTGGAAGAGTACGGGGGCGATGCACGCAATGTCTTCCTCACCGGTGACTCCGCCGGAGGGAACCTTTCGAGCCTCTGCGCCGGCATCTGTGCGAGCAAAGTCATGCAGAACGCCTTCTCGGTGGAGGACCCGCACCTGAAGGTCGCGGCTCTGGGGCTGACTTCCCCGGTGCCCTACGTGGACCCGAGCAACGGCGGCATCTGGAAGTTCTACATTGGGACCTTCCTCGGGGAGTATGAGGGGAAGCCCTGGCGGCAGTATATGGACCTCGACAAGACCCTGGCGGTCTGTGGGAAAGACTACCCGCCGACCTACATTGTGACGAGCCTTGCGGACATTGTCCGCACTCAGGGCCTCCGGGCGGAAAAGGACCTGAAGAAAGTTGGGATCCCGGTGGAACTGAACAACAGCAAAAACCCGAAACTCATGCATGTCTACATGGTCACCGGCGCCGAGACCCCGGAGGGCCAGGCCGCCATCGACGGCATGACGGACTTCTTCAAAAAGTACATCAAATAAGTAAAAGAACCTCCCGCCTTTTTGCGGGAGGTTCTTTATCGTTCAACGGTCTCTGGCTTCCAGGATGGCCCGGAGGCCGTCTTCTTCTGACAAATAGTATTCGAGGGTCCGGGGACCGTCAGCAGGAACATCCGACACATCGCCTGCAGAAGCAGGGGAGAGGTAGGCAAACTGCTCCCGGAAGTCTGCCGGCTTCATGCCGAGCTGGTTTTCGAACATGCGGGTCATGTACTTGAGCTCGGAGAACCCACTTTCTGCGGAGACATCGGAGAGGGTGAGGGTGTGGTCTCCGATGATGCGGACGGCGTGTTCGAACCGGATGTTGTTCAGGTATTCCTGAAAGGTCATGCCGAAGTGCTCTGAAATGAAGTGGGAGAGGTGGGTCACGGTGACCCCTTCTTCTGCTGCCAGGTCGGCGAGCCGGACCGGTTCCCGGTAGTGCTGCTCGAGATAACCGGAAATGCGGACCATCCTCTGAGCCTGTTTGTCCCGCCTGTGGTATTCTTCAGCCGAAATGGTCTCCTTGGGAAGCCAGGAGAGGAGCTGCCGCAAAATGGTCGCCATCAGGGAGAGACAGGTGAGTTCGAAATAGGCGCTGCCGGAAAGGTATTCCATGCCGGCTTCCAGCATGGCCTTTCGCAGGGCAGCGTAGCGCTCCGGAGGAAGGTTCCTTCGGGCGTTGCCGTCCTCCACGATGGTATTCGAGAGCTCCGGGAAATATTCCTGGAGGAAGTTTTTGGAAAACTGGATGAGCAGCAGCGTGACGCCGAAGTCGAACCCCGTGATGTCGTGGGGCTCATTGGAATTAAGAAAAACGATGTTCCCCGGGGCCAGAGCGTAGGTGTGCCGCTGAGTCGTGATGGTGCCTTCCCCGTCCAGCACATAGACGAGCTCGAAGTCGGAATGCATGTGGTTCGAACGGTACAGGATGCGGTTGACGAAAATATTCAGCCGGTTCATCTTTCCATGCCGTATGAGCTCATACTCGGTTGCCATGGCATTTCTCCCTTCCGCGATGTACAGGTCTCTGACCCGATTTTACTCTCCTGTACAAAAAATCGCAAGATTGTCGTCTGCGGAGGAAAGGCTCGCCCTGTTGTCTTATGAGGAAGTCCGCTATGATGGGAGCGTAGAAAAGTATGTAACTCTCGAAAAGGAGGAAACTTGATGAAACAACAGGACCTCATGACTTATGATGCAAAAGCCAGAGAACTGGTCGGGGAAATGACCCTCGATGAGAAGCTCGGAATGATCGCTGCGACCCTGCGTCCTTATGATGCAATCACTTTGTCCGGAATGTTCCTGCCGGGAAACTGGGGCGGCTATAACTACCGGCCATGGAAGACCAGAGCGGTGAAACGGCTGGGCGTTCCGGCGGTCGGTTTCTGTGACGGTCCCCGGGGCGTCGTCTCCGGCACTTCCACCTGCTTCCCGGTCACCATGGCGAGAGGTGCGACCTTCGACAAAGAGCTCGAGGAGCGGGTCGGCAAAGTCATTGGTGCAGAAGTACGTGCCAACGGCGGCAATTTCTTCGGCGGTGTCTGCATGAACCTGCCCTACCATCCGGGTTGGGGCAGAAGCCAGGAAGTTTACGGCGAAGACAGCATGCATATGGGCAAGATGGCTGTGGCCCTCACCAACGGTGTCCAGAGCCAGAATGTCGTTGCGTGTCTCAAACACTACGCCTTCAACTCCATGGAGAATATGCGCTTCAAAGTCAATGTGACGGCGGATAAGCGGACCGAGCAGGAAATCTATCTGCGCCACTTCCGCCAGGCGGTAGAGGAAGCCGGAGCGGGCTCTGTGATGGCGGCTTACAACCTGTATCGGGGGGACCAGTGCTGCGAGAGCAAATATCTCATCCAGGATGTCCTGAAGGACCGGTACGGATTCAACGGATTTGTGATCACCGATTTCTTCTTTGGCCTCCACGATGCAGAAAAAGGGTTCCACTCCGGGCTGGACATTGAGTATCCCTTCCCGTACCGTTGGAATAAACCGGCACTGAAGAGACTCCTGAAAAAAGGCAAAATCTCTATGGAAGAACTGGATGCAAAGTGCGTGGCCATTGCCCGGACCCTTCTGTTCTTCCAGGAGCGGGAAGACCCGCAGAAATACCCGAAGAAGATCCTGCAGAGCAAAGAGCACATCGCCCTCGCTAAAGAGGTGGCCGACAAGGCACTGACACTTCTCAAAAACGAGGCGGTCCTGCCCCTCGACAAAAAGACGAAAAAAGTCGTTCTGGCCGGAGAACTCGCTGACTATTGCAATATCGGCGACCACGGTTCCAGCTGGATCATGAGAGCCAATGCGGACACGGTCTATGAAGCAGCCTGTGAAGCCTTCGGAAAACGGAACGTCACGCTGGTCCCGACGGCAGAACTGAATAAGCATAAGAAAGACCTGGAACAGGCAGATGCCGTCATTGCTGTCGTCGGTCTGAAACATGACGACGAAGGCGAGAACCTCTCGGAAGCGACCAGTATCGGCGGCGACCGGAAACAGGGCATCGGCCTTCACGAAGAGGAGGTCGAACTGCTGCAGGGATTGGCCGCTTACAAGGCCAAGACCACGGCGGTCCTCATCGGCGGCAACACCCTGCTGCTCGACCCATGGTATGACTGTGTCGGTGCCATCCTCCAGGCATACTATCCCGGCATGCGGGGCGGCCACGCCATCGTCGACGTCCTGACTGGCAAGACGAACCCCAGCGGCAAATCGCCCTTCGTCATTCCTTACAAAGAGGAAGACCTGCCGAAAATCGACTGGGACGCCACCGAGTGGCACTATGAGTACTACCACGGTTACCGGAAACTCGACAAGGAGAACGTCGCTCCCAGAGTGCCTTACGGCTACGGCCTCTCCTACACGACCTTCAAACTCTCCGGGGCGAAAAAAGTCCACGAGTGTAATAAATGCGTCAAGTTCGAAGTCACGGTCAAGAACACCGGCAAGGTCTACGGCGGTGAAGTGGTCCAGCTCTATGTGGGCTCCAACGGCTCCAACGTCGACCGCCCGGTCCGCAGCTTGATGGACTTTGAAAAAGTCTACCTGAAACCCGGCGAGAAGAAGACCGTCACTCTGGTCGTCAAGAAAAAAGATCTGGCCTATTTCGACGAGGCGAAAGACGATTTCGTCATCGAAGACATCGCCTACACTGCATATATCGGTACCGACGAGCAGTCCTGTGTCGACACCGCGATCAAGTTTTAAAGGAGCGTTCTCATGTATTTCGATTTTGTAGAAAAAGTGGCCTATGAGGGCCCGAAGAGCAAAAACCCCCTTGCGTTCAAATACTACAATGCAGACGAAGTCATCCTCGGGAAGAAGATGTCCGACCACCTGCACTTCGCCATGGCCTGGTGGCACAACCTGGGCGCCAACGGCGTCGACATGTTCGGCCCCGGTACAGCGGACAAGACCTTTGGCCAGGTGCCCGGCACCATGGAACACGCGAAGGCAAAAGTGGATGCCGGCTTTGAGTTCATGCGGAAACTCGGCATCAAGTACTTCTGCTTCCACGATGTGGACCTGGTACCGGAAGCGGACGACATCAACGTGACCAACGCCCGCCTCGATGAGATCTCCGACTACATCCTCGAGAAGATGGAAGGCACCGACATCAAATGTCTCTGGGGTACCGCCAACATGTTCGGCAACCCCCGCTTCATGAACGGCGCCGGCTCCACGAACTCGGCAGACGTCTACTGCTTCGCCGCCGCACAGATCAAGAAGGCGCTGGACATCACCGTCAAACTTGGCGGCACCGGCTACGTCTTCTGGGGCGGCCGGGAAGGCTACGAGTGGCTCATGAACACGGACGTGAAGTTCGAGCAGGAAAACATTGCAGCCCTCATGCATATGGCTGTCGACTATGGCCGGAGCATCGGTTTCACCGGCGACTTCTTCATTGAACCGAAACCCCGGGAGCCCATGACCCACCAGTACGACTTCGATGCGGCCACCGCCATCGGCTTCCTGCGCCAGTACGGCCTCGACAAGGACTTCAAGATGAATATTGAAGCAAACCATGCGACCCTCGCCACCCACACCTTCCAGCACGAACTCCGCATCTCTGCCATCAACGGGATGCTGGGCTCCATCGACGCCAACCAGGGCACGATGAATCTGGGGTGGGACACTGATGAGTTCCCCTGGGACGTCTATGAGACCACTCTCGCGATGTACGAAGTCCTGAAGGCGGGCGGCCTCAAAAACGGCGGCTTCAACTTTGACGCGAAGAACCGCCGCCAGAGCAACACGAAGGAAGACATGTTCTATGCCTTCATCCTCGGCATGGATGCCTTTGCTCTCGGCCTGCGGAAAGCGGCAGCCCTCATTGAGGACGGTCGGATCGACGAGTTCGTAAAAGAGAAATATGCAAGCTTCGAGACCGGCATCGGCGCCAAGATCCGCGCCGGAGAGACGACGCTTCAGGAACTGGCCGAAAGAGCTTCCGAGTTGAAGAATGCGGAAGACCCCGGTTCCGGGAACCAGGAGCGTCTCCGTTCGGTCATCAACGAAGTCCTGTTTGGGTGATGAGATGAAATATTACGTCGGCATCGACCTTGGGACCTCAGCGGTCAAACTGATCCTCATGGAGGAGACGGGGCAAATCGCGAAGACGGTCTCGAAGAAATACCCTCTTTCCAGCCCGCAGCCTTCCTGGAGCGAACAGGCTCCGGAGGACTGGTGGAAAGGGGTCGTCTCCGGCTTGAAAGAACTGCTGGAGGGCCTGGATCCCCGGGCGGTGGAAGGCATCGGCGTCGGGGGCCAGATGCACGGTCTTGTGCTCCTCGACGAGAACGATGAAGTGCTCCGCCCGGCCATCCTCTGGAACGACACCCGCACCGGGGAGGAGACAGACTTCCTCAACGACGTGGTCGGAAAGATCACGCTCCAGGAGCGGACCGGCAACATCGCCTTCGCGGGCTTTACGGCACCGAAGGTACTCTGGGTCCGGAAGAACGAACCGGATGTGTTCCGCAGAGTCCGAAAGGCCTGTCTTCCGAAGGACTATATCAACTACCGTCTGACGGACGTCTTTGCCACGGACGTCAGTGATGCCTCCGGCACACTCTACTTCGATGTGGAACACCGGTGCTGGTCCGCGGAGATGCTCGAGACCCTCGGCGTCAAAGAAGAATGGCTGCCCAAAGTTTATGAGAGCGGGGAAGTCATCGGGCACACGACCCTCCTCGGCATGGATGCCAAAGTCGTTGCCGGAGCGGGGGACAACGCCGCAGCAGCCATTGGGACCGGGACGGTCTCCGAAGGACAGTGCAACATTTCCCTCGGCACCAGCGGCACGGTCTTCCTGCCGACGGACAGCTACGTGAAGACCGCCAACCCTGCCCTTCACTCCTTCTGCCACGCCAACGGGAAATACCATCTGATGGGGTGCATCCTCTCGGCGGCGAGCTGCAATAAATGGCTCAACGAGACCGTGTTCGAGAGTGACTACTCCATCGCCTCCGGAGACCCGGAAGGGGAAGTCTATTTCCTCCCGTACCTGTCCGGGGAACGTTGCCCCCACAACGACGGAGACGTCCGGGGCGCGTTTGTGGGACTCACCCATACGACCTCCCGGGAAGACCTGCAGTTGGCGGTATTTGAAGGGGTCTCCTTCGCGATCAAGGACTGCATCGCGCTGTGCCCCCAGGGTGTCAGCACGGCGACGGTCTGCGGCGGCGGGACGAAAAGCCGTCCCTGGATGCAGGTCCTCAGCAACGTCCTTGGCGTCGAGCTGAAGGTCATTGCCAATGAGGGCCCGGCTTACGGCGGCGCTCTGCTGGCGGCAGGCATGTCCTGCGAGCCACAGGTGGAGTACACCGTAGAGCCTGACCTCCAGACAGCAGCCCTCTATATCCGAAAATATGAAAAATACCAGAAGCTCTATCCTATGCTGAAAGAGTTTTTCTGAAAACAACACAGACGAGCCGGTCTTTTGACCGGCTCGTTTTACTCTGCTACTTGAAAGAATGGTCTCTTTATGGCAAAATATTTCAGTTAAGTGTATTTGAATCTTATTTGAAGGAGTTGTCCTATGATCAAACTGTATGACGGCGGCGTGTACCTCGTGAACGGCACCGAAGTGGTGCCGGAGGCAGAGGCGGCAAAAGTCGAGAGCCTCACCGGAAAAGCGGCAGACAAAGAGACTGCGAAGACCGGTACCATCGCCTACAATATCCTGAAAGCCCACAACCAGGCAGATACCATGGAGAACCTGCGCATCAAGTTCGATGCCATGGCGTCCCATGACATCACTTTCGTCGGCATCGTCCAGACCGCCAAGGCCTCGGGCATGGAGAAATTTCCCCTGCCTTACGTCCTGACCAACTGCCACAACACTCTCTGCGCAGTGGGCGGCACCATCAACGAGGACGACCACATGTTCGGCCTCTCCGCAGCGAAGAAGTACGGCGGCATCTATGTCCCGCCCCACATTGCGGTCATCCATCAGTACATGAGAGAGATGCATGCGGGCTGCGGCAGAATGATCTTAGGTTCTGACTCCCATACCCGCTACGGTGCCCTCGGCACCATGGCCATCGGCGAAGGCGGCGGCGAGCTCGTCAAACAGCTCCTGGAAGACACCTACGATGTGGCCTACCCCGGCGTCATCGCCATCTACCTTGACGGCAAACCCCAGCCCTTCGTGGGTCCCCAGGACATTGCCCTTGCCATCATCGGCGCTGTTTTCAAAAACGGCTATGTCAAAAACAAAGTCATGGAATTCATCGGCCCCGGTGTCGCCTCCATGGACACCGACTACCGCAACGGCGTCGACGTCATGACGACAGAGACCACCTGTCTTTCCTCCATCTGGAGAACGGACGACGACACGAAGGAATTCCTCCGCATCCACGGCAGAGAAGAGGACTACAAGAAGCTCGAGCCGGCAGACGTTGCCTACTATGACGGCTGCGTCTATGTGGACCTCTCCACGGTCAAACCCATGATCGCCCTTCCGTTCCACCCCTCCAACACCTACGAGATCGACTACCTCAAGGAGAACCTCGAAGACCTGCTCCACGGAGTCGAGGAAGAGGCCGTGAAGATCGCCGGAGGCCGTGCTCAGTATACCCTCACCGACAAGATCATCGACGGACAGCTCCACGTCCAGCAGGGAGTCATCGGCGGCTGTGCCGGCGGTAACTATTCGAACGTCGTCGAAGCGGCCCATGCCCTCCGCGGCAAGAGCTGTGGCTACGGTGAGTTCTCACTCTCTGTCTACCCGTCCTCCCAGCCTGTGAACCTGGAAGTGACGAAGAACGGAGCGGTGGCGGACCTCATGGCGGCGGGTGCCATCATCCGCTCTGCGTTCTGCGGCCCCTGCTTCGGCGCCGGAGACACGCCCTCCAACAACGGGCTGTCCATCCGTCACACCACCCGGAACTTCCCGAACCGGGAAGGCTCCAAGCCCGGCAACGCCCAAATGTCCGCCGTCGCCCTTATGGACGCCCGGTCCATCGCGGCAACGGCTGCAAACGGCGGTGTCCTGACCTCTGCGGAGGAACTGGACTGCTGGGGCAACATCCCCGAATACCACTTCGACTCCAGTGTCTATGAGCACCGCGTCTATAACGGCTACACCAAGGCCACCGGAGAAGACCTGGTCTACGGCCCGAACATCAAAGACTGGCCGGAAATGTCGCCCCTCGCGGACAACATCCTCCTCAAAGTCTGCTCCAAGATCATGGACCCGGTCACCACCACCGACGAACTCATCCCTTCCGGCGAGACCTCTTCTTACCGTTCCAACCCCCTGGGTCTTGCGGAGTTCACCCTGAGCCGCAGAGACCCCGACTATGTGGGCCGCTCCAAAGTGGTCGACCGGCTGGAAAAGGCCAGAGTGGCCGGCAGCGATGTACTGGCGGAAGCGCCGGAGCTGGTTGCCATCTTTGACACCATCAAGACCATCCCCGGTCAGGAAGACCTGGACATCCCGGCCACCGAGATCGGCTCCATGGTTTACGCGGTGAAACCCGGCGACGGCTCCGCCCGTGAACAGGCAGCCTCCTGCCAGAGAGTCATTGGCGGCCTTGCCAATATCACGAAGGAGTACGCCACCAAACGGTACCGCTCCAATGTCATGAACTGGGGCATGCTGCCCTTCCAGATGGATGCCGAACCCGAGGCCTTCGACGTAGGGGACTACATCTATGTACCCGGCATCCGCAAAGTCCTTGACGACAATGCCCTTGAGAACATCAAAGCGTATGTCATCAAAGACGGCAAGACGGAAGAACTCGACCTCTACATCACTCCCATGACGGAGAACGAGAGAGAGATCGTCAAGGCCGGCTGCCTCATCAATTTCAACCGGAATCGCAAGAACTGATTTTCATCGGATATTTGGAGGAGAACGTTATGATCCAGCAAAAGAGCTTTCTGGCGCGGAACCGGGTCCTCTCCATGGTCATGGCCCTTGGCATGATCATCGCCCTGCTCATCCCCTTGTTCACAGCAGCGGCGGAGGAAGAGATCACCGCTACCGGTCAGAAGCAGGTCCTGCACATGGCCACCAGTGCCGACTTTGCCCCCTACGAGTATAAAGAGGGGGAGGGCTTTGCCGGCATCGACATCGAGATCGCCCAGGCCATTGCCGACAAACTCGGTATGGAACTGGAGATCACGGACATCGCCTTTGACTCGGTCATTGCGGGTGTCGTCACCGGAAAGTATGACATCGGCTTGTCCGGCATCACCGAGACACCGGAGCGGGCCCAGACGGTCAACTTCTCGGACAGCTATGCCAACGCGGTCCAGACGGTCATCGTTCCGGAGGACTCGGACATTCAGTCCGCCGACGATTTCTATAACCTCGATGCAGAGGGCAACCCCGTCAGCACGAAAGACGGTCTCATGATCGGCGTTCAGTCTGCCACGACCGGGGACATCTACATCTCTGACAGCGTCGAGAACGGCGGCGTCGGGGAAGACCACCGCATCCAGTATAAGACCGGTGCAGACGCGGTCCAGGCCCTTTCCACCGGGAAAGTCCAGGCCGTCGTCATCGACAATGAGCCGGCGAAGAACTTCGTCAAGCTCTACAGCGGTCTGAAACTGCTGGACACCCCCTACGTGGAAGAGACTTACGCCATTGCCATTAACAAGAACAACACGGACCTTCTGCAGCGGGTGAACATCGCCATCTCCCAGTTGAAGGAAGACGGCACCATTTCGGACATCACCAACAAATACATCAACTCCGACGGCGACCTCGGTGACACCAGCAGTCTTGCCGGCCAGTTCCGTCTGAACTTCATCAACGGCGACCGCTGGAAGTGGATCGTCCAGGGCCTCGGCAGAACGCTGCTGATCACCCTGTTTGCGGTCATCGTCGGCATCCTTATCGGTATCATCATTGCCGCGATCCGCTCCTCTTACGACAAAAACTACGATGAGCTCGAGAAAAAGGGCGGCCTGACCTTCGGTCTGATGAAGGTCCTGAACTTCCTCTCGAACGTGTACCTGACGGTCATCCGCGGAACCCCCGTCGTGGTCCAGCTCCTCATCATGTACTTCATCATTTTTGCCTCCAGTAAGAATGGCACTCTGGTCGCCATCCTCACCTTCGGCATCAACTCCGGCGCCTATGTCGCCGAGATCTTCCGCTCCGGCATCATGGCCATCGACAACGGCCAGTTCGAAGCGGGGCGTGCCATGGGCTTCAACTACTTCCAGACCATGCGGTACATTATTCTGCCGCAGATGATCAAAGTGGTCCTGCCCACCGTCCTCAACGAGTTCATCTCCCTGCTGAAAGAGACCTCCATCGTCGGTTACGTCGGCATCATGGACCTCACGAAGGCAGGCGACAACATCCGCGGCCGGACTCTGTCGGCGTTCATGCCCCTCATCGCGGTCGCCCTCATCTACCTGTGTCTCGTCATCATCCTGACCCAGGTCATGAAAGCTTTGGAAAGGAGGATGCGGAAGAATGAGCGATAAAAAAGTCATGGCCGTCAAAGCGGTCCCGAAACCGGTGGAAAAAGCGGCTCCGAAGAAGCCCCTTTACCAGCCAAAAGGCGATGTACTCATTTCCACGAAAAACCTGGACAAGACTTTCAAAGAGACCATCCACGCGGTGCGGAACGTCTCGACCGACATCCATAAAGGGGAAGTCGTCGTCCTCATCGGGCCCTCCGGTTCCGGCAAGTCCACGTTCCTGCGCTGCCTCAACCTCCTGGAGGTCCCCACCGGCGGCAGCATCACCATGGACGGGGTCAACATCATGGACAAGAATGCGGACCTCAATGCCCATCGGCAGAAGGTCGGCATGGTGTTCCAGCACTTCAACCTTTTCGACAACCTGAATGTCATTCAGAATATGACCATTGCCCCTATCAAGCTGAAGGGCGAGTCCGAAGCTACGGCCAATCAGCGAGCCATGAACCTTTTGGAGCGGGTCGGTCTGGCGGACCGGGCAGAGGCCTATCCCTCTCAGTTGTCCGGCGGACAAAAACAGCGGATCGCCATTGTCCGGGCCCTTTGCATGGAGCCGGAAGTCATCCTCTTCGATGAACCTACGTCGGCTCTCGACCCGGAAATGGTCGGCGAAGTCCTGGACGTGATGAAACAGCTGGCGGCAGAAGGCATGACCATGGTGGTCGTCACCCACGAAATGGGCTTTGCCCGGGAAGTGGCGGACCGGGTCCTCTTCATGGCAGACGGTGCCCTCATTGAAGAAGGCACCCCGGAAGAGATCTTCGATGCCCCGAAGTCTGACCGTCTGAAAGACTTCCTGTCAAAAATCCTGTGAGCTTAGGAAGAAGGATGATTTATGGCTAAACAACGACAGAAAAAGAGAAATAAAGGCCTTGGGGCCGGCGGCATCGTCGCCCTGGTCATTGCAGGTCTCGTTCTCATCGGTATTCTGGCCGGTGTTATTTGGTATGTCCACAGCGGCAGAGTCGGCATGGGCCAGTCTGCCGGTATCATCACGGCGGAGCAGACGACCGTCCTCGAAAAGACAACGTCGAAAGACGTTGCGGCAGACGAAGAAGACGGTTCTGCCAAGACCTCCAAGGACAAGTCGAAAACCACCGCGAAGGCAGCGGACGAAGGGAAGAGCGAGAACGCGACCTCTGCGGACCGGAAGGAGGCTTCCACTCCGAAAGATTCCGCAGCGGGCTCTTCTGCAGTGACCTTCAAGAGTAAGACAACTGCCAAGACCCTTGGCAAGTATTACACGGCAGATACTGACGCCTTCCGGAAGGCCTATGACGGGAAGACCGTTACGGTATCCGGTACCATTTCCGACAAGTCTGCCAAAATGCTTTATGTGGAACTGGAGACCGGGAAAAAAGTTCCCCTGCGGGTATACCTCAGCAGTGAAGAACAACGGGAACAGTTCAACAAGTTCGCCAAGGGCGACACCATCACCGTCAAAGGTTCGGTGGGTGTCCTCTACCCCATGGATGTCGATTCCGGCGGGTTCCAGGAAATGGCCGATGGGCTCATCGCCCTGGACTCCGTGTCCCTGGTGAAATGATCAAACGGCATAGTTAAAACAGAGCAGCGTCTCTCCTCATCGGAGGGACGCTTTTGTTTGAGGTTTTCAAATAGGTTTTGGGACGCTGATTCTCTTTTTTGTTGGAAAATTGGTTTTTCTCAAAAATTATAGTTTGTTTAATTTTTGATTTGACTTTTCAAGAGGAAAATATCCGTTATAATAAAACTGAGAGAGTCCGACATCCCCGGCAGGGGGTTCGGACAGTATTATGGATTTTAGAAAGGGAGATTCATTATGGGAAAAAGTTATGTCATCCTGAAGGATGCACCGGTCATGGACTACATGACCGACTATGTGGCCCTTCCGAAGAACTACGGCAGCTATGAGTACTTCGCCAGAGAAGACGTCAAGGCAATCCGTGAGACCGTCTTTGCGGCTCTCGATGACCTCGATGAGCGCACCGGCCTGACCGAAGAAGTCAAAGGCTACAAGAAAGTCATCATCAAACCGAACCTGGTCAACGTGTACCACAAAGCCGGTTTTGCGGAAGACGACTACCCCGAGACCACGGACCCCCGTGTTTTCGAAGCTGTTGTCAACTGGTTCCGTGACAGAAACGATCACATCGTTATTGCAGAATCCTCGGGCAAACCCTTCCCGGCGTCTGCTTCTTTCGTGATCACCGGGTATGATCGCATCGCGAAGCATTTAGGACCTAAACATAATCCGCCATAGAG
>JAFUZN010000030.1 GCA_017476565.1 Clostridia bacterium
ACCCAAGGTTTTTTCGGAGATCCAGAAACTGACGGGTTATGAGACCAAACACCTGGAAGAGGTCCTGGACCGCCTGCTCATGGCAGGCATCTGTGAGTTCTCCTACGAGAACCCCCAGCGCGAGAAGCAGTACTTTGTGGACATCCCGGTCTCCGGCTCTTCGGAACTGGCTGCCACCAACCCCTGGCAGCTCGAAAACATTCCGGAAGTTTCGGAGTACTTCGAACTCTGCTCGAGAGAACCTCTCGAGCCCATCGCCGGAATGGTGGGCCCCGGTGGCAGCGGCGTTGGGATGCACGTCATCCCCGTAGAAAAAGAGATCCAAAAGATCAACACGTCCGTCGATGTGGAACACCTGTCCTACTGGATGGACAAGTATAATAAGTTCGCCTTATGGCCCTGCCAGTGCCGTCTCATGCGACAGCACAACGGCCTCAACACAGGCAATGATCCGGCAGAGTGGTGCATCGCCATCGGTGACTTCGCTGACTACATCGTCGAGACCAATCGCGGCAAATACGCCACTTACGAAGAAGTCGAGGAAGTCCTGAGAAGGGGAGACGAGCAGGGATTCGTCCACCAGGTCACCAACATTGACGGCGAGAACAAGATCTTCATCATCTGCAACTGCAATGTCAGTTCCTGCCTGGCCCTTCGGACGTCCCAGCTCTTCAATAACCCTTACCTCTCCCGTTCGGCTTACACCGCGAAAGTCACCACGGAAAACTGTGTGGCCTGCGGCAAGTGTGTGGAACACTGCCCGGCGGGGGCCGTCAAACTGGGCCAGAAGCTCAGCACCGTGGACGGCCCGGTCAAGTACCCCCAGCACATCTCCCCGGATGACAAACTCTGGTGGGGCAAGAGGGACTGGAACGAAGACTTTGCGGACACCAACCGCATCAACTGCTATGACTCCGGTACGGCCCCCTGCAAGGCAGCCTGCCCGGCCCACATCGCCATCCAGGGTTACCTGCAGCTGGCGAAAGATGGCCGCTACGAAGAAGCCCTTGAACTCATCAAGATGGACAACCCGTTCCCCGCAATCTGCGGCCGTGTCTGCAATAAGCGCTGTGAAGCCGCCTGCACCCGTGCCAGCCTCGACCGGGCCGTCGCCATCGACGATGTGAAGAACTTCCTTGCCCAGAGAGACCTGGATGCAGAGACTCGCTTTGTTCCCCAGAAGAGACCCCCGAAAGTACACGGTCTCTTCGATGAAAAGATCGCCATCATCGGCGCCGGCCCCGCCGGCCTGTCCGCCGCTTACTACCTGGCTATTCTGGGTTACCTGCCCACCGTTTTCGAGCGTAACGAACAGCCCGGCGGCATGATGACCTACGGCATTCCCAACTTCAAACTGGAGAAGGATGTCGTGGCAGCCGAGATCGAAGTCCTGAAAGAACTGGGCGTCGAATTCCGCTGTGGCGTAAGTGTCGGGGAAGACGTCACCATTCAGCAGCTGAGGGAAGAGGGCTATAAGGCTTTCTACATTGCCATCGGCTGTCAGGGCAGCCGGAAAGCAGGTATCCCCGGGGAAGACGCAGAAGACGTCGTTTCCGCCGTCGACTTCCTGAGAGATGTCCTCGGCAACCCCGGCACCAAAGTCTCCGGCAAGACCGTTGTCATCGGCGGCGGTAATGTGGCCATCGACGTGGCTCGCACCGCCATGCGCTGCGGCGCTGACAAGGTGACCATGTTCAGCCTGGAACAGAGGGAGGAAATGCCCGCCTCCGACGAGGAAGTCGAGGAGGCCCTCGAAGAAAACATCCTCATCGAGAACGGCTGGGGCCCGAAGGAAGTCGTCCTGGAGGGCGGTAAAGTCACCGGCGTGGTCTTCAAGCGCTGCACTGCTGTCGAAGATGCCACAGGCCGCTTTGCTCCTCAGTATGACGAGAACGACACCTTGACCGTGGACGCCGACTTCGTCGTCACCTCCATCGGCCAGGCCATCGACTGGGGCAAGCTGACGGAAGGCCTGACCGTTCAGTTCGGCCGAGGCAACAGCCTTGTCATCGACGAGAAGACCTACCAGGTCCAGGGCGAACCCGACCTCTTTGTGGGCGGCGACGTCATGACCGGACCGAAGTTCGTCATTGACGCCATTGCTCAGGGACACATGGCTTCTGAGGTCCTGCACCGGTATGTCCGGGAATGCGTCCTCAGCACCGGCCGCAACCTCAGAGAGTTTATCGAACTGGACAAGACGAAAGTCGTCCTCGCTCCGGACCAGTATGACCGGCCCGAGCGCCAGACCCCGCCCTGTGACCCCTCTATCGATAAGAAGTCTTTCCGGGATGCACGTCTTGTTTTCACGGAGGAGCAGGTCAAAGCAGAGACCTCCCGCTGCCTGTCCTGCGGTGCTTCTGTGGTCGACCCGAAGAAGTGCATCGGCTGCGGTGTCTGCACGAACCAGTGTAAGTTCGACGCGATCCACCTCTACAGAGACCGTCCGGACTGCACCGACATGCACGTTTACGAAGACCGCATGAAAGCCATTATCCCCTGGAATATCAAGCGCGCGACCCGCATCGTGAAGAAGAACATCACGGAGCGTCTTCAGGAAAGCTAAGGAAATCATTCTTTCATATCGTTTGGAGACCTTGCACAATGCAAGGTCTCTTTTTTTATGAACTTTACATATTTTTCTTGTATACAATGAATGCTAGAATAGGGTTGGTGGTAATACCACGGTAGTAATACCACCAATTTTTACTAAAAAAGGAACCACTTATGAAAAAGAGCCTGACCGAAACCATCATTGAAGAGCTGAAGATCTCGATCCTCTCCGGGGAGTATGAAGTGGGAGAGAAGCTCCCGACCCTCCGGGAACTGGCAGACCTTTATAACGTCAGCCGGTCCGTCATCAACGCGGTGGTCGTGGACCTGGAGACCAACGGGTATATCAAGATCGTCCCCACCAAGTGGATCGAGGTGGCAGACTGGAAGAATGAGGGCAACCTTGCCATTCTGGCGGACCAGGTGGCCTTCGGCCTTCTGGACCCCTCCCAGCTGGGAGACCTTTTGGAAGCCCGAAAGCTTTTGGAAGTCGAGTGTGTGCGAAGAGCCTGTGAGAAGGCCACCAAGGAGCAACTCGGACGGCTCCGGGCCCTCATCATCGAGGAGGAGACGGAGGACGACCCGAAGAAACGGGCCCGCTACGACCTGCAGTTCCACTACACCATCTGTAAGCTCAGCGGCAACATGGTCTACGGCTTCGTGATGAAAGCTTTCGAAGCCAGCTCCGTGCCCCTCATTGAGCGGTTCTACTCCGACCATGAGGTCTACGCCTTCGTGCTGGAGAAACACCAGTGCATCGCGGACGCGATCATGGCAAAAGACGGCAGAGAGGCCGAATTACAAATGCGGCTTTTATTAGAACACGGCGAAACCATCATTCAAAACGTATTACAAGGAGGTAAATGAAATTGGCTGTCAAGTATGAAAACGCGATCAAGAAACCCGGAAACTTAAGTCCCCGGACCAAATGGCTCCGCGACTACTACTTCGAAGGGGTCAATCGCAAATGGAACAACGAGTTCACCGGTTACACCACCGGCGCTCCCTGGGACTGTCAGTTCGACGAGATGACCTATTACATCGTCCCGGAGAACCACACCTTCCTCTCCACCTTCACCTGTGCCTTCAAGCAGCTCTCTCAGGTGGTCGAAATGCCCGCCGGCTTCTGGGACAAGTCCCTGGTCGAGCGGAAAGCGGACTTCCTCAAAGAGTGTGTCGTGAACCAGGTGCCTATGGAGATCATCCCCGGGGACCTGCTCTGCGGCGCCCGCTTCAACATCATGACGTCTATGTGTCTGACGAAGGAGCAGCAGAAGGACCGGGATAAACTCGTCAAGGAAGCCCGTAAAAGCATGGCGTTCCTGTTCAAACACGGATACGGCAATTCCGGAGCCACTTCCGGTCACCTCATCCCGAACTACAAAAAGATCGTAGACGGGGGCTTCAAAGCCGAGTACGAGCGCCTCGAGGCGATGTACAGTGACCTGTCGGAGACGGAAAAGAACGGACAGAAAGGCGCTCAGCTTCGCGCCATGATGACCGCCTGCACCATGCCGAAGGAACTGGCGGAGAAATTCTCCGTTTACTGCAAGCAGTGCGCCGACAAGGTCGATGACCCCATCCGGAAGGAAGAACTCCTGAAAATGGCGGAGAACACCTCCAAGGTCCCCTGGAACGGCGCCACCAACTTCTGGGAAGCCGTCCAGTCCCTCTGGATGACCCACATGCTGGTCATGTCCGATGAGAACTACCCGGGTCCCGGCGTCTCCTTCGGCCGCATCGACCAGTACCTGTACCCCTATTACAAAAAGTCCATTGAAGAGGGCATGACCGAAGATTTCATGAAAGAGATCCTCGGCTGCTTCTGGTTCCACTGCAACACGGCCTACGATGCCATGATCAAAGTCGGCGGCAACCAGGGCATCACCGCCGGGTTCGGCCAGCTTTTGACCCTCTCCGGTATGGGCAAGGGCGGCCAGGATATGACCAATGACCTGACCTACCTGCTCCTCGACGTCATCGACGACTGGAGCCCCATTCTGGAGCCGAAGCCCAATGTCCGTCTCCACAAGAATTCTCCGGAGAAACTCCTCAACAAAGTCGTGGACATGATCTCGAAGTCCCAGGGTGCGCCCTTCCTTCTGAACTTCGACGAGCGCTCCATGGCGGGCATGATGAGAGAGTCGAAATACTACGGCGGCCTCATCAACGAAGACAATGTCTGTGAGTATGCACCCGTCGGCTGCCTCGAGAACACTATGGTGGGCAACGACCGTTCCGGTACGGTCGACAACAACGTCAACCTTCTGAAGGCCCTCGAACTGGTCTATGCCAACGGCAAGGACATGGAACCCTATGAAGATGTCATGGGCGGAAAGCCCACGAAACTGACCCAGGACGGCCCCCGTACCGGGGAACTCAAAGACCTCGACACCTGGGAGAAGTTCTTCAACGCTTACAAGAAACAGACCGAATACCTCATCAAGAAGTTCGTCGACAACTATGAACTCTCCGAGTCCATTCGGGCGAAGTACAACCCGACTCCCTACCTGTCCACCCTGGTGGAAGGCTGTGCGGAGAAGGGGCTTGACGTCACCCAGGGTGGCGCCCAGATCGGCTTCGTCACCATGGAAGGCGTCACCTTCGCGTCTACCGTCGACAGTCTCCTTGCTGTGAAGTACCTGGTCTACGATCAGAAAGAATGCACTCTGGAAGAGCTGGTCCAGGCCCTTTACGACAACTGGGAAGGCCACGAAGTCCTTCAGGCCAAGGCCAAGAACCGGGCGCCCAAGTACGGACGCGATGACGACGAAGCCGATGAACTGGCAAGAGAAGTCATGGAATTCTGGTCCGACGAAGCCTGGAAGTATGAGACGAAGTCTACCCACCGGCGGTTCCGCCCGGGCATGCTGTCCTGGAATTACTGGGTCGGTTCCTCCTACGTCATGAAAGCTTCCGCCAACGGCCGTGCAAACCCTCAGTTCCTCTCGAACGCCATCTGCCCCTCCAACGGTGCAGACATCAACGGCCCGACCTCCAACGTCAACTCCGTGGGCAAAGCCCTCGGCGGCAAGGTCCCCGGCAGAGGCGACTGGACCGAGTACGTCAACTACCTGCCGAACGGCGCCTCTCACACCATCACCTTCAACACGTCGCTGATCCGCGACCCAACCCATAAAGAAAAGTTCAAGTCCTTCCTTCTCGGGTACATCGAGAACGGCGGTACGGCCCTGCAGATCAACATCCTCGACCCGGATGTCCTTCGTGAGGCCCAGGCCCACCCGCAGGATTACCGCCACCTCCTCGTCCGCATCACCGGCTACAATGCATACTTCGTGTCCATTGGCCGGGAACTGCAGGATGAGGTCATTGCAAGAGAAAGTCACATGGGGTATTGATTCATGAAAGTATTGGACATTCAGCGCATGTCGACGGAGGACGGCCCGGGTCTTCGGACCACCGTGTTTCTGAAGGGCTGTCCACTGGCGTGCACCTGGTGCCATAACCCGGAAAGCATTTCCCCGAAGTCCCACGTGGAGTGGAAGGGCGTCCTCTGTATTGGCTGCGGCATTTGCGGCCGTACCTGTCCCCAGCACGGTATCACCTTCGATGAAGCGGGGGTGCACACGGCAGAATTCTGCAATGCCTGCGGCACCTGTACGAGGGAGTGTCCGACCCAGGCTCTGGAACTCAAAGGCGTGAACCATACGGTCGAAGATGTCTACAACATCATTATGAAAGACCGGGCCTTCTGGGGCAAAGACGGAGGCGTCACTGTTTCCGGCGGGGAAGCCACCCTTCAGTGGGAGGACGTGCTCGCCCTTTTCAAGATGCTGAAAGAGGCGGGGGTCCATACGGCCCTCGACACCTGCGGCTTCAACCGGCGGGATGTCTATGAGGCGCTGCTGCCTTACACAGATCTCTTCCTCTACGACCTCAAACTCTACGACGACGAAGAGCACATCCGCTTTACGGAGCAGTCCAACCGGGTCATTTTTGAAAACTTCGAATACCTGACCGAACAGAACGCCCGCATTTGGGTGCGGACCCCCATCATCCCCGGCGCCACCGACACGGACGAGAACATTCAGGGTCTCGCCGGCATCGTAAAGGACAAAGTGGAAAAGTGGGAACTCTGCGCTTTCAACAACCTTTGCCAGGACAAGTACGACCGCCTCGGGAAAGAGTGGGCATTCAAAGGCCAGGGCCTCATGCAGAAGAGCCGTATGGAGGAACTGACGCAAATCGCCCTTCAGGCAGGCTCACCTGTAGCTGTGTGGAGCGGCGCCACCGCCCTCACGGACTAATGTACCAAAGGAGGAACCATTCTTATGAGCAGATATACAGAACAGGAACTCAAGTATTTTGACAACCCCTACAAGGTTGCTATCATTGCCACCGTTGATGAAGACGGGGACATCCACATGTTCAATGCGTCGACCCTCATGAACAAAGGGGACGACGAGATGATGTTCGGCGAATTCGTCCGGGGCAAGAGCAAAAAACTCATTTATCAGCACCCGAAGACCGGCTTTTTCATCATGTCGGTGGACCAGCACTTCTGGACCGGGGACATGGACTTCACCCACTCCGTCACGGAAGGGGAGGACTATGTCTACATGAACCAGTACCAGCTGTTCCGGTTCAACACCTATTTCGGCGTCTGCGAAGTCCACTATGCGGACCTCCACTCCATTTCCGAGATGAAGAAACTGAACCTCCCCGGCGTCATTGCCAATGCTCTGAAAGTCATGGCGATGAAACCCTTCTTCGCCGGCGACCGGAATAAGAAAGTCCTGCGGCCCTGGGCCCAGAAGTTCATGAACGGACTCATCACCCTCGAGTTCCTCGGCTTCATGGGGGAGGACGGCTACCCGAAAGTCGTCCCCATCATCCAGGCACAGGCTGCGTCTTCGAGCCGCATTTTCTTCACGAAGGCGCCCTACTCCAAAATGTTCAAGGGCCTGAAGGACGGTCAGCGCTGCGCGATCTACGGCTTCAGCCTTGACATGGAAGCGACCCACCAGAACGGTGTCTACCATGAAGGACCTCTCGGCACCGGCTACCTGGAAATCGATAAGATCTACGCCACCGCACCGCCCATTTCCGGCGAGATCGACTATGACAAGAAGTACGAGCCGGTGGACTTCCACGATGAGCCCCTGGCCCCGAACTGGATCTGAGCAAGTGACTTTGGACGGGAAGCGCCGGCTGGCGCTTCCCGCTTTGGAGAGGAGTTAACTATGGCTAAGAAAATCATTATTGCTGGAGCGGGTCATGCAGCCATGATGTGCGGTGCTACTCTGGCGAAAAACGGTTACGACGTCACGGTCTATGAGCGCCGGAAGCGGGACAAAATCGGCTACCCCTGGTTCGACTGTGTAAACCCCGAGATCTTCGGGATGGTCGGGGCACCGACCCCGGAAGAGGCGGGCATTGAGTGGGCCTGGAGAAACGACATCACCTTCTACGGCCCCAACACCGATGACGACCATAAGATCTTCCAGCACCTGAAGTTCCCGGAGGAGACAGAGATCATCATCGACCGGTACAAACTCTATGACCTGATGATCGACTACGCCGAGAACTGCGGTGTGAAGTTCGAGTACGGGGTGAACATCAAAGGCCCCGTCGTGAAGAAGAACCGCATTATCGGTATTCAGACCTCCAAAGGTAAGAAGATGGGGGACCTCATCATCGACGGCTGCGGGGCCAACTCGGTCCTGCGAAACAACCTGCCGGACTACTGGGGCATCCAGAAAGACCCGCCGAGAGGGGACATCATTTACCTCTACCGGGCCTACTTTGACTGCCCGGTGGACCCGGATTCCGTGGAAGACAAGTACAAATGCATTTTCCTGCCCAGTGACACGGACTTCAACTTCTGCTGGACCGACGTTGTCAAAGACTTCGACGGTTATGACAAATTCACAGACGTGCTCATCGCGGACATTGACCCGATGACCCCGTCGGAAGCTGAGCGCAGAGCGGAGGACTACCAAAAGAAGACCCCCGAACTCGGCAGGACCAGGCTGAAGGGCGGCCAGGTGACCCCGCTTACCATTCGGGAGCCCCTTTCGAATCTGGTGGCCGACGGCTACGTGGCCATAGGGGACTCCGCCCACATGTCCATGGCGGTCAACGGCTCCGGTCTTTCAGTGGGGTTCGAAGTTTCCCAGATCCTCGCTGAGGCCATCATGGCAGACAAGAAAGGGGAGTACACCGCGAAGACCCTGTGGCCCTATGCTTACAACTTCTGGAAAAAGAAGGGCATCAACATGGCGCCCATTGCCTTCGTCAAACTCCTCATTTTCAAGCTGACCCACGAGCAGCTGGACTATGCCTTCGACAAAGGCATTTTGACCTGGCGGGAAATGTCCATCACGGCGGACCAGCACAGCATTTTCCAGTTCCTGCATTGGGACTGGGCCCTCCCGAAGCGGGGCGTTGCCCTCGTCCGCAACCCGGCCCTTTTGAAGACTGCCGCCGGCGCCCTCATCGATGCCCTCGGCATCTTCGCCCTCGGCGCCCGCCTTCCGAAGAAGTACAACCGCCGGAAAGTCATTCGCTGGGCCAAACGCTACGACTGGCTCTTCCAGCACCGCCTCCCGAAAGCATAAGGAGGGCGTGCACGCACGCCGCGACTGCGCGGTAAGACACCAAAAAACCCATACAAATCGCCTGGCATCAAGCGTTTTGTATGGGTTTTCTTGTAGCTTTTAGCTTTATCTCAAGTGCGAAATCATACAAATCCGGGAGATGTTAGGATTTTGTATGGCTGAAAATTCTCTTTTTCTTGAAAAAAATCATACAAATCGAGAGGGGAAGACTTTTTTGTATGGTTTTTCCGCCAGGATAGAAATTCAGCAGAGCGGCAAGGGCGGCGCCGTGGGTTCCGGGCTGGAGAGCCACAGGCTCGGGGGCCGCGAAGCTCCGCCTGCAACCCTCTGCGTCGAAGGCGCG
>JAFUZN010000031.1 GCA_017476565.1 Clostridia bacterium
ATCCACCGCAGCACCCTGCTCGAGCGGCTCTCCCGCATCAAGAAAGAGCTGTGGGACGATCTGGAAGACCCGGAGGTAAGGCTCCGGCTGATGATCGTGTTAAAGGCGTTGGAGCTGCGAGAAAAAGCGTTTAGCTAAAACAGAACGAACGGCTAACAAGCAGAAAAAATCCCCCAGAAAACTCTGGGGGATTTTTACGTAAAGGATTGCGTGGTAGGCAGAGCCAATCAAGCGGCGCCTTTGGCTTGCTTTCTTGGACTGCCCTCACGGTTGACGAGCTAAGCGGCCCGTCGTCCCGTTGGTCCTAGGCCAGCTAAGATGCGTCAACCTTCAATCTGAGCATCCAGCAGTTCTTTCTCGAGAGCGGCGACCTGCTCCTCGGTGAGACCGGCCTGGGGGAAGCTGAGCAGCTTTCTCATGGTGAGACCCTGGACGAGTTTCATCTGGGGGTCGGTGGCGAACCCGGGGCTGTACTTCACGATGATTTCGGTAGCTTCGGGGCTCTTCTTCAGGGCTTTGACTTTGGAATCGATTGTCAACATAGTGAGGTTCCTCCTAAAAATAATAATACGTATTTCTTTTGGCAGGTGTTCCTGCCCTTCGTACACTTGCATTATAGGGGTGACTCCCCGTTTTTCGCACCCGACAAATCACCTGCAAATCGCGGAGGGGAACCCGCAGAAATGTAGGGGCTACCACTTTTTCCACCCAAAGTTGCATAATTTTGAGTATGTCTTTCCACCATGCCTCTCCTCTAAAATGAAGGTGCAAAAAGCCCCAAGACATCATTGGGCGAAAACAAATTTTACCCAGGAGGAAACTATTATGGCTGAATCTACTGCTGACATCAAAATGTCAACCGCTTCCAAAACCAGAAAGAATCTGAATAAACTTCAGAAAATGAAAGAAGACGGCGAGAAGATCTGTCAGGTCTGCCCCGCAGAACTTGGCCCCTTCTTTGCACTGGCCGCTGAAATGGTCGGCTGCGACGTCTTCCGTGTCCCCGGCATCCTGTCTTCCCGTGCCGGTACCGTCCACACCCCCGACTTCGACGCTGAGTGGTACAACTCTCAGATGTCCGTCATCAAGTATCGTGAGTATTCCAAGATCATGCACTTGAACTTCTACCTTCCGGTCCAGTTCTATGCTGACAAAGTCGACGCTGTCAAGTATGGTGCCGAGCTCGTCTTCGACGGTGCTGACTCCATCCTTCCCATGGGCGTCACCAACGAAGTCCTGAAGTACATGTCCGACAACTGGGTCCCCGTCTATGGCCACATCGGCGCTATCTCCGGCTGGCAGACCAACGCCACCGGCTACAAGAGACTGGGCAAAACTGCTGAAGAAGCTTTCGAGATCTTCAAGTGGGGCTATGAGTACCAGGAGAACGGTATGGGTTGTATGACCATCGAGCTCACTCCTCAGGAAGTCGCTCAGGCCATCTCCGAGAAACTCCGCGTCCCCGTCATCGGCATCGCTGCCGGCGCTCCCTGCGACGGTTCCGAAATGGTCGACATGGACACCTTCGGCGTCATGCCTTACAAACCGGTCCACGCCAAGACCTATGCCGAGCTCCTTCCCTTCCTTTGCGAAGCTTACATGGGCTGGCTCGACGACGTCAAAGACGAAGAGTACCCGAAGAAAGAGAACGGTTTCGCGATGGATCCCGAAGAACTCGAGAAGTTCAACGACCTCATGGCGAAGTTCTAAGAATTATTGTATACTTGGAGGGCAGGTCTTACGGCCTGCCCCATTTTTAAGGTTATGGAGGTCCTTTTACTATGGCAAAGGACATTACTTTTGGCGATGACATCCGCCGTGGAATGATGTCCGGCATCGACCAACTGGCCGACGCCGTCAAAGCGACATTGGGTCCGAAGGGACGCAATGCCACCATGCACCAGAAACAGAACCTGAGGGGCACCGACTATTCCGACCGGGCCGCCGCGGGTGCAAAGGTCCTCGTCACCAACGACGGGGTCACCATTGCACGCTCCTTCGTCCTCGAAGACCCGGTAGAAAACATGGGCGTCGAGCTCATGAAGGAAGTGGCCATCAAGACCAACGATGCTGCCGGCGACGGCACCACCACCGCCACCATTTTAGCCCAGGCCATTCTGAAGGAAGGCTTCAAAAACGTGGCTGCCGGTGCGAACCCCATCGCCCTGCAAAAAGGTATTCTAAAAGCCTGCGACAAGGCCGTGGAAGCCCTCCACGAGAACGCCATCGACATCTCCACGAAAGAAGAACTCTCTGCAGTGGCCGCTATCTCCTGTGAAGACAAAGAACTCGGCGCCATGGTGGGAGAAGCCTTAGACACCGAGGGCCTCGAAGGGGTCGTCCGGGTGGCCGAGACCGGCAAGTATGAGACGACCCTCGACATTCAGGAGGGCATCGTTTTCGAACGGGGCTACCTCTCCCCTTACATGTGTACCGACAAAAACCAGACCGTGTGCGAACTGAAAGACGCATACATTCTGATGACCGATAAAACCCTGACCAACCCCCAGGACCTGGTCCCCGCCCTCATGCTGGCGGCGGA
>JAFUZN010000032.1 GCA_017476565.1 Clostridia bacterium
ACACAGGCTGTTTGCTTGACATTATTTGCAGAAAGAAAAACCGTTCAACTCTCGTTGAACGGTTTTTCTATGGAGCTGATAACCGGATTTGAACCGGTGACCTCATCCTTACCAAGGATGCGCTCTACCGACTGAGCTATATCAGCATAAATGGCAGGGGCAGAAGGACTTGAACCCTCGGCACGCGGTTTTGGAGACCGCTGCTCTACCAACTGAGCTATACCCCTATATAAGCATGGTGGACCATCAGGGACTCGAACCCCGGACCCACCGGTTATGAGCCGGCTGCTCTAACCAACTGAGCTAATGGTCCATAGGCGATATTTCGGAGCGCCGGGCCCCAAAAGCTACTTTGATATTATATGGGGAGAGACCCATAAAGTCAACCCTAAAATAACCCTTTTCGAAAAAAACTAACTTCCGTAAAAATGGAGCTCGTCATGTACCAGTACATCGCCCTCGTAGCAGAGTTTCAATGAGAAAAAGGGGTGAGGTTTTGCCATGAGCCGCAAAAAGATCTTATCCCCTTCCCAGCCGGGAAGGTTCGGCACTTCAGCCTTTGGGACCCAGACAAGGTCCCCTTCCGGACACTCCTTGAGCGCTCCGGAAAAGTCCCCGCAGGAAAAGAGGTGCATGTACTCCCCTTCATACTCATTGGAGACGAAAGTGACAATGCCGTGGTAGCGAAGTTCTCCCAGGGTCAGACCGGTCTCTTCAAAAGCCTCTCTGCGGGCACACTCCTCCGGACTCTCGTTTTCTTCGCACTTGCCCCCGCCTCCGATCCATTTGTCGTGGTTGAGGTCGTTGTCCTTCATGGTCCGGTGCAGCATGAGGTAACAGCCGTCCTTCTCAATGTAGATGAGCGTCGTGTCCAGCATGGTCCTCCCCCTCTCTTACCGCGATGTACTCCCTATTATACGAAAAGGGACCGGCTTACGCCAGTCCCTTGGATTAATTAGTTATTCGATGACCGGAAGGTCGGTGACACGGTCAGCGATCTCCAGAAAGAAGTTCGCATAGTCCTCTTTGGTCTCGAGGACACCCATGTAAGAGGTGTGGTCTTTCCACTCCTGGGGCATGACGTTCCAGATACCGGCTTTGATGTCATCTGCATCGAAGTCCTGCCAGGGCTGGCCAAAGGGATGGTGCGCGGCAGGGATGTTGACAAGGCCGTCCGTTGCCATCCAGTCGTCCCCGATCTCTCTTCTCTTCCAGTTGCCGGACATGTAAGCGAAGGGCCGCATGGGAAGCCACATGTCTTTCGACCCGCTCTGACCGCCCTTCTTATTCTCTTCGGTGCGGATGCCATAGTAAGAGAAGTAATAGATGTCGTCATAGACCTTGTGGTCCCGCGTGCAGTACTGGGCCCCTTCCCGGCTCAGCTCCCAGCCGATATTATCCTCTTTCAGGTTCACGAAGTGCTGGATGAGGGCCGGGTCTAAGGACAAGTGTTTAGTCTGGCTGGAGAGGCCGAAGCGGTCCAGATGGAAGCCGTAAACCTTGGAGATCCAGGTGCCGGAGCAAAGGAGCGCCAGGCCCCCGACGGCCCATTCCGCAATGTTCAGGGTCGTCGAACCCAGCTGCTCGGGCAGAGTAACGCCGTTATGGGTACCGGCCAGGGTCGTGGCACTGTGGACCCACTTGGACTTCCCGCCTTTGAAGAGGTCGGAGAGGTCATCGGGGTCCGTCCCTTCCCGCTCTTCGGCAGAGCCTTCAGCCAGAAGGTGGATCAGAGTCGTGACGGTGGGGCCGCCAAAGCTGTGGCCGATGAGGTTGATCTTCTGGATCTTCCCTTCTTCATCCAGTTCGCCCCAGTTGGGGACCATGCCGGGGTAGGTCTTGCCGAAACGGTCGTGGCCGAACTTTTCGGAGTGGACTTTCCCGTAGTCGACGGTGCCGCCCTTGATGTAGGCGTACAGCACGCAGGCTCTGTCCCACATACCGGAGAACATGCCGACAGAGGGGGTGTCTGCCGTGTAGCCGGCATCGGTCAGAGTGGTCTTCGCGCTGCCGTTCCACATACCGAACAGCGGACAGATGTCATTGATGCGGTCCTCGTTGCCCCAGCAAAGAAAACCGTGAACCAGTACAAACGGATAATTGTTCGTCTTTCTCATAGTTACATATCTCCCTTTTATGTCTGATATTGGACCGTACACGGTAATAGTCCGATTGCTGACCGCGTACAAATTTACCTTCTTAAGTATACCTGAACTTGTTCAAAAAAGGAACCAAAAAAATCCCCTGTTGAGTTTCAACAGGGGATTTTCGTCAGATTGATAAAAACGAAGCCTTAGTCTTTGGCAACTTTGACGTCTTCTCCGACCTCTTCTTTGACCTTTTTGCTCTTGTCACGGGTGAAGAACGTGACGATTGCAAAGAGAGTAGCGATGAGGGCGAAGAGGATGATCGCAGCCATTTGCAGTTTGCCGCCGGCAGCACCGTTCTCCACGAGGAACGCGAAATCGTGGAAGTGGTTGGCAATGCCATAGAAGAGTGCGCCAAGGCCGGCAATGGCGGCGATGACTCCGGGGACGAAGCCCTTCGTCTTCAGAAGACCCCGCAGAGCGGCGATGAGACCTGCGAGAGAGCCCAGGACAAGAAGGCCTGCTTCAATGATGCGGCTGGTGATCTCTTTCGTGGCAGAGTTAGTGACGTTATCGACATAGTCCGCCAGAGTATCTCTCACGTTGGTGGCCTTGTCCAGATCGACATAGGTCTTGCCGTTGAGCATTTCAACGTCCTTCTTGGCATAGTCGAAGTCTTTGCCGAGGACATCGGCGGGAGACGGGACTACGACTTCTGCCCCGCCTTTGCGGTTATACTGTTTCTGGGAAAGGACTTCGTCGAGACCGTCCTTCAGCTGGCCCATACCGTCTTCAAACTGTTTGAGCTGGGCACGGCCTTCCTTCAGCTGCTTCTGACCGTCCGCATAGTCCGCATAGCCCTTAGCAAGGTCTTTCTCACCCTGGGCGACCTGTTTGCGGCCGTCAGCGAGCTGAGCTTCGCCGTCCTGGAGCTGTTTCTTGCCTTCTGCCAGCTGTTTCTTCCCTTCTGCCAGCTGTTTGAGGCCGTCTTCATACTGTTTGAGCTGAGCTTTGCCGTCTTTGACCATGTCGGTGACATACTTTGGCAGGTCCTTGACATCTTTCGGGATGTCGAAGAGGCCCAGTTCCTTCATAAGGGGCCGGACAATGGCCATGAACCACTCCTGAGCCGTTTCAAAGCCCGGAAGTTTGGCAATGGTGCCGTCCCGGAAAGCGATGTACTGGTTCAGGTAAGGGATGATGGGTTCGATCTGAGCGAGGGTCTTCTTCCCCTCTTTGTAAGCAGCCGTGTTGTCATCGATCTGCTTTTGACCGGCTGCCAGTTCTTTCTGCCCGGCGGCATAGTCTTTATAGCCCTGAGCGAGCTGAGTTTCGCCGTCTTTGAGCTGTTTTCTGCCGTCGGCGAGTTGGGCTTCCCCGTCTGCCAGCTGAGCAGCACCTTCGTCCAGCTGAACGAGGCCCTCTTTATACTGGACAAGACCGTCGTTGTATGCTTTTTCATTCTCTTTCAGTTGGGAAATACCGTCGGTCAGCTGTGCGACCGGGTCGTCCCCTGCATCTCCTTCGAGATAAGCTTTGACCGCCAATGCATCCCTGACGCCAAGGGCTCCGGCCAGAATGCCGAAAATGCTGACGAGGGCCAGCAGGATACTGACGAGTTTATGAGTCTTTTGATTCATGACTTTTCTCCTTTCGTGACTTCCTGTAATCACTAAAAGTCATCATACAACAACTGGTCCGCACAATTCAAGTTTATATTACATCTTTACATAAAGAAATCCCGCAGGCATGAGCCTGCGGGATACTTTATTAAGAAAGGTTACCGGTTGGTGACGTTCTTGATGGCTTTCTGAATGCTCTGACCGGCAATGTGTACGAGACGCTTCGGAGCGTTATTAAGAAGGATCAGTTTATCGGATTCTTCTGCAGTGGCCATGTTGGAACGATCCGGATGGGTCCGCTCAAGATGGATGGCGTCGAAGGCACACTTGGTGGTGCAGACGCCGCAACCGATGCAGGCGACGGGGTCGACGACGGAGGCGCCGCAGCTCAGGCAGCGGGCAGTCTCGATCTTGACCTGCTCTTCGGTGAAGCACTGTTTGTACTCGTCGAAGGTCTTAGCAGTATCGACACCGGTGACCATAGCGGGTTTCTGTCTCTTGGAGTTGTCATAAGAGTCAACGGAGATGTTGTTCTTATCGAACTCGAAGAAATGTCTGTGCTCACGGCCAAGGGTCAGGGAGTCACAGGTCGGGCGGACATAGCGGTGCAGGGATTCTGCAGCCTCGTGGCCTTCCCCGATGGCGTTGACCACGAAGGACGGACCGTGGTAGACGTCGCCGCCGACGAAGATGTCGTCAACAGAGGTCTGATAGGTGAAGGGATCTGCCTTCGGATAGTTGCCGTGGACGAACTCGATGTCTTCGCCGTCCAGGAGGCCGCCCCAGTCGATGCACTGACCAATGGAGGTGATGACGTAGTCGGCTTCCACCGTGATGGTGTCGTTCTCGTCATACTTCGGTGCGAACTTGTGGTTCTCGTCGAAGACGGAGAGGCACTTCTTGAAGACGACGCCGGTAACTTTGCCGTTCTCGTCCCGCAGGAACTCTTTCGGGCCCCAGCCATTGTTGATGGCAATGTTCTCAGCGAGGGTCTCTTCGACTTCCTCGTCGGAAGCGGGCATGGTCTCCCGGGACTCGAGGCAGAACATCTGGACGTCTTCTCCGCCGAGGCGGGCAGAGGTCCGGGCCGCATCGACTGCGACGTTACCACCACCGACGACGACGACTTTCTTACCGACGTTCATCTTCTCGCCCTGAGCGTGAACGTTGTAAAGATGATCGACCGCGGAGATGACGCCTTCTGCGTCCTCCCCTGCGACACCGGCTTTTCTGGAGCCCTGGCAGCCGATTGCGATGTAGAAGGCTTTGTAGCCCTGGTCTCTCAGTTCCTGGATGGTGACGTCTTTACCGACTTCGACACCGGTTCTGATCTCGACACCCAGTTCCCGGATGACGTCGATTTCGGCAGCGACGACGTCTTTTTGGAGTTTGTAAGACGGGATGCCATAGACCATCATACCGCCGGGCTCGTCATGTTTCTCGAAGACGGTGGGCTTGTAGCCCTTCTGAGCCAGGTAGTTGGCAGCGGACAGACCGGCAGGACCGGCGCCGATGATCGCGACTTTTTCGTTCCACTGAGTCAGCTGGTTGGACTCGAGGACGATCTCGGGGATGAAGCGGGTCTCTTCGAAGAGGTCACGCTGAGCGATGAACTTCTTGACTTCATCGATGGCGACGGCTTCGTCGATGGTGCCGCGGGTACAGGCTTCTTCGCACTTGCGGTTACAGACACGACCGCAGACTGCCGGGAAGGGGTTCTCTCTCTTGATGAGTTCGAGAGCTTCATCGTAGCGGCCTTCTTTGGCCATCTGCAGGTAACCCTGAATGGCAATATGGGCCGGGCAGGCGGACTTACAGGGAGCGGTACCGGTCTCGTAAGTCTCTTCCCGGTTGGTGTCTCTGTAGTCGGCATTCCAGCGATTCTTGAGCCAGATGTGCTCGGCGGGGTCTTCCCGGAAGTCATAAGTCTGCTCACAGCCGTCTTTGCACTTCAGTTTTTGACCGAGACGGACGGCACCGGCGGGGCAGTACTCGACACAGCGGCCGCAGGCGACGCAGTTGTTCGGGTCGACTTTAGCGCGGTAGGCGGACGCCTCCATGTTCGGGGTGTTGAAGAGCATGGCGGTCCGCATGGCGTTACAGATCTTGACATCGCAGTTGCAGATCGCGAAGATCTTGTCCTTCCCGTCGACGTTGGTGACCTGGTGGACGAAACCGTTCTTCTCGGCTTCCCCGAGAATACGGTAAACTTCTTCTTTGGTGATGTGGTGGGAGCCGGACGTCTTGGACTCGCAGCAGTAGTCGGCGAAGTCGCCCATGGAAATGCACCAGTGATTCGGGTCATCGGTGCAGCCGGCGCCCCGCTCAGCGCGCTCAAGGCGGCAGGTACAGGGGCCTACCCCGTAGTGGCCGTCATATTTCTCGATCCAGTAAGAGATGTGCTCAATGTCGACGGACTTGTTCTCCGCTTCAATGGCCTTCTCGACGGGGATGACGTGCATGCCGGAACCGGCGCCGCCCTCCGGGATCATCTGGGTCAGACCCATGGGACCAAAGCCTGCGAAGGGCAGGTAGGTGGACAGTTCGAACATCTCGGCGAATTCCGGATGATCTTCATACCACTCGGGGTGCTCGTTCAGGATCTCGGCACTGCCGGGGACAAAGTTTTTGACCGAATATTTTTTGACGTGCTGGTCATTCTCCCAGTCCCACTCGACGACACCGTAGTAGCCGAGTTCTTCCAGTTTATAGTTGAGATAATCTTTGTCAAAGCCGGTCTTTTCCAGGATCTCTTCAAAGGTCTTCGGTTTCCGAAGTTCCATGGCGATCATGATCTTCGCGGCATCTTCATCGACCACGGGAGCCAGGCCATAGTAGTCCGGGGAACGGCCGTCGATCTTCTGGAGCAGACGGTCGGTCGGGATCTTGGCGGCTTTCAGAACAGTGGGGTCCGGGTTATCGGTCCCGTAGTTACCAAACTGATGTTTCGTGTGGTCGCCGATACGGCCGCCGAGGGCCTCCTGAGGCGTATAGAAATATTTTTTCGTCTTTAAGTTTGCCATTACCGTACTCTCCTCTCTCAGCTGATCTTTTTCCCATCGGCATAGGCCGCCAGGATCTTGGTGACCGGCTTGCGGTCCACCAGCATGAAGTCGGCGGGGCTGCCGGCCTTCAGGAACTCGATCTTGTCATAGCCGAAGCCGGTCATTTCCCGGACAGACTTCTCGATAGGCTTCCCGGCCTTTTCGTCAGCGATGATCTTTTCGAGCTGCTTTTCAAACTTTGCCATGTCCATGGGAGCATCGATCCCGGGGACGAGGTAGGCTTTCCAGCCCTGTGCCAGAGTGTAGTCCCCATCTTTGTAATCGATGATTTCGTCCATGGACGGTTCCTGATCGAGGATGGTGTTTTCCCCGTTGGCAATATAGGTGACGACGCCGTCTTCAAAAACGACATCTCCCCAATAGGGGAACCAGCCACTGCCGTCCACGACAAGAACATTTTTGAGCATTGTTTTCATAATATACCTCCCTAACCCGAGATTGCATTCTGGTCAGACCAAACTTGAAAAGTCCGTCCAGGACGCAACCTACTCTCAATTCATATCAAAAATATTATATACCAAAACTTTACAGTTACCTTGGTCTAACCATCGCCGCTCACGAAATTTCGTTAGAATGTCACAAACAGAAGAAAGTGTGACACAGCACTTTGCACAAAGGAAAAAGGAAAACCTGTCGAAAGTGATTCTTTCGACAGGTCAGTTTTTGCATTTTTGCAATTTTTCACAGTGTCGGCGATTTACTCCATTGCCTTGACCACGCTGAGGAGCACTTCGGAGAGGGCTTTCTCCGCCAGCTCGTTGAGCTCTGTATAAGAGTCCGTGGCGGTATCGTCGGCATCATCGGAGATCTTCCGAAGGGCGAGGAAGGGAGTTTCCAGCCGGTCGCAGACGGAGGCGATGGCAGCGGTCTCCATGTCGAAGGCCTCAATGTCGAAGACCTCTTTGTACTCATTCTTTTTAGCAGTGTCTGCCAGGAAGAAGTCCCCGGTGCCGAGGCGGGCGGGGTGCACTCCGTCGATGGTGAGGGCAGCATTCAGAAGAACCTTGTCCGCCTCATGGAAACGGACCCCATCGATCTTTTCTCCGGGCAGCCGGCCAAAGGCACTGACGTCGAAGTCACATTCCACATAGGAAGTACCGGCCACTACATCGCCCTTGTGAAGGTGCTGGACTGCACCGGAGAGGCCGCCCACGAGCACGGCATCTACCTGATGGTCCAGAATGAGGAGCGCTGCCGCAAACGCGGAATAGACTTTCCCGACGCCGCTTTCGACGGCGATGATTTCGGCGTTATCCGTCTCATAGCGGATGGTGTTCAGAGGTCGTTTCGAAAGCCAGGCACCGCCGTCTGCAAGGGCGATTTCCGTAAAGGGCTGAAACTCCATTTCATCGGCAAAAATAAAGCCGTATTTCTTCTTCATAGATGATTCCTCCAGGGTAAGAATTCCAACAATTTCCTTTATTATACACTTTTCTTGAGTGGGTCGCTATGCTATACTGAAAAGCGTATCACAAACGCATTTTCAGCACACGAACAGGAGTTAGGAACTATGGAGAAACAGAACGTTGTCATCAACATTGCCGGCAGCGACTATACCATCATCACCGAAGAAGAACCGGCATATGTGGAGGCTCTTGCCGAAGCCCTCGACAAAGACATTATGGAGATCGTCGCCGCCAACCGAAGACTGTCCATGACCCAGGCAGCCATCCTGGTTGCCCTCGACTATGCGGACAAGGCTGCCAAGGAGTCCGAGTCCGCAGACAACATGAGAAACCAGATCAAAGAATACCTGGAAGATTCCGCTCGCTACAAAATGGAGGCGGAAGTCGCCCGCAGAGATGTGGAGCGGCTCCAGAAAGAACTCAAAAACGCGAAGAGCCAGTCCTTTTGAAGGAACCTCTTCCACAGGAGATAAGTGCATATGAACCGAAGGCCTGAAGTCCTGGCTCCCGCGGGGAGCATGGAGGCATTGCGGGCAGCGGTGGAATGTGGTGCCGACGCCGTCTATTTGGGCGCCGGCTCCTTCAATGCCCGTCGAAATGCCAGAAACTTCTCGAGGGAAGAACTGGCAGAAGCAATCGAATACTGTCACCGGCGGGGCGTGAAGGTCCACCTCACTCTCAACACCCTCGTCTCCGACGAGGAACTGCCTGCCGCTCTGGACCTTTTGGAACAGGCCTGCGCCTTCGGAGTCGACGCCCTCATCGTTCAGGACCTGGGGGTCGCTGCCCTGGCGAGGGCTGCCGCTCCGGACCTGGAGCTCCACGCCTCTACCCAGGCAGCGGTCATGACTCCGGAAGGCTTCCGGGAACTGGCTGCCCTGGGCTTTCGACGGGCGGTCCTCCCCCGGGAGTTCTCCCTGGAAGAAATCCTTGCAGTCCGGGAAGCCACGAAGGACACGGGCCTGGAACTCGAGATGTTCATCCACGGGGCCCTTTGCATGTGCGTCTCCGGCCAGTGTTACCTCAGCGCCTACATGGGCGGCCGGTCCGGCAACCGGGGCCTCTGCGCCCAGCCCTGCCGGCTGCGGTTTGCCGCCGAGGACGGACGCCGCTCGGACCATGCCCTGTCCCTCAAGGACCTGTCTGCAGTGGAGGCCATTCCCCTGCTCTTCGAAGCGGGCGTCACCTCTTTTAAGATCGAAGGTCGTATGAAACGACCCGAGTACGTAGCCGCTGCTGTGACCGCCTGCCGCAATTCAGTGGAAGGGGTCCGGGAAGAAGCGTTGCTGGAACAGCTGGACGCTGTTTTCTCCCGCTCCGGCCATACAGAAGGTTACCTCAAAGGCCACCTCGGCCATGACATGTTCGGCACCCGCCGGAAAGACGATGTGGTCGCCGCGGCCCCCATTCTGAAAAGCCTGGAAGAGCTCTACCGAAAAGATACCCGGGGCACCCCGGTCAAAATGGATTTCACCGCCCGTCTCGGGGCTCCCATGACGCTGACGGTACAGACAACAGAGACCGGAGTTTCTGCCTTCACAGACAGCTCCGAAGAATATACTGTGGAAGCGGCGCAGAATGCCGGGACTTCGAAGGATAAGGTCCTGGCCCAGCTCTTAAAGACCGGAGGGACCGGGTTCACCGTCGCTCCCGAGGACATTTCCATTGAGCTGAACGAGGGCATTTACCTCCCCGTTTCCGCCATCAATGCGTTACGGCGGAATGCTCTGGAACAGCTGGGGGCTGTCGTCACCCGGGAAGCGGTCCGCCCCTTCGACCGGGCAGCGGCGGAAAAACTCCTGCAAGCCAACGGAAGGGAGTTCACAGAATCAGCTCTCCGGGACACCCGCCGGGTCGTCCGGCTGAGTTCCGAAACGCAGCTTCCGCAAGAAGCTCCGTCAGGTGTTTCCTGGCTCCTGCCCCTGGGAACCAAGCCAAAGGACGACCGACCCTTCGGGGTCGAACTCCCCCGGGGGCTTTATGAAAACAAAGAGCATTACAAAGCACAACTGGTGACCGCCAAAGAGAACGGCGCCCGGTTCGCCTACGCCGGCACCCTGGACGGCGTGGCCCTGGCCAAAGAGGCGGGGCTCCCGGTCCTCGGAGGGTTCACCCTGAACGTCTTCAATCACATCGCCCTGGAGGAATACCGAAAGCTGGGGGTCGAGTGCCTCGCTCTCTCCCAGGAGCTGAAACTCTCTCAGATGAGAGAACTTTTGGAAAGAAGTGCATTGCGGAGAGGGTTGGGAATGCTGGTCTACGGCAGAGCGCCCCTGATGCTGACTCGAAACTGCCCGGACGGGTTGCGCCCGGAGAACTTTGGAGCTGAGAAACTGCCCACCCTGACCGACCGCAAAGGAGTCCGATTCCCCGTTACGACAAACGGCGACGCTTATGAGCTCCTGAACTCCGTCCCCATTTACCTGGGCGATAAACAGGATGACCTTCCAAACGACCTTTTCCGGCTCTTATGGTTCACGGAGGAGTCTCCGAGTGACGTCGCAGCCATTTTGGACCGTTATGAGAGCGGCACTCCCGCCGACTTTGCATTTACAAGAGGGCTCTCCTATAAGGGAGTCCTTTGAGAAAGGATATAACTATGAGTGAGACCATTCGCATCAAGTACTTTACCGACAAGATCGAGAAACTGCGGTACATCGACGGCAAGTCCGACTGGATCGACCTGCGGGCGGCAGAGGACATCACCCTGAAAGCGGGAGAGTTCAAGCTGGTTCCCCTGGGGGTCGCCATGCAGCTGCCGGAGGGGTATGAGGCCCATGTGGTCCCCCGCTCCTCGACTTTTAAAAACTTCGGGGTCATTCAGACCAACTCCCAGGGGGTCATCGACGCCTCCTACTGCGGAGACAATGACCAGTGGTTCTGGCCGGCGCTTGCCATGCGGGACACGGAGATCCACGTCAATGACCGCATCTGCCAGTTCCGGATTATGAAGAACCAGCCGCAAATCGCCTTTGAGGAAACAGACCACCTGGAAGGCACCGACCGGGGAGGTTTCGGCTCTACCGGAAAACAGTGAGAACAGTTGCATATTGTAACGAAAGACTTTCCTATGTTAAAATGATGAAGTCATACGAAAAGTTTTGAGAAACTTTTGGAGGTATATTTATGAGTGAGAAAGTCTCGGTGAAGGTCAACATCGGTACTGCTTCCACAGAACCGTCTCCCGAACCGACAAAACCCTCGGAACCCGCTCCGAAGAAAAAGTTCAAGCTGAACGGGATCCAGATCGGGGCCATCTGCTTTGTGGTGCTTTTCGGCATCGTTTGTGCATTTATGTCCCCCATCACCGCGGCCTCCGGCACCCTGTGGGCACTGTTCCCGCCGGTGGTTGCCATTGGCCTTGCCCTTATCACCAAGGAAGTCTATTCGTCCCTGCTCATCGGTACTCTCGTCGGTGCGCTGCTGGCTTCCAGGTTCAGCCCCGCCGCCACTATGGACTACCTGATCAACGACGCGATGATCTCCGCCGTCTCCGGGACTGCAGGCATTTTCCTGTTCCTGGTCTTCCTCGGCATCATCGTCTCCCTGCTCAATAAGTCCGGTGGGTCCGCCGCCTTCGGACGCTGGGCGCAGGAGCACATCAAGACGAGAGTCGGTGCCATGCTGGCCACCTTCGCCCTCGGTGTCCTCATCTTCATCGACGACTACTTCAACTGCCTGACCGTGGGCGCCGTCATGCGTCCCGTCACGGACAGCCACAAGATCTCCCGGGCGAAACTGGCCTATCTTATTGACGCCACTGCCGCCCCCATCTGCATGATCGCCCCCATCTCTTCCTGGGCAGCTGCCGTTTCCGGTTCTGTGGACCCGGAGACCGCCGGCATGAGCGGCATTAAGCTGTTCATCATGGCCATTCCCTATAACTTCTACTCCCTGCTGTCACTCGTATTCATTGTCGCGATCTGCCTTATGAAGTTCGACTACGGCCCCATGAAACGCCACGAGTGGAACGCCCTCAACAAAGGGGACCTCTTCACGGAAGGGGAACGGGTCGAGAGCGTCGAAGTCAAATTCAACGAAAAGTCGAAGATCATGGACCTGGTCCTGCCGGTCATCGTCCTCATCTTCTGCTGTGCCTTTGCCATGATCTATGTCGGCGGCTTCTTCGACGGCGTCGACTTCATCACGGCCTTCTCCGACACCGATGCCACCGTCGCCCTCCCCTGGGGCGCCATCATTGCACTGGTGTTCACCATCATCTATCTCATCTGCAGAAAACTCATCACTTTTAAGGATGCCATGAAGAGCGTTCCCGAAGGCTTTATTGCCATGATCGCCCCCATCATCATCCTGACCCTGGCCACTTCTCTGAAGAACCTGACCACCGGGGAAGAGATCCTCAACGCTTCTGCCTTCGTCGAAGGCGCCATGAGCGGTGTCGCCCTCGGCCTGCAGTCTCTGCTGCCCGCCATCATCTTCGTGGTCGCCGTCTTCATTGCCTTTGCCACCGGTACTTCCTGGGGCACCTTCGGCATCCTCATCCCCATTGTCACCACGGTCTTCCATGACCCGTCGAACCCTCTGTTCATCATGGGCATTTCCGCCTGTCTGGCAGGCGCCGTCTGCGGTGACCACTGCTCCCCCATTTCCGATACGACCATCATGTCTTCGGCGGGTGCGGAGTCCGACCACCTGAACCACGTCAACACCCAGCTGCCTTACGCCCTGACCGTCGCCGGCGTCTCCTTTGTCTCCTTCATTATTGCCGGTTACATCAAGAACGTCTGGTTCGCCCTTCCCATCGCCATTCTGCTCACCATCGGCACCCTCTTCGTGCTGAAGGAAGTCCTCGGCAAGAAAGGGTATGACCCGGAGAAAGCCTCCAAAGGGCTCATGTCCCAGGAAACCCTTGATAAGATGAGCGAATAACGCGAACAAATTATTCTAAACAGAAACACCCGAGACCGCCGGTCTCGGGTGTTTTTCGTGTTTCGTTTTCAAGAGAGTCAGATGACGATGCCCCCGTTGACCCCGAGAACCTGTCCCGTCATGAAGGAGGCCCGGGGTCCCGCCAGGAAGACCGCCACATTGGCAACGTCCTGGGGAGTGCCGAGGCGAAGAAGCGGAGTCTCATTGATGAGTTCTTCCATGGTCTCCCGGGAATGCATGGCATTCATGGAAGTGTCGATGACCCCCGGAGCAATGCAGTTGACGCGGATGTTGCTGGGCCCCACTTCCTTGGCCAGGGCCTTGGTCATGCCGATGAGGGCCGCTTTGGACGCACTGTACACGACTTCACAGGAACCGCCCACCTGTCCCCACATGGAGGAGATGTTGATGATGCAACCCTTTTTGTTTCGAATCATATAGGGCAGAAACGCCCGGGTCGTCAGGAACGCACTCTTCACATTGGTGTCCATAACGAAGTCATACTCTTCTTCCGAGACGTCGGGGAAAAGCATTTGAGAGGAGACTCCGGCATTGTTGACGAGGACGTCCGGTTCCCCCATCCGTTCAATGACTTCCCGCTCGAGAAGCAGCACATGCTGTTCGGAGGTGAGGTCTGCGGAAAAGGCGCTGGCATAGCCTCCGCCCCGGGTGATCTCATAAGCGAGGGCTTCGGCGGCCTCTTTGTTCTTGTGGAAACACAGGGCCACTTTATAGCCCTTTTGCGCGTAAGCTCTGGCAATGGCCTGGCCGATGTCGCCGGAGGCGCCGGTGATGACTGCAAGCATAAAGTTTTCCTCCTCTTTCAGCTTTGGGTAAAAAAGCACCCCGCCGGAACGCGGCGGAGTGCGGAAGTTCTGTTACGAAGCTTTTTTGGTAGTGGCGTTTGCCTTCTTCGTGACCGGAGCCTGTTCGATGTACTCATAGTCGTTGATGACGTCGAACACGGTGGGGTTGGTCTCGAGGATGCTGACCGGGATCTTGGTACCGACCTTGCCTTTGTCACTGATGCGGGCGAGGTAGGTGAGCTGGCCGTCTTCATTGAAGAAGTAACGGTTCTTGACCTGGACCAGCGGGTTGTAATAGTCTTCGTAATTGTACTCCACACCGGAAATGGTCGCGGTGCCGTTGCCGACATAGGAAGCGTTCGGGAACTTTTCAAGGCTGGCGTTGTTGAAAAGTTCGTCGACTTTCAGCTTCTTGACCTGGGAAGCGGAGAGTTCCGTGTAGTTCTTGTCCGCTGCGGTCAGAAGATAGTAGGTGCCGTCCTTATACATGTAGGAGATGGCGGTGGGCTGACCTTCCAGCTCGACCGTCATGGAGAGCATCTTCTGATCTTCTCCGTACTGAACGAAAGTGATGGGGGTTTCAGTCTTCGGGGTGGTCTCGAAGGTGTAGTTTCTGTCAAGGATGAGGTCGATGTACGGCTCCATCAGCTTGCCTTCAAAGGCCGCCGGGATCTCGTTATTGGTTTTGCTGCCGGTGTCTTTGTCGTCTCTGCTGCAGGCTGAGAAAACCAGAGCAAACATGAGGACAGCGAGGACGATGGCAAAATACTTTTTCATATTCTTCATAAGTAGTCGTCTCCTGAAAAGAATGTGTTTGGTCGGAAATTTGCAGTGTTTATCGTACCATAGGGGGCCTGCAAAGTCAATGAAAAGGGCACCCTGACGGGTGCCCTTGGTGCTGGAGACAGGAATCGAACCTGCGACCTACTGATTACGAATCAGTTGCGCTACCGACTGTGCCACTCCAGCGTATAGATGCGCTCCTCTCGGAAGCGCCCCTATATTATATAGAACAGGGTTTAGAATTTCAAGACCTGTTTTTCCGTCACCACATAGTCCATGGGCATGTCGGTGTCCTCTTCCACGACCTTCGGGAGCTTCTGGGCTTCGAAGGCGATGCACACCCGGGTGGCGTCCGGGGCCCGGTCGATGTACCGGTCGTAGTACCCCGCTCCGTGGCCGATGCGACCGCCGTCCTCATCGAAGCCCACACAGGGCACGAGGATGACGTCGAAGTCGGCGGGGTCCCGGAGGATAGAGTGTTCCGGGTTCGGTTCCTGTATACCGTACTTTCCGTAGCTCCAGACCTCTTCTACCCCGAGAGTATAGGCCTCCATGTGACCGTTTTCCATGGAAATGGGGTAAGCGAGGGTCTTCCCTTCCCGGGCGGCCCACTCATGGAAGACCATGAGGTCCACTTCATCCTGCATGGCCATGTAGGAGAAGATGACCTGCGCATTTTGGACTTCCGGAAGGGTCGTCAGTTTTCGGGAGAGTTCCGCACTGTACTCCGCCCGCTGTTCATCAGTAAGCATGCGCCGGGCGTTGGTACAGAACTTCCGCTGGGCAGTCTTTTTCTCTTTGTAGTAAGCAGAGCGAACATCGCCCGCCATATAGAGAGAGCCAAAGGCCAGCACCGGCTCCCCGGTCTGGAGAGCTGCATGGACGGCAGAGGGGATATCCTCGTAGGCGTCGGCGGAGCAGCCGAGGCCTCTCAGTACATCGCGAAGGTCTAAGGCCCCAAGTGCCCGGGGGCTGTCGGGAGTCACACAGAGGAACTGCTTCCCGTGGGGCAGGACGCTTTGCAGCATGGCTTGATAGTCTTTGTCAGCGAGGACACCGGTCAGGATGACCAGCTTCTCCTCGCCCAGGTATTTGGTGAGGTTCTCTGCCACCACTTCCGCACACTGGGGGTTGTGGCCTCCGTCCAAAAGGAAGAGGGGCTCTTTTCCGAGGACTTCGAAGCGGGCCGGCCAGCGGGTCTTCTTCAGTCCCGTCACGACCGCTTCTTCGGGAATGGTCCAGCCCCGCTCCCGCAGAGCGGTGACTGCCGTCAGAGCAGTGGCGGCATTGTGGAGCTGGTAGTCCCCAAGGAGGGGCACATTCAGAGAAAGGCCGTTCCAGGTGAAGGTCTCTCCGGAGAGGTCGTGGGCTACAGGGGTCACTGAGTCAAAGTCCACCAGGCGGAAGTTCGCTTTCCAGACGGCGGACAGCTGCCGGATGACGCTGACCACTTCGGGGGCGCTGTTATAGCAGACCACGTCGCAGCCGGGCTTGATGATGCCGCCCTTCGTGAGGGCGATCTCCTCCAGAGTGTTCCCGAGAAACTCCGTGTGCTCAAGACCGATGTTCGTGATGATAGCCACTTCCGGCGCATCAATGACGTTGGTGCTGTCGAGGGCTCCGCCCATGCCGACCTCCAGGACCACAATATCGCAGCTCTGCTCTTGGAAGTACAGCATGCCGATGGCGGTCACCAGTTCGAACTGGCTGGGGTGGTCCTCCATGGCATCGGCTTCCGCCTTCACCCGCTCGGTGACGTCAGCCAGGTCCTCTCTCAAAATGTACCGGCCGTTCACCTGCAGCCGCTCTTCAAAGCAGAGCACGTGGGGCGAGGTATAAAGACCGGTCTTGTAACCCGCCTCCCGCAGCACGGACGACAGCATGGCACAGGTACTCCCCTTGCCGTTGCTGCCTGCCACATGGACGAACTTCAAGTCCTTCTGAGGGTCTCCCAGCCGGCGCAGCAGTTCCCGGGTCCGCTCCAGACCAAGTTTGGTGGTGCTCCAGGTGTAATCTTCAATGTAATCGATCGCTTCTTGATAAGTCATTTATACGTTCTCCATAACGTTGCTGTATCCGTCTTTCAGGTTCAGCCGAAGGGTCTTGGCGGAGCCGTTCTCCGTGTACTCGATGCGGATGACATCGGCCGACTCATACTCGGCCAGCTGGACGGAATAGTCTTTTTCTTCAAAGAAATACTTCAGGTACTGCAAAGCTCGCTGGTCATAGGTGGCCACATTGTCGGACATGAAGATGATGCTGCCGCAAATGTCGTTGACCTTGGCAAGGAGCAGTTTTTGCAAAATGCTGTAGTCGAGGTTGTCGTCTCTCAGGAAAAAGACGTCCGGGTCGTTGGCAAAAGCTCTGCCGTCAAGGCACCGGCGGTAAATGGTGTTGACCATGGCATAGCGGGAAGAGGGAATCTCCCTCGTCACATCGAACCGGTTGAGGGGGTTGCCCCCGTAGACTTTGTTGGCGTCGGGGCCGATGCGGCAGGCGTCGAAAATGCCGAAACAGGAGCCGAGGGGCACGCCGCAGCCGAGAATGAGTTTCTCCCCGCAGGCCTCTCTCAGAAGATCGATGCCGTCTGCCATGAGCTGGCCCCGGTTTTTCCCGAGGCGGGGACGTTCGCAGATGCTGTAGAGGAAGTCCAGCTTCACAAGGTCATAGCCCCACTCGTTGAGGATGACGTCGAAAAAGTGCTTGATGTACTCCCTGGCACCGGGGTTATAAATGTCAAAAGCATAGGCTCCGCCCCACCCAAAGTGTGCAAGGACCCGTTTCCCTTTCTCGTCTTTGATGAACCAGTCGGGGTGCTCCTTAGCCACCTTGGAGGTGACCGCCGCACAGAAGGGCGCCAGCCAGATGCCGGCCTTGTAGCCTTTTCCATGGACTGCGTCCGCACAGGCTTTCATGCCGTGGGGGAATTTCTTTTGGTCGATGAGGAGCCAGTCGCCGGTGTGCTGCTGATAGCCGTCGTCGATCTGGAAGATCTGTGTCTCGTCCCCGGCAAGGTCCAGAGCATCTAAATCGCGGTAGACGATGTCCTCCGTGACTTTGCTGAAGTAGTTGTACCAGGAGGTATAACCGGCCAGCCGCCGGAGCCGGGGTTTCGGGACCTTCAGGAAATCGAAAAAGTAGGTGTCAAAGGCAGTTTCATACTCCGCTTCGCAAATGAGGACGTCCATGATGACATAGGTGTCCCCCGCTTTGAGGGCGGTGCCGTCCACTTCTCTGCGGAGGGTGAAGCGGCCTTCCTGCATGTCGACATCGAAAATGGTGAACCCGTCCCGGTCGACCCGGGAACCCCACAGTTCAATGAAGTGGCTGCCCTTTTTGCGAAAATAGGTAAAGGTAAAGGAGTGGAAGTTGCCGGGCTTATCGTAAGTCGTATAAGCGTAGTCCCCCATCTGTCCCGCCTGGGTCTTTACGAACCCGTTGAAGGTCACCAGTTTTGGCAGGCCCTTTGCCACATCGGTTTTCGTGTGCTCTTCCGAAGTGGACCAGGACTGGAACCCATTGGCGAAAAAGAGGTCATCGGCCGCAAAGGTGCGCTTCCCGTTCAGCTCGAAGTCCGTCAGAGTGAGGTCCTTCTTCGCCGTCAGGACCGCCTTGACCGAAGTCTTCTCCTCCTTCAGGTCCAGAGTAAAATAGTCATTCTCGAACTCTGTGGAAAAGTAGCTGAGTCCGCCGGAAGTCAGTTGGGCGTTCAAGGTAAAGTCGTACATGAGTTCCTCCTATTCTGTAAAAGGTTCGTTCTCGTTCCATTATAGACGAATCGCTCGTCCCTTTCACTACTCAAAGTTGCTTACTTCTTCTGCCAGTTGTTCCCAGGACTCCATGGTGGTCTCCAGTTCCCGGTTGCAGGCGGCAAGCGCTTCTGTGAGTTCTGTCATTTTCTCGAAATCGGTGGCAAAGGACGGGTCCACCAGCTGTTCATTCAGGGACTCGATCTCCTCTTCCAGCTCCGTGATTCGCTCCTCCGCTTTGCGAAGGGCCGTCTTCTTTTTGGTCTGCTCCGACCGAAGCCGCTTCTGTTCCTGGTAGGAGAGCCCGCCGGCTCCCATCTGTTTTTCCTGTTTTTCGGGCGATGTACCGTTCTCTCCCCGCCGTTCTTTTTCCCGACGGTAGTCATCGAAATTGCCGACGAAGGTCTCGGCCCCTTCCGGGGTCAGTTCCACGACCTTGTCCGCCAGGCGGTTGATGAAATACCGGTCGTGAGAGATGATGAAGAGGGTCCCCTCATAGCCGGAGAGGGCCTCTTCCAGGGCCGCCATGGAGTAAAGGTCCAGGTGATTCGTGGGCTCGTCGAGAATGAGGAAGTTGCAGTGCCGGAGCATGAGGCGGCAAAGGGCCACTTTCGCCCGCTCCCCGCCGGAGAGGGTCTCGATTTTCTCAAAGACCTTCTCCCCCCTGAACCCGAAAATCGCCAAAGCGGAGCGGACTTCCGTGTCCGTCATACGAGGGTACATGTCATGGACTTCTTCCAAAACGGTCTTGTTCATGGAGAGGTTCATCTGGTGCTGGTCGAAGTACCCGGTGGTGACCCCGATGCCGAAGCGCACGCCCCGGACCCGTTTCAGGACCTGCTTGACGAGGGTCGTCTTGCCGACACCGTTCTCTCCAATGAGGAAGACCCGCTCGCCCCGGCGAATGTTGAGGCTGACGTTTTGGTATAGCACTTTTCCCGGGAATTCCATGGAAAGAGAGTCTACATCGAGGACCTCTTCCCCGCTGACACTGTCCGGGTCAAAGAAGAAGGAGAAGTCGTACCGTTCATACTCGGGCTTTTCCAGGTCCTTCGTCATGCGGTCGATCTGCTTTTGTTTGCTCTCCGCAGTTCGAATGTTTTTCTCCCGGTTCCACCGGCGCTGCTGTTCAATGACCCCTTCGAGGCGATGGACTTCCGCCATCGTGTTGTCATAAGCCCGCTGCAGGCTCAGGTCCCGCTCCGCCTTCAGTTCCATGTGCCGGTCGTAGTTGCCGTCGGTCACATAGACTTTTTGGAGGGAGAGCTCCGCAATGCGGGTGCAGACTTTATTGAGGAAATACCGGTCATGGGAGATGACGAGGGTGGTAATGTTGCTGGACTGGATGAAGTTTTCGAGCCAGTCGACGGAAGCGATGTCCAGGTGGTTCGTGGGCTCATCGAGCAGCATGAGGTCCGGCTTTTGGAGCAGCAGCTTCGCAAGGCCGATTTTCGACTTCTGTCCACCGGAGAGGCTCCGCACCGGTAAAGCCTGTTCTTCCTCCGTGAAGCCGAGGCCCGTCAGCACAGCTCTCGTCAGGTTTTTATAGGTGAGCCCGTCCCCCGCTTCGTAAGCGGCCAGGACTTCTTCCTGTCTTGTGATGAGGGCTGCATTGCCCGCCTGTTCTCCGGACAGGGCCTCCCGCAGCTGTGCCAGTTCCCGCTCCATCTCAAAGAGGTGGGAGAAGACCAGGAGGGTCTCTTCATAGGTGGTACGGTCGGAGTCCGCACAGACATGCTGTTCTAAGTAACCAAGGGTCGTGAAGGGCGAGCGGATGACAGCCCCCTCGTCCGGCTCCTCCTCTCCGGTGATGAGGTGAAAGAGGGTGGTCTTCCCGGTACCGTTGGCACCGATGAGCCCCACAATGTCCCCTTGTTCCACCGAGATGTTGGCCTTTTCGAAGAGGAGATGGTCTCCGAAGGACTTCGACAAGTTGCTGACGTTTAGTATCATGAAAACGGACCCTCCACAAGGTTCCAAATGTTCTAAAATATGCTATAATAACTGTACGTTTATAAGGAGGGATGACTATGGCGACAAAGAAAGGGAAACGCCGTAACACGGTGCTCACCATTCTGGAAGTCATCTTTTTTCTGATTTTTCTTTTTGCCCTGTTCCAGGCGGGAAAGATCCTCTACGACTACCACAAGGGAGACGCCTTTTATGAGGACTCCCAGAAAGAGTTCCTGACCGAAGCGGCAGACCCGGAGGCGGAAGAGAGTACATCGCGGCTGGGGTTCAAAGTGGACCTCAGAAAGATCCAAGGGGTGAACCCGGACGTCAAGGGGTGGATCTACATTCCTGACACCGCCGTGTCCTACCCGCTCCTCTGGTCGAAGAGCGACGACACCTACCTGAGGCACACCTACACCAAAGAGTACAATGTCTTCGGGAGCATTTTCTTCTCCCACCTCAGCAACCCGGATCTCTCTGACATGCACACCCTCATTTACGGGCACAACACCAAAAACGGAGCCATGTTCGGGGGGCTCAAGAAGTATAAAGAGCAAGCCTACTTCGACTCCCACCCCTACATTTACCTCATTATGGGGGACCGGACATACCAGTATAAGATCGTCTCCTGCTTCACGGCAGAGACTTCTGACGACGTCTACGTCCTGACCTTTTCGAAGAACACAGACTTCCAGCGCTGGCTGGCAGAAGTGGTCACGAAGAGCGAAGTGGACCCGGGGACCGTCGCCATCAACGGCATGGAGCAGGTGCTGACTTTGTCCACCTGTACATCGCGCACCAAGACGGAACGCTTCACGGTCAACGCCATTCTGACAGACTCCTGGGAGAACCAGGAAGCCTATTAAAACTGCAGTCCATTTTACCATGGGAGGACCTATGTCAACAACCTTTTACATTTTCCTTGCCCTTCTGGGCTCCTACCTCATTGGCTCGTTACAGCCCTCCTACCTTTTGGGGAAAGCTTTGAAACATGTGGACATCCGGGACTACGGCAGCGGCAACTCCGGGGCCACTAACGCGATTCGCGTCTTTGGGTTCAAGTTCGGGATGGTCTGCCTGCTCATCGACGCCGCCAAAGGCGCCCTCGCCATTCTCCTCGTCAAGCTGTTCCTGGGGCCGGACCTGATAGGAAGCCAGGGAGCCGCCACCTTTCTGCAGCTCTGCTGCGGCTTTGCGGTCATCCTCGGCCACAACTACCCCTTTTACATGCACTTCCGGGGCGGCAAAGGGGTCGCGGCTTCCATCGGGATCCTTCTGATGATCGACTGGCGGCTCATCCTCATTGCAGGCATTCCCGCCCTCCTCATCATGGTCCTCAGCCGAATGATGAGCGTAGCGTCCCTCTCCTTTGAGACCTTGAGTTTCCTCGGACTGGTCCTCCTGAACTTCCACCAGCCCTACTTCTACGGCATTGCCCTGGCCGCTTTCCTGTACCCCGCCATGTCCTTCTGGCGTCACCGCTCGAACCTCGTGCGGATCGCCCACGGAGAAGAGTCACGCCTCTGGGGCAAAGGCAGCAGGAACACCGGCAAGGTCCCAAAGGACCAGTACGAAGAAGCCATCGAAAAACTCGACGAACAGGCCGGCGTCCGCCTGCACCAGGACAAATAATTGTGGATCAATCTTTCACGTTGACAAAAATATTCTCATTTCAGAATATTTTTGTGATATTTGCGATTTTTGTTCTCGTTTCAGAACATTTTTGAAATCAAAAAAGAGGCCGTGCCTAAATGGTGAATAAACCATTTTGGTACGGTCTCTTCCTTATTTTTTCAACAGTTGCTGCCGTTGTTCCGGGGTCATTTCCGGGATGGGCGGCAGGGGCAGGCCACGGTGGGCGATGTACTGGCGGAAGACCGTCATGGCGGCATTGCCGGGAAAGTCCGGGAGCATGCCGGAGGGGACTTCTGCGGCGGGGACCCACTGTGCAGACGGGATCTCAGAGGACAGGAGGAAAGGCGCTTTGTCCGCATAGCCGATGAAGCCGTGCATGAGCTGGCTGTTGTAGTCGAACCAGTAGGTGCCGGCGTACTCGACGGACTGAAGGGTCAGTCCCAGTTCCTCCTTCACTTCCCGGGCGGCCGCCTCTTCCGCGGTCTCCCCCGGCTTCATGAAGCCGGTCGTGAAGGACGCATAGCCCTCCGGCAGGTACCACTGGCTGGACAGGACCACTTCGTCCAGTTCGTTGTAGACGAGAACCAGAACGCAGTCCGAAAAGCTGTCGAACCAGAGTTTCTCGCACTTTGTGCAAAAGGGGACCTCTCCATCGTCACCGGCAATGCGGGGCACGAGTTTCGTGCCGCATTCCGGGCAAAACTTGTAATGCATGTTATGCCTCCTCAGTGGGAGTTTCAACCTTAGCAGCTGCCTCCGGGATAACCGGAGCATCTTCAAAATTCAGCTTGTCCCTGATGATCTTCCGCATGAAGAAGCAGCAGACCAGGAAGGAGACGATTTCTGCAATGGGGAAAGACCACCAAATATTGTTGAGGTTCCCGGTAAGGGAAAGCAGGTACGCTGCCGGAAGGAGTGCCACCAGCTGACGCATAATGGAGACGATCATGCTATAGACTCCGTTGCCGAGGGCCTGGAACGAGGAAGACATCATAATGGAGGCACCGGCAATGAGGAAGTGGGTCGCAATGATCCGCAAAGCGGGGATACCGATCGTCAGCATTTCGGGGGACGCATCGTAGAACTTCAACAGCGGTCCGGGGATCGTCTCAAAGAGGACCAGACCTGCGAGCATGATGGCCACTGCATAAATGGCAGCATACTTGATGGTCTCCAGGACCCTGTGTTTGTTCCGGGCACCGTAGTTGTAAGCGACGATGGGGACCATGCCGTTATTGATGCCGAAAATGGGCATGAAGATGAAGCTTTGGAGTTTGAAGTAAGCGCCAAAGACCGCCGCTGCCGTGGTCGTAAAGCTCATGAGGATGCGGTTGAACCCGAAGGTCATGACCGAACCAATGGCCGCCATGATGATGGAGGGGACACCGACCGCATAGATGCGGCGTACCACAGCGGGGTCCAGCTTCATCAGCTTAAAGCTCAAGTGGATCTCTTTATTGAAATGGATATTGAAATAAAGGGCCAGGGCCGCCGCCACGATCTGACCAAAAATGGTCGCCATTGCGGCACCTTTCACCCCGAGTTTCGGGGCACCCAGTAAACCAAAAATGAGAATGGGGTCCATGATGCAGTTGATGATGGCACCGGTGGCCTGGGTGATCATACTGTAAAGGGTTTTCCCGGTGGAAAGCAGGATCCGCTCGAGGCAGATCTGTAAGAGCATTCCGAAGGAGAACACCAGAACGGTCTGCATGTAGTCGATGCCGTACTGGGTAATGTTGTCGGTGGCATGCTGCGCCTTAAAGAACGGTTCTGTCAGCGTGAATGCCATGACCAGGAAGACAAGATAAGTGATGCCGTAAAGGGGGAAGGCGTTGTTCGCCGCCTTGTTGGCCATTTCAAAGTTTCGTTCGCCGAGGCTCTTCGAGACAAGCGCCGAGAAACCGACACCGGTTCCGATGGCGATGGCGATCATCAGGTTCTGCATGGAGAAGGCCAGAGAGACTGCCGTCAGGGCGTCTTCTTCAATGCGGGCCACGAAGAGACTGTCCACAATGTTGTAGAGGGCCTGGACCAGCATGGAAATGACCATGGGCAGAGAAGTTTTGACGAGCAGCGGCTGGATGGGGTCGATGCCCATCCGGTTCGGAGCCGGTGCTTCATTGCGTTTCGTTGCTACTGCTTCAGCCAATTACTGCTCACCTCCAAAACGGACTTTCGCGATGTGCTCCAGCATGTCCGTGACCGGGTCGAGCCCCAGGTCCGTATTCATGAGGAGGTCGTAGTTGGACCAGTCGCCCCATTTGTAGGACGTAAAGAAACGGTAGTAGTCCGCTCTCTGTTTGTCCATGTTCTTCAGCTTCTGGGGCGTCAGCCGGTCTGTGTCTTTGTAGACGTTGACGATGCGCTCCATGCGCTTTTCCGGAGTCCCATAGAGAAAGACCTTCAGAAGGTTTTCCCGGTCTCTCAGAATGTAGTCGGCACAGCTGCCGACGATGACCATGGACCCCTGATCGGCCAGGTCGTTGATGACCCGGGTCTTCGAGAGGAAGACCTGTTCTTCCAGGGGGTTCATCTGGGCCATGGTGGCCATTTCATAGAGAAGACTCGAGGTCTTCCGGTCCATGAGGCCCGCCACGGTCTCCGGGTCCAGCCCCGTGTCTTCTGCCACAAGGGCAATGATGTTGTCTTTGTCGTAGTAGGCAATGCCCAGCCGGTCCGCCAGGTCTTTGCCGACGAGACGGCCGCCGCAGCCCGGCTGACGACCAATGGTGATGTAATACTTACTCAATTCTGTTTCTCCTTTTACCGATGCGCTTTTCGGTGGACATACACCGAGCGGTATTTCGAATAGATGATGAGCTGACTCTTATATAGGCCGTAATAGCCGGACAGCATATAGCTGACCGCGACCACCAGGCCGAACATCCACATGCCCTGGCCCCCAAACAGTTCGAGGCCCATGATGAAGGATGCGATGGGTGAATTCGTAACGCCGCAGAAGACGGCGATCATGCCGAGGGCGGCGCCCAGGGAAGGTGACAGGCCCAGGAAACCGGCAGCGAAGCAGCCGAAGGTTGCTCCCATGAAGAGAGATGGAACGATCTCCCCTCCCCGGTAACCACCGGCCAGAGAGACCGCTGTGAAGAGCAGTTTCAGAAGGAAGGCATACCAGACCGCCTGTCCGGCAGCCGCTTTCAAAATAACGGCGGTACCGAGGCCGTTGTAGTCCTGGCTCCCGACTAAAAGGGTCAAAAGGGCGACGACCGTACCGGCGACGAAGATTTTCACAAAGGGGTTGTCGAAAACGTTCTGCATGCCCCGCTCCGTGATGATGAGGGTGTAGCAAATGATGATGCTGAGGACCGCACAGAGAATGCCGAGGACCATGACTTTGCCCGCGCTGAGGGGAGCCAGAGCCGGGACTGTGCCCAGGGCATAGACCGCATATTGTACGCCGAGGAGACGGGCAACATAAAGGGCCGTCAGGGCAGAAACCATACAGGGCACCAGAGCCGCATAATACATGACGCCGACCGAAATGACTTCCATCGAGAAAACGGCGGCCGTCAGAGGCGAGCCGAAAATAGCGGCAAAGGCAGCACTCATGCCGGTCATGATGAGGACTTTTGAATCGTTCTCGTTGAACTTCAGAAGACGGGAGACGGTGGAGCCGAAACTGGCACCCATCTGCAGAGCCGCCCCTTCCCGGCCGACCGAAGCGCCGAACAAGTGGGAAATGGCACTGGAGAGGAAGATAAGAGGCAGCATTCGGAAGGGGATGTCTTCCCCGCCGTTCACCGCCGCCAGGACCATGTTGGTCCCCTTGTTCTCTTCCGTCAAGGGGTTCTTCTCGAAGAAGTAGTACATCGCCGCAATGACGAGACCGGCTACCGGCAACAGCCAGATGAACCAGGGGTGGGCCTCGCGATACACGCCTGCATAGAAGAGCGCATAGTAAAAACCGGCACCGACTGCGCCCAAAACAGCACCCACGACGAGGGCCAGGGCCAGCCACTTCAGGTAGACCCGAAAATGGCTGAAGAAACTTTTGATGTCTTCCCAAAGGTTCAGAAAGAACGATTTCATTTTCGGGCCTCCTTCCGTCAAAAAACGTCCCGTCAGAAGTTCTGACAGGACGTTATTGTACGCCTTTTTTAATAAGGTCTCAAGTATTAATTATTAATAGAGCCTGTTACAGGGTCGCGGAGCTTTGGCTGTCGATGTCCCCGGAACCTTCGGAAATGTTTCCGGGACGTCCGTAGAAACCACCACGGCCTCCCTGTTCTCCTTCAGAACGCTGGCCGCCAAACTGGTTCCCGCCGGGGCGCTGACCGCCCATGCCACCGCCGCCCATGGGGTTTCCGGTGCCGTAAATGGTGTCGGTCATCTCAACGGTCTTCGACTGGTTTCCGGCGGTGACAGTGTAGGTCTCCCCGACTTTGATGTCTGGGGAGCTCAGGACCACAGACTGGTAGTCCTTCTTTGGCGTATAAGAGAGAAGGGTATTCCCGGAAGAGTCTTTCAGGACCACTTCTGTACCGCCCGCGACTTTGGAGTCGAACTGGACAAGCATGGAACACTGGGTGGAGTCGGACCCGAAGTTGATGTCCATTCCAACGGCTCCGGCGGCAATGACTGTACCGGCAGAAATGCTGGCGTTGTCACAGTCGATGGCACCGTTGCCGCCGTTGGTGGGGCCGCTGACATAGGTCTTGCCCCCGCTGACCACCAGACTGCCGTTGGAGTCGAGGCCGTCCCCGCCGGCATTCACATTGATGGTGCCGCCGGAAATGGTGAGGGTCGCATTCTGGTTGTCAGCGAACCCGCCGCCATGTCCAAAGCCGCCAAAGCTGTCGGTATTATCTTTCCCGCTGCCGCCTTCCGCAGCATTGATGCCATCGTCCGAGGCCACAATGTCGATGACCCCACCGGAAATGTCGATGTTCCGGCCTTCCAGGCCCTCTTCCGACTTCTTGACATCGATGACGCCACCGGTGATGGTAAGGTCTGTCTCTGCGTGGATCGCGTCATCGCCGGAGGAGAGGGTGAAGTCCCCACCTTCAATGTAGATGAAGCCTTTGCCTTCCTCTTCATCGTTGCTCGTGTGGATGGCGTCATCTCCGGCGGTAATGTCGAGTTTCCCGTCGTGGACACGGACACTGTCTTTCCCGGCAAGGCCCTTTTCGGCGGCCTTGATGACCAGAGTTCCTCCGGTGACTTTCAGGTCGTCCTTCGAAACGATGCCGTGACCGTGGTCACTGGTAACGTTGAGGGTACCGGTCCCGTTGAAGACCAGGGTGGCCTTCGAGAAAATGGCGCCGTCCACCTTGTCTCCGGTCTCGGAGTCAGCTTCAGAGAAGCTTGCGCCGGAGGACACAGAGTTGGTCGTCCCGTCCGCCAGAGTGACGAAGACTTTGTCCCCGCTCTGGACATAAATGGCGGCACCGTCGCTGTTGGAAATGGAAGCGTTCTTCAAAACAAGTTGGACTTTGTCCGAGTCTCCGACCTTGACCACTACCTGGCCCTTGTAAGTGCCGGTGAGGACATAGGTCCCCTCTTTCGTAATGGTGACTTTGGAGCCGGATTCCTTCGAAAGATCGATGGTCTCAGCGCTGTCATAACTCGGGTCTAAGTCCCGTTCCGTGAACATGTCCGTGTTGGTGGAGGAGGGGGTACTGTCTGCCGTCGCACCGATCTGGCTTGCGGAAACGCTGCCCTCTTCCCCGTCGTTATTTTTACTGCCGCAGGCGGCCAGGATGAGCACCATGGTGAGGGCCACCAGCACGGCGATGAGTTTCTTCGTGATCGTTTTCATATTAAAGGGTCTCTCCTTCCCCGGCGCCCCGGACCATCATGTTGATCTCGAGGTTGCCGTTACGGACCCGCAGGTCGTCGATGAGTTCTTTTTCGGTGCCGGCCTCTTTCAGGCGGATGGCATAGGTCAGCCGGTTGAGGCTGCCGAGATTCGTAGTCTTCACCCCGATGAGGTTCGCTTCCGTTGTGTACTGCGAGAATACATCGCGGAATGCAGCGCCGTACTCCAGGTCCTCCGGGACCGTGATGCGAAGCACTTTGTCAAGGCTGTCAGAGGAGTGTTCTCCAAGACTCGTCCGGTTGTAGATGACACTGACGAGCCCCATGACCACTGCGAAAATGGCGGCGTACCCCAGGTACCCCATGCCACAGGCAAGGCCGACGGCCATAGCGAGGAAGATGGCGCCGATCTCCCGGGCGGTACCGGGAATGGAGCGGAAGCGCACCAGTGAAAAAGTCCCGGCTACCGCAATGCCGGTGCCGATGTTGCCGCTGACCATCATGATGACGATGGAGACGACGGCAGGCAAAATGAGCAAAGTTCCCACAAAACTTTTCGTGTAGTTGGTCTTGCTCTTATAAGTGAACACGAAAGCTAAAAATGCGCCCAGCAGCAATGCTCCTGCAAGGCAGGTGATGAAGCTGGAAACCGCAATTCCTTCCGTGGCAATGACGGTTCCAAATAATTGTTCAAGCACTTAAAGTCCCTCCCGAAAGATAATTTTGCTGCTCTTCTTCCAGCAGCATCCCGTAAGCGGTGCCGTACTTAGAAAAAGAGTTCCGTTTGGCATTCGCCTGGGTCAGCAGCGCGGTCAGCCACAGGGGCATGGCGCCTGCCGCTTTGATTTCCATGATGCATTCCCCGGGTCCAATGACGAATCGGCCACCGGGGAGGCTCTGCAAGGACAGGTCTTCGGTCCGGAAATGGATGTTCCGGTCGAAGGTGATGCGCAGGTCCGGTTCGTCTTTCGCATAGAAGGCCTGCCGGTCATAGTTGAGGTAAACAGCCGGCCGAAGGTCTCCGTAGAAGTCGAGAAACCAGTCCAGTTCCTTCGCGATCTGCGTATTCATCGGCAAAGGTGCTTTCCCGGAAAGGTAGTCCATCGCCTCCTGCTCCTTAAGACACAAGCGTCGTTTGTAGACGATGCCCTTATACTTTTTCTTCAGTTCCAGAAAGGTCTTGTCCTCCGGCCCGGCCACACCGTAACTGCGCAGCCGCAGTTTTTCTTTATAGACCGGTTTTTCGATGGATTTACGGATGAGCCGGTAGTCCGGCGTGTCAAAGTAGAGGTTGCAAATGGTGCTTTCCCCGTACTCGTCCGGCACCACGAAAGGTTCCAGGGCTTCCCGTAGGAAGCGGTACTGGGCGGCACTGAGCCGGTACTTCAGTTCCTTTCTTTGGAATTTGTCGTTTCCTGACATGGGGTGTTCCTCCCTGTTTGTAGTTCCCTTTGTTGTCTCCAGTTTAGGCGATGTGCCTAAATAGAACTTAAGATTTTAGTTAAAATTAACCTAAAAAAGAAGCAGCTCCGAAAAGGGAGTTGCTTCTTTTCTCTATGATCTCGTTTTGTTGTTACGCTTTGGCCAGGCTTTGTTCCTGCTCTTTGGCGCATTTCTTATGGTATTTCTCCTGCTGTCTCGTGACCTTCCGGATGGTCCGGGCGCTGCCGCCCCGCTCCGGGAAGGACGCCGTGATCTTCAGCCGTTCGCCGTCGTCACTGCCGGCAGAAATGGTGCCGTTGTGGAGCTCCGTAATGGTCTCCGCCATGGAGAGGCCGATGCCGTAGCCCTTCTTCTCCTGGCTGTGGGAGGTGTCTCCCCGGTAGAACCGCTCAAAGAGTTCGTTCCGCTTGCCCTTAGTCACGTTCTCCGCCGCATTGTCGCTGGAGAGGAGGACCCGGCGTCCTTTCTTCTTGAGGCTGATAACGATAGTGGTGCCGGGAGTCGCATACTTGACGGCATTGTCCGCAAGGATGGAGCAGAGCTGTTTCAAGGTCTGCTCATTGCCGAAGAAGGGGATGTCCGGCGTAATGTCCAGAACATACCCGAGACCCTGTTCTTCTGCCATGAGGCCGAAGGGTTCGAGAGTCTCCCGGCAGAGGGCCGACAGGTCTAAATCGCGCTTGTTGAGCTCGAGGTCGCTTTCCGCCATTTTCGCCATGGAGATGAGTTCTCCCGTCATGGAGGTGAGACGCCCCACCTGTTCATGAATGCCTTCCGTCCACTTGTTCTCCCCTTCTGTCATTTCGAGGACCTCCGTACAGGAGTCGATGATGGCAAGGGGCGTCTTTAGTTCGTGGCCCGCATTGGTGATGAACTTCCGCTGCTTGTCATAACTCTCTTCAATGGGGCGGATGGCCCGTTTGGAGAAGAGGATGACCAGCAGGGAGATGAGCAGCAGAGCCGCCAGTCCGATCATCATACTGAGAATGAAGGTATAAATGGCATTATAGAGGTCTGAAGAACAGTCGAGGAACAGGTACTGAGTCCCCGTGTCGACGGGCTGGACCCGATAACGATAGATGCCGAGAAACCCAGAGTTCGTGGCTCCAATGTTCTGAAGGCTCTTCGCATAACGGGTGGCGTCCGTGGCTGAGACCGAGGCGATACGCCCTGTGTTCACGTTCATCGGTACCCCTTCCCCGTCCAGGACCACGCTGAAATAACGGGCTTCGTAGGGGGTCTCGTCCGTCACGGAAGAGAAGGTGCGGTACCGCTCACTCTGGACGTTCCGCTTGGAAAAAGAGAGGTAGTCGTCCTCGTCGAGATCGTCGTCATCGAAGTCATCGAAGTCGTCGAAGTCGTCGAAATCGTCGCCGATGAAGGCGGAGGCCCCGAACTCTTCAATGATGCCCTTATACTGTTTTGGGATGCGGTCCGGGAAGTCGCCGCCGTTGACCGCCAGCAGATCTAAGAGCAGGTCCGAATTGACCCGCACACTGCGGAAGGCCATATAGTTGAAGGCTCCCATGATGAGCAGGAGGGCTACCAGGACCGATGCAATGGTCACATGGATGAACCGCTTGCGGATCCGTTCGATCATGCTTTATCCTCCAGAGAATAGCCCACGCCCCGGGCCGCTTTGATTTGGACCGAGGTGCCAAGGCTCGCCAGTTTTTTACGAAGGGTGGAAATGTAGACCCAGACCACATTGACTTCTGCTTCAGTGTCGTAACCCCAGATCTTCTCGAGGAAGCGTTCCGTCGAGATGACCTGTCCCGGGTTCGTCATGAGCATTTCCATGATCTGGAATTCTTTATTGGCAAGTTTGGTGGAACCGTCGGGGCCGGCCAGTTCATAGTCAGAGCGGTCGAGGGACAGGTTGCCAAACTTCAGGACCGAGTCGGAGAGCTCCGGCTGACGGCGGGTCATGGACCGGATGCGGGCCAGGAGTTCCTTGATGGCGAAGGGTTTCGTGAGATAGTCATCTGCTCCCGCGTCGAGGCCTTCGACCCGGTCGTCCACTTCTGACTTCGCCGTCAGCATGATGACGGGCAGCGTCAGCCCCTCCTCCCGGATCTTCCGAAGGACGGTGAGGCCATCCATCTTCGGCATCATGATGTCGAGGATGGCGCCGTCGTAATCCCCGGTCTCCAGGTAGTCAAGAGCATCCTGCCCGTTGTAGACGGCGTCGACGGAATAGTTGTTATGGGTGAGCATGGTGACGAGGGCGTCGGACAGCATCTTCTCGTCTTCTGCAAGCAATAATCTCATGGTTTCCTCCAGTGTTCGTTTCCTAAACTTTACGGGAATTACTTTAAGTCAAGTTTAATATACCTGTGTTTTTTTCGCAATATAAAGAAAAGCGCGGGATGGCTCCCACGCTTTTGTCTGATCAGTTTTTAAAGACCGTTTTACAGGCGTCCACGGTGGCCTTGGCGTCCCGACAGTAATAGTCTGCGCCGATCTTCTCGGCATAGTCCGGGGTGACGACGGCGCCGCCCACCATGACGTTGACCTTGCTGGAACCGTCTTCGTTGCGAAGGCTCGGCTCTTCCCGCAGGAGTTTGATGGTCTCCTCCATGCTCCCGAGGGTAGTGGTCATGAGGGCGGAGAGCCCGACGGCCTCAATGTCCTCTTTCATGGCAGTCTCGACAATGAGCCGCGGATCGACATCTCGCCCGAGGTCAATGACCGTGTAACCGTAGTTGTCGAGGAGGACTTTGACGATGTTCTTCCCAATGTCGTGGATGTCACCCTTGACGGTGGCAAGGATGACCTTTCCCTTGCTGACGCTGGCAGAGCCGGTCCGGGCGATCTCCTCCTTGATGACCAGGAAACACTCCTGGGCTGCGTTGGCACTCTGGATGAGCTGGGGCAGGAAGACCTTTCCCGCTTCAAAGTCGGCGCCCACTTTGTCGAGGGCCGGAATGAGTTCTCCGTTGACGATGGAAAGGGGGTCTTCCGTAAGGAGCAGCTCTTTCGTCGCATTGGAGCCCTCAGTCTTGAGGCCCTTCAGAATGGCGTTCTGCAAGGGGGACAGTCCGGCTCCGCTTTCCGGTGCCGGGGACCCTCCGGCGTGAGCACTGCCGGCGGGCGCTGCCGGGGCAGCCCCTCCGGACTCCGGAGGCGTGTAATCCTGATAAGCGGAAATGTACTCGAGGGAGTTTTTGTCGATGCCCTTCAGCACCCGGTAGGCCCGGACCGCACCGGTCATGGAGGCGACATTCGGGTTGATGATGGGCAGGTCGAGCCCCTCTTCCATGGCCATGGTCAGGAAGGTGCGGTTGACCAGTTCCCGGTAGGGCAGACCGAAGGAGATGTTGGAGACCCCGAGAGCCGTTTTACAGCCCAGTTCCGTCTTCACCCGGTGGAGCCCTTCCAGGGTCTGCTGGCAGGCATCCTGTTCCGCAGAGACTGTCAGGGTCAGGCAGTCGATGAAGACGTCTTCCCGGGGAATGCCGATGGCTTCCGCCCGCTCCACGATCCGCTTGGCGATTTGGAACCGCTCGTCCGCCGTCTTCGGGATTCCCTTCTCGTCGAGGGTCAGGCCCACCACGGTGGCCCCGTACTTTTTGACCAGGGGCAGGACGGTGGAAAGGCTCTTCTCTTCCCCGTTGACGGAGTTCACGATGGGCCTGCCGTTATAGGCCCGAAGGGCCGCTTCCAGCACATCGGGCTTGGTGCTGTCGATCTGAAGGGGTGCATCGCACACGCCCTGGATGGCCTTCAGCACTTTGACCATCATTTCCCTCTCGTCGATTTCGGGGAGCCCCACGTTGACATCCAGGATCTCGGCGCCGGCTTCCACCTGGCTCAGGGCCTGGTTCAAAATGTAGTCGATGTTGTTTTCCTGCAGGGCCTTTTTGAAGAGTTTCTTCCCGGTGGGGTTGATGCGCTCCCCGATGATGCGGGGCCCGTTGATGTGCACGATGGTGCTGGGGCTGCAGATGACCGGCCCTTCTATTTTCTGCTGAGGGGTGTAGGTCACGTCCGCCAGTGCTTCTTTCAGTTTCGCGATGTACTCCGGAGTGGTCCCGCAGCAGCCGCCCACAACCTTCAGGCCGTGTTTGGCAATGTCCCGGACACTCTCGGCAAACTCTTCGGGACCAATGTCGTACTCACTGCTGTTGGGGTCCGGCAGCCCTGCATTGGGCTTGAAAATGAGGGGCAGGTCCGTGTAGTGGGACATGCGCTCAATGACCGGTTCCAGGTCTCTGGGCCCGAGGGAGCAGTTGACGCCGAGGGCGGAGACCCCGAGTCCCGACAGAGTGAGGGCGGCCGCTTCTGCCGAGACACCGGCGAAGGTCCGGCCCGTCGTTTCAAAGGTCATGGTGACCAGGATGGGTTTTCCGGGGGCATGTTCTCTGGCCGCCAGGACCGCGGCCTTCGCTTCATAGAGGTCTGTCATGGTCTCGATGACGATGACGTCCGCGTCAGCAGCGGCATCTATCTCCTCAGCGAAAAGGTCATAGGCCTCTTCAAAGGAGAGGGAGCCCGCCGGCTCCAGGAGCTGACCGGTGGGGCCCACGTCCAGAGCCACCAGGGCATCGAAATCTTTCGCGGCTTCTCTTGCATTTCGGATGGCCGCTTTGATGACTTCCTCCGTCGTGTAGCCGGAGCCCTCCAATTTATAGGTGTTGGCCCCAAAGGTGTTCGCGTAGACCAGGTCGGACCCCGCTTCCAGGTAAGCACGGTGGAAAGAAGTGATGAGGTCCGGGTGGGTGAGGTTCAGGGTCTCCGGGTTGTGCTCATACTGCACGCCGCTTTTTTGGATGAGCGTCCCCATGGCCCCGTCTAAAAACAGGAATTCCCGGGTCTCCAGCAATGTTTTAAGCTCCACAGTGAGCACCTCTCTTTCGGAAATTACAGGTCTCCCGCAGGTTGCAGGAGGCACAGCCCCGTTTGCGTTTCGGGGGCTCGGTCTCCGAGAGGCCCATGACGGCCGTCACGGACTTCGTCGGGATCAAAAGGTAACTGTCGTTGGTGGTAAGGCCGATCTTTTTCGGCGCATCGAGTTCTGTCAGGAACCACTTTTGCAGGTCGATGGGGTAGTCCCCGTACCCGGGGCTGAACCGGAAGGTCTGATAAAGGTCCGGGTACTCTTCCGCAATGAACTCATCGAACTTCCGGCACACCTGCTCAATGGCCACACTGGACATGGAGTCGAGGACCACCGCCCGGGACATATCTTTCACCTGGGCGATCCGCAGCATTCGGTCGATGCCGGCGCCTACCGTCGCACAGAGCAAAACGACTTTAGAGCACCCGTCAAGGTGCTCCGCAATGTCCTTCCCCACCATTAATTCCGGGCAGGGAAGCTCTTTGACTTTGTATAGGAACTTCGGGTCGGCCGCCGCCAGGACTTCCTCTTCACACTCCGTGAGAAGAGCCTCCATTTCCTCGGTCATTGCGACCCGGGAGTCCCCCAGGTAGCGAACCGCTTCCCGGTGGTCCAGGGGTCCCAGTGTCATCATAACAGTCCTCGAATCGCCTCCGTGATCTGCGTTGCAACATAGGGGTTGTTCATGGTATAGAGGTGGATGCCGTCGACGCCGGCAGCCAAAAGGTCGATGATCTGCTGGATGGCGTAGGCAATGCCTGCATCCATCATCTGTTCGGGGTCATCTCCGTACCGGTTCATGACCCGGACAAAGGGGGCCGGCAGGCTGGCACCGCAGAGGGTCACCATCCGCTCTATCTGCTCCTTTTTGATGACGGGCATAATGCCCGCTTCAATGGGCACCTGGATGCCGGCCAGGGCGCACTGGTCCCGGAACCGGTAGAAGGTTTCATTGTCGAAGAAGAGCTGGGAGATGAGGTGGGTCGCGCCGGCATCGACCTTCTTTTTCAGATTCAGAATGTCGTCGACTTCCCCGGCAGACTCCGGGTGCACTTCCGGGTAACAGGCGCCGGCGATGTCGAAGCCGCCCTTTTTCGCAAGGTAAGCCGTCAGGTCACTGGCATGGGCGAAGTCCTCGGCCAGTTCGCCCCCCTCAGGCAGATCGCCCCTCAGGGCGAGAATGTTTTCGATGCCGTTCAGCTGCAGTTCTTCGGTGATGCGGTCCACGTCCTCCTTCGTGTTGGAGACGCAGGTCAAATGGGCCACCGACTCCACGCCGTAGTTGTGCTTGATGCGGGAGGCGATTTCTGCGGTGCGGTTGTTGGAACCCTTGCCGCCGGCACCGTAGGTGACGCTGATGAAGTCGGGCTTCAGGGCACAGAGAGAGCTCAGCTGTCCGTAAATGGACTCGATGGGCAGGTCTCTCTTGGGAGGGAATACTTCAAAGGAAAGGATGGCACGACCGGGGTTGTTGGGGTTGCCCGGCTCGAACAGTTCCTGGATCTTCATGTCCGCTCCTCCTTCTTTTTCGTGGGATTCGTTTGAAACATTTTACTGCATCAAAAGCCCGATTTCAATAGATTTCCTAGTTTTTCGGTATGATTTTAAAGATTAAAAACTCCGCACCGGAAGGATGCGGAGTTTTGAGGGTCAGAGGAATTACGGACGCCGGCGGAACTTGAAGAACAAAAACGCAATGGCAGAAAGGCCGACGGCGCCGACTCCGGCGATGGTGGCGACCCGGGCCCCGTTTCCGGCACCGGGCGTTCCGGCCGTCGGGGGCTCCTCGGGGTCTTCAAACCCGATGATGGTCCCGTCCTTGTCGGTGATGGCCTCCCCGGAGAAGGTGACCGTAGTGATCTCCTCTTCGGTACCGGGGGCCGGCTCTTCGACGATGGTGTCCGGGTCCACTTCCACTTCCGGAATGAGAGGACCTTTGACGGTCGTCTTTTTCGCTTTGGTGCTCTTGATGGTCAGAGGCTTGTGCCGGACCGTGGTCCGGTCTTTCGGGTTCGATGTAGTGGCTTTCGAAGAGACGGTCTTCCCGTTCTTCTTGGTGGTCGTGGTCTTTTTCGTAGTCTTCTTAGTGGTTTTCTTGGTGGTAGACTTGTCGTCCTCGCCGTCTTTTTCGGTGGTCTTGTCTTCGGAGTCCGACTTCTTCGTTGTCGACTCCTCCTCTTTCTTGGTGGTCGTCGTAGTCGAGGACGGGGCTTTTGTCGTAGTGGTCGTCGCCGGAGGCGGCGTGGGCTTCTCCGTATAGACAATGTTGGCACCGGTGGCAAAAGCTCCGTTTTCAATGTTGACGTTGTCTTTGGAATTGTCTACGTAAACATTGGTGACATTGGCATATCCGGTGAGGGCCCCCGACCGGATGGTGGTGACGGAAGAGGGGACATAGATGGTTTTGACCTTGAGGCGGTCGATGATGCCGTCGTCCAAAGTATCTTTGGTCACGACTTTGGTGCCCTCCGGGATGCGAACCACAGTGGGGGAATCGTCATCCCCGTCCTCCGCAAAGGCGGGAAGGGCGCAGGTCAGCATCATCAGTACTGCTACCAGCACTGACAAGAATCTCTTCAAAGGGTTCACTCTCCTTCCACGAGGGTCACACCCGTCCGGACGGGCTGGCACACGTAAGTATTTTCATACCCGGCGGCCTTCAGGGCTGCCGCGCAGGCATTGGCGTTTTCTTCGGTTTCAAAAACTCCGTAAATGGTGGGGCCGCTGCCGCTCATGCAGTGGACAAGGGAGCCGTGCTCTCTCATGATGGCTTTGATGTCTACGCGGCCGGCCACATAGATGAACTGTTCAAAGACATTGGAGACGAGGGAATACACCTTCTCGGTATTTCCGGCAGCGGCAGCCCGCAGCATGGCGGTGGTGTCGAGATGACGCACGTAGTCCGCCTCGTCAAAGGCAGAGTACGCTTCTTTCGTGGAGACATCCTGCTCCGGTTTCACGAGAACATACCAGTCTTTGCGGATATCCGGCAGCGGTGCCAGGACTTCCCCAATGTCGAGGGCGGCCATCGTGCCACCCATGATGCAGAAGGGCACATCGGCACCGACCTTGACGGCGATGCGACAAAGTTCCCGCTCCGAAAGGCCCGCCTTCAGGAGTTCATTAAGACCGACGAACACGGCAGCTGCATCGGCACTGCCCCCGGCGAGGCCGGCGGCAAAGGGGATGTGCTTTTCGATGTCGATGTGGATACCGGGGTTCGAAATGCCGGTGCATTCGAAGAACCGGGCCGCCGCTTTCCAGCCGATGTTGGTTTCATCGGAGGGGAGGGCCGCATTGGAACAGGACAGGGTAATGGACCCCGGCTTGCCCGTCTCCGTCAGAGTGACGGTATCGTAAAGACCGATGGACTGCATGATCATAAACAGAGTGTGGTACCCGTCTTCCGTGGTCCCCAGAATGTCCAGCATCAGGTTGATTTTTGCTGCTGCTTTCAAGATCATGTCCATCGCCTCCCTGTAGATAGGCCCATTTCGCCTTTTAATAGATATATATTCTATCATAAAAAGCGAATATTGAACAGAAAAAATGCGGAAACGTTATTTTCCTGTTTTTAGAAAGGGCGGAATGTGTTAAAATGTCTGCGACTTAAAACTATTACATCTTACGGAGGTACGCACATGCGCGCAGTCATCACCGTCGTCGGAAAAGACACCGTCGGCATTTTTGCAAAAGTCTCCACCTTCTGTGCGGAGCGCAATGTCAACATCAATGCAGTCTCCCAGACCGTCCTTGAAGACCTCTTCTGCATGATGATGCAGGTCACCATGGACACGTCTGAGGTCGCTTTCGGCGAATTTGCCGACGCCATCAAAGCCTACGGCGAAGAAAACAACCTGGCGATCCACGCCATGCACGAAGACATTTTCAACGCGATGCATCGCATTTGACAGGAGAGAAAGAACACATGATCGACCTCAATATGTCTGACATCCTCGAGACCATTCACATGATCGACGAGGAAAACCTCGACATCCGAACCATCACCATGGGCATCTCCCTCCTCGACTGTGCCGACTCAGACCCGAAGAAGGCCTGCGACCGCATCTATGAGAAGATCGTCCGCAAGGCGGAGCACCTCGTCAAGACCGGAGAGGACATTGAGCGGGAGTACGGCATTCCCATCATCAATAAGCGCATTTCCGTCACCCCCATCTCCATGATCCTCGCTGCCAGCGGCGGAGACCCGATCCTCTACGCAAAGGCTCTGGAACGGGCCGCCATCGAAGTGGGCGCCAACTACCTGGGCGGCTACTCGGCTCTCGTCCAGAAGGGGTTTGCCGCCGGCGATGAAGCCCTCATCCGCTCCATTCCGGAAGCCCTGTCCGTCACGGACCACGTCTGTTCCAGCGTCAACATCGGTTCCACCAAGGCGGGCATCAACATGGATGCCGTCGCCCTCATGGGGCAGATCATTCGGGAGTGCGCCGAAAAGACCGCCGACCGGGAGTGCGTCGCCGCCTCCAAGCTTGTCGTCTTCTGCAACGCTGTCGAAGACAACCCCTTCATGGCCGGTGCCTTCCACGGTGCGGGAGAACCCGACTGCGTCATCAATGTCGGCGTCTCCGGCCCCGGCGTCGTCCGTCACGCCCTGAAAAAGATCCCGGACGCCAACATCACCGAAGTGGCAAAGCTCGTCAAAAATACCGCCTTCAAGATCACGAGAGTCGGTCAGCTGGTGGCCAATGAGGCCTCCCGGCGCCTCGATGTGCCCTTCGGCATCGTGGACCTGTCCCTGGCCCCCACTCCCGCCGTCGGCGACTCCGTCGCCCACGTCCTCGAGGAAATGGGCCTGGAACAGTGTGGCGCCGCCGGCACCACCGCCTGCCTCGCCCTCCTGAACGATGCCGTCAAGAAGGGCGGCGTTATGGCCTCCTCCCACGTCGGCGGTCTCTCCGGCGCCTTCATCCCCGTCTCGGAAGACGCGGGCATGATCGACGCTGCCCGCAGAGGCTGCCTCACCATTGAAAAACTGGAAGCCATGACGGCCGTCTGCTCTGTCGGCCTCGACATGATTGCCGTCCCCGGAGATACCCCGGCGGACGTCATCTCCGGTATCATCGCCGACGAAGCCGCCATCGGCATGGTCAACTCCAAGACCACCGCCGTCCGCATCATCCCCGCCGTGGGCAAGAAGCCCGGCGAAGAACTGGACTACGGCGGACTCTTCGGCCAGGCTCCCATCATGCCGGTGAACACCGCTTCTCCGGCGAAGTTCATTGCCCGCGGAGGGCGGATCCCCGCGCCTCTGCAGAGCCTCAAAAACTGATGATCACTCTTTCGCCTCGTCTTTCCATGGTGGCCTCTCTGGTTCGGGAGGGAAAGCCCCTCGCGGACATTGGGACCGACCACGCCTACCTGCCGGTCTCTCTTTTGGAGGAAGGGCGCATTCCCCATGCCGCCGCCTGCGACGTCCGGGAAGGCCCTTTGAGTAACGCCGCCTCCACCATTGAGGCCCATGGCCTTTCCGACAAAGTCACTCTGCACCTTTGCAGCGGCTTCGACGACTCCACCCTGCAAGCTTACGAAGACTTCGTCATGGCGGGCATGGGTGGCAACCTCATGGAAGACCTTCTGGACGCGGCCCCCTGGTTGCAACGGCCCGGCACCCACCTGGTCCTCCAGCCCCAGTCCCACGGGGAAGACGTGAGAGCCTGGCTCTACCGCCACGGCTTCTCCATTTTGCGGGAGACCGCGACCCGTGACAACGGACGGGTGTACATCGCCCTGGAAAGCGCTTTCACCGGCGAGAAGAAAGAATACACCCTGTCGGATTGTTTTCTCGGGGAACTGCCAAAGTGCGACGCCTCGGAACGGTTCGACCATTTCCGAGAGGTACTGCGGCGCCTCACCGCCCGGCACGACGCCCTGCTCCCCTACCCCGACACTGCGGATGAACGGGAGCTGTTGGAGCCGGTCATTCAGGACCTCGAAGCCCTTTTGAAGGAGGAAGACTCATGAGCACCACCGTCCAAGACGTCTATGCGTTCCTCGACTCCATTGCCCCCTTTGCCACCCAGGAGAGCTGGGACAATTCCGGCTTTCTCGTGGGCGATGTAGACAAGGAAGTCCGGAAAGTTGCCGTCTGTCTCGATGTGACCCACGACACTCTGGACCAGGCTGCCGCCTTCGGTGCAGACCTCCTCGTGAGCCACCACCCGGTCATTTTCCACCCCGTGAAGGGCCTGCGGGAGAAGACTCCCGGCACCGAGTCCATTGTGTACTCCGCCATTCAAAAAGACATTGCAGTCCTGTCCGCCCACACCTGCTGGGACATGGCAGAAGGCGGTGTCAACGATGTGTTGGCGACCCTCTGCGGTCTCGAAAACGTGGAAGGCATCGTCCCGGACGAAAACGGCGTTTGCATGTTGCGGGTCGGCACTTTGAAGACTCCGGTCCCCGCCGAAGAGTACGCCGATGTTGTGGCGGAAGCCCTCGGCACTCTGGTGCGGCTGACTTTGCCGGAAAAGCCGGTCCAAAGAGTCGCGGTCTGCGGCGGCGCCGGGGCGTCCTTCCTGCCGGACCTTGCGAAGCTCGGTGTGGACGCCTTCATCACCGGAGACGCCAAGCACAACGACTTCCTCGACTCCATCGACTACGATATTGCTCTCCTGGCCGCCGGCCACTATGAGACGGAGACCGTCTCCATGCCGGTCATGCTGGAGCTTCTGAAACAGGAATTCCCGGAGGTGGAATACACCTACCTGGAGTCCGCCCCGGTGGTCTACATCGGATAACTTTTTTCACGAAAGGACCTTTGCGTTATGGCGTTAGAT
>JAFUZN010000033.1 GCA_017476565.1 Clostridia bacterium
AAAGGTCATTGCCCTCGACAAAAACGGAGCCTTCCTCGGGTGCGCCATTGCCCCCGGAGTAGAGATCTCCCTCAATGCCCTGTCGAGCGGCGCCTCCCAGCTCATCAACATCTCCCTCAGTACCCCGGACCATGCCATTGGGACCAATACCATCGACAGCATGACCGCGGGCCTCATTTACGGGACCATCGATATGCTGGACGGCATGTGTGACCGCTTTACCGCAGAATTGAACGACCCGGTCGAGACGATCATCGCGACGGGAGGTCTCGGACCCATTGCGGCAGGTTGCCGCCATGACATGGTAATGGATCAGGACCTCATTTTAGACGGCTTGAAACTCATCTACCAAAAGAACCGCTGACCTTCCCCCGTACATCGCCACCGGAGCATTCCCGACGCAGCATCCGCTCCTTGCGGAGCTACAGGAAAGGAGCACCCCTATGGGAAAAGAACGCATCAACAAAAACATTCTGTACATGAGTGAGCTCGGCATCCTCATTGCCATTCTCCTCCTCATGGCATTCACCCCGGTCGGTTACCTGCGCATCGGTACCATGACCATCACCTTCCTGCCGGTCCCCGTCGTGGTCGGCGCCATTGTCTGCGGACCCGGAGCCGGGACCCTCCTCGGCACCATTTTCGGTCTGACGAGCTTCTACCAGTGCTTTGGCATGGACCCCATGGGGACCGCCCTCATGCAGATCAGCCTGCCCAGGACCTTTATTTTCACGGTTCTGCCCCGTCTTTTGATGGGCCTTCTGGTTGGCCTCATTTTCAAAGCCTTCCGCAAGCGCAGTGCCGCAGCCTACACCGTGACCGCCTTTTTCGGCCCCTTCCTCAATACAGTCCTCTTCATGACGACCCTCATCGCCTGCTTCTGGAATACGGACATCATTCAGGGCTGGGCCGCCAGTATCCCGGGGGCCACCAATGTCTTCCTCTTTGCAGTCCTCGCCGTCGGCGTCAACTTCATTGTGGAGGCCATTGTCTGCACCATCGTCGGTGCCGCGGTAGCGAAAGCGGTGGACCGCTATGTCAACAAAGCACCCCAGTCCACCCGCTCCGTCGTGGAAGCAGGCGAAATACAGGAAGAACCCGCGGAAGCTGCAGAATGACCCCAAACCTTTCAGGAGAACCACTTCATGGAGAAACTCAAAGAACTCTATAGTAAGTATAAAGAGATCATCAATTATCTGATTTTTGGTGTCCTCACGACGGTCGTCAACTGGGCCACTTTTAGCCTCTTTGTCAAAGGCATCGGAATGACCGATGGAGTGGCTTACAATGTCGCAAACGTCCTCTCCTGGGTCTGCGCCGTCCTCTTTGCCTTTGTCACGAACAAGCTCTTCGTCTTCGAGTCAAAGACCTGGGCTCCGGCGACCGCCATCCGCGAGTTCTTCTCCTTCATCAGCGCCAGGCTCTTCACCGGTGTCATCGAATGGTTCGGTGTCCCCTTCCTGACCAATCATGGTTTAGGGACCCCTCTCTTCGGCGTCAAAGGGCTCTGGGCCAAAATCACGATTTCTGTTATCGTCGTGGTCCTCAATTACATCTTCAGTAAATTCCTGGTCTTCATCAAAAAAGAACCATAACCAACAAGCAAAAAGCCCGACCGTTCGGTCGGGCCTTATTCTTTTGCTCTTACAGTCCCAGTTCCTCTAAGTCTCTGCTGAGCTCCTTCTGGCGTTCATAGAACATGAGTTCCTGGTTGTGGTCGAAGTATTCCTTGCAGCCGTAGCGGCTGATGAAGCTGGAAGAGTAGAGGTTCGTCGTCAGCTCCGTGACGATGACCAGCATCTCGTTCCCGTCGTCGAAGGCGGTCTCGGAGAATTTGAAGAGGTTTGAGAGCGCCTCGCCGGTCTTTGCGGCGAGGGCCTTCAGAGAATCGTTCTCTTTCCGGAACTCTGTCTGCAAATGCGTGTAGAGCTCTTCCCCATCCACCGGGTCAGCAACTCGGGCAGCCGCCAGAAGCCGTTCCATCGTGTTGGCGGCCCGGTACCGGTCAAGGCTGTCTTCTTCCGTTGCCGTACGGGACTTCACACCTTTTGCAGAGCTGAGCCGCAGTTTATCGACGGCATTCCCCAGAACGGTGAAGCCCTGCTCGGCACTGCCATCGGTAATGGTGTTCTTCAGCCCCTTCAGTTCCTGAACGACGATGCGCATGGTCTTCTCTTTGTCGTAGACTTCATAGAACCGGTTGCCCACGTGTTCGAGAAGGAGGCCAATGACCGTGAGCCGTTCATCGAACCTTGCAAGCCGCGCCCGCTCGACGATCTCCTCCGAAATGTCCCCGGAGAGGATCTTATCGATCTGGTAGTCGGACTTATATTTGTTGTAAAGGTCATAGTAAATCGCGAACTCTTCGGCAATGCGGCTGTTTTGCAGGTACTGCCGGACCAGCTCCGCAGTCACCGGGAACTCGTTTTTCTCGTAAAGGTAGATGATGTCAGACAGGTCTTCCCAGCCCCGGGCGGTGACGAAGGTCTTGCCGTCCACCGTGGTCTGGACCAGGTAGAAGTCCTGGTTCTTGATGGAGAGGTAGGTGGTAATGGCGGGGTGCACCTTGGCTTCATAGGCGTACTCTTTCCAGGCGCCGAAGTCCGGCTCAATGTCCACCCGCTTCAGGCGGTCCCAGGTCACGATGTCGAATTCCCGAACGGAGTTGTTATACTCCGGCGGGTTCCCGGCAGTGATGACGATCCACCCATCCGGAATGCGGTGCATGCCAAAGGTCTTGAACTGTAAAAACTGCAGCATGGAAGGCGCCAGCGTCTCGGAGACACAGTTGATCTCATCGAGGAACAGAATGCCCTCCTTCTTCCCGGTCTTCTCCATCTCTTCATACATGGAAGAGATGATTTCCGACATGGTGTACTCGGACACTCGGACATTCTGCCCGCCGTAGACCTTATCGGCAATGAAGGGCAGACCCAGTGCGCTCTGGCGGGTATGATGGGTCATAGAATAGGAGACCAGCGCCAGCCCCAGTTCCGATGCGACCTGAGACATGATAGCTGTTTTCCCGATACCGGGAGGGCCCATGAGGAACACCGGCCGCTGCCGTTCAATGGGAATGACATACTCCCCCAGTTCATTGCGGGTCAGGTATGACTTCACGGTGTATTTGACTTGTTCTTTCGCTTCCCGAATATTCATACTAAGTCCTCTTCTTCCAGTACTAATTTGATGGCCCATGTGGGCACTTCCGGTTCAAAACTCTCATCTCTCATAAACACGAAGGCCGTGTCGTAAGGCGGTTTCTGTTTGGGGAAGGCACCAAAGCCGTCGGTGAAATAGATGAGCCCCTTCAGCTTTCGGAACCGCTGCTCCCCGATCAGGGTATTCACATACTCAAAGACCGGGCGGAAGTCCGTTCCGCCCTTCCCCTTCAGCTGCAGGTGGGCGATGTACTCTTCCAGCTTCGAGAGGTCGTCGATGTAAGTGACCTCCTGGACTTCCATGTCTGCCTGGATGAGGTACAGGTTCACCTTCGAGAAAAAGTTCTCCTGAGACTTCAAAATGTTATAAGTCTTCTGCATGAACTTCTGGATCAGGTCGCCGCTCGTAGAGGCGGAAGTGTCCAGGACAATGACGAAATCCCGTATGCGATTGACTTCCTTGTATTCCAGGGGCTCGATGAGAGGCATGTCCCCGTAGAGTTCAAGTCCGTAGGTGTAAAAGACATTGTCGAATTCATCGGGGTTGATCATGATCTCTTCCCCGAGGACGGCGAACTTTCGAAGGAAGGTCCCATAGTCGTACCGCTCCCGGTGGAGTTCCTGAAGTTCCATGAGCATGGAACCCTTTTCGGCTCCGGCTTTGCGGTTGGAGGTCTCCATGTCGACCTGGATCCGCTTCGAGATGTCCTCCCACTCCTGCTCTTTCTGGGACTTGTCGTCCCCGCCACCCTCGTCCTGGGGCGGCAGCTCTTCGGTGGGGTCGTGGTCCGGGTCCCGGTTCTCCTCCGGGTTCTTGACCGGACCGGGCTGGTCGCTGGGTTCATGGAAGTACCAAAGGTCGTGCTGGTCGGCCCGGAAGAACTCCGAAAGGCCTTCGATCTCCTCTTCGGACTTTCCGCTTTGAAGGAGCCAGCGGTAAATGCGCTCCGCCGTAAGGGCCCGGAAAGGAAAGCCCATGTTTTTCAAAATCTCTTTCTGGTGCTTTTCCCGCTCGCAGGAAAAACATTCCAGTTCCTGTTCATTGATGAGGTTCTCCACCGCCATATCCACGGCAAGGTCCCAGTAGGGGCGATTCACCGCTTCATGGATGAAAGAGTGCTGGAATACACAGTGGAGAACCACATGGAGCAGGTCTCGGGCAACCACCGATTTTTCCATTTGGTACTCGTGGATCAGGAATTCCGGTTCATAGAACAGGAATCGGCCGTCGGTGGCAAGGGACAAGGCGCCGGGCACCGGCATCAGCTTGAAGACGGCGGCATCCATGTACCGCATGTTCACGACGATGGTGCTGCGGGAGAGGATGATGATCCGCTGGGCGATCCGGTCCAGCCGCGCCTCTTCTTCGGTCATTTGAGGCTCGTTGAAATCTTCCGGCATTAGAGCGCCTCCTTACAGTTCGAATTCGTCGGTGGGGGCGTCCGGACCGCCCGTACGGTTGCGGTAGTTCATGAGGACCGCTTTTGCTTTCACATTGCCTTTGCGATTTGCATAGGCAAAGACTTCATCGTAGCAGTGGTCGATGTCTTCCTGTAAAAAGGAGAAGTTCAAAACTTTGTGGAGCATGGCATCGTTGTCGATGTCCACGAAAAGTTTCAGTGCCTGCTTCACATAACGGTGCAGGTATTCTTTCAGAACGGAGCTGTCCAGGTCATCGGCGATCATCCCCACCGCCAGTTGCAGTTTATCTTCGAACCGGGAGGTGTTCCGGAACAGTTCTTCCGCGAAGGTATTGTTGCTTTGAGACATGTGGATCTGGGACAGGGTGTTGCAGCCTTCGAAGAGGTTGGCCCCCTGGACTTCCAGAGAAGTGGGAACGGTCACATCGGAAAGGTTCCGGCAGCCGTAAAAAGCTCCCCGGCGAATGGTGTCCACCGAGTCAGGGATATGGAGGGTCGTAAGGCCGGTGCAGCCTTCGAAGGCCCGCTCCTTGATGGTGTCCAGGGAACCGGGCAGTTCCACCGATTTCAGAGCCACACAGTCTTTAAGGACCCCGTATTCCAGAGAGGAAAGAGCTTTCGGGAAACGGATCGATTCAAGAGAGGTGCAGCCTTCAAAGGCCCAGCCCTTCAGGTCGAAGACACTGTCCGGCAGGTCCACGGAGCGCACTTTGGTGCAGCCCTTGAAGGCCAGGGCACCAATGCTCTGAAGGTTTTCCCCGAATTCGATGGTCGTCAGGTTCGGACAGTCCGCAAAAGCGACGGAGCCGATGCTCTGCAGAGAATTCGGAAGGGTCACTTTTTTCAGGTTCGGACATCCCCGAAAAGCCCAGTCCCCAATGCTCTGAAGGGTCTCCGGGAAGGCGATCTCCTCAAAGTCCCCACAGTCCTGGTAGGTATAAGGTTTGATGCGGCGGGTGCCCTCCGGCACGAACAATACTTTTTCCATAGTCCCACCCTTTCCGAGAGGTTCTTATCCGACGGCCGGGAACGCTTTTTCCACGGCTTTCGAGATTTTACTGTAATCTTTGGAGGTCAGACCTGCGTTGTTCTGGGAACCATCTGCGAAAAAGACCCCCAACAGGTAGTCATCGTCCAATTTAAGAAGGACTGCATCGGCCACGCCCCGTCCGGGGTTGGAAGCGGTTCCGGCCGTCTCCGCGGTCTCCGTAACCTTTCCGCCCAGGTAGTCGGCGGTGCGGGAGACCAGTTCATCCACCACTTCCAGGTCCTTGCCGGAAGTAGTCTTGAATCGCAGGTAGACCGCTTTCTGCTTTTTATCGTATTTTTTCTTGATCTGATTCGGGATCTGATAGATATCTTTGACTTCCGTTGCCATTCTCAGGGCATAGCAGTATTCACTGCCGGTGGCCGCCGGGAAGAAGTCGGTATCCCAGTTGTGGTCATAAGCGCAGATGGCATCGGTCATATTGAAGTGTTCAAAGTTGCCGTACTCCGAGTCGGCACACACGTCCACATGGTACCAGTTGTCCCCCAGCTGGACTTCGTTCCAGGCATTGGTGAACCCGGTGTCGTGGACCACTTTACAGGGAATGTCCAGCATTTCCATGAAGAGCCGGAAGGTAGTGGCAAAGCCGACAGAGACACCGGTGCCGGTCTTCAGGACCCCGTAGGGTTCGTCGATCTGAGAGGTGGAGACCGGGATGTTGACTTCGGAGTTTTCTGCCAGTTCCAGATTCTTAGTCATCCAGTTATAGACGGCTTTCTCCTGAGTATAGGGGTCCGTCCGCTTGCCGATGGCTTCGGTCAGGGCGGCGGTGGCCAGTTCCAGAGTCTCCTTCTGTTTGGAGTCAAGACCGGTGCCTTTTCCCTTTTTATAAGCGTCGGAAATGTCTTTTGTGGAACGGACCGTATACTGGTCCGCAATGGTCACGTCGTCCTCCTGGGGTTCCCCTGTGACCATCCCCATGCGGGAGACCGCCAACTGCAGGTCCGAACCGATGTCGTCGAATTTCGAGACTTTCACCCCGACAAAAATGCTCATAATGGCTGCGAGAAGGCTCAGCACGAGACAGGCGGCCACCAGGGTCACCAGCAGATTGCTGGCTTTCTGGGTGCCGGCCTTCGGGAGTTTCTCCTGAAAATTATCGACCGATGAAATGGTTTTTTTCGCCATAACCGTTTCCTCCATGAAAATGAAAAAGCTTATCCTCATTATTGTACTAAATTATTAGGCGTTTGACCATTCCTTTCCGGAAAAGAATCACTTGACATCAGTGCGCTAAAGCGTTAAACTGAGTTTGCAAATCAATATTTGTCGTAAAACCGATGACTCAGAGTGAGTAAGCACGGGAAACTTTCAGAGAGAGCCGCTGTTGGTGGGAATGCGGTAAAGGGAACCGTTGCCGAATGGACTGAGGAGGGCGGCCGGAAAACACCAGTTGTGAGTATAGGCCGACGGGAGCTCCCGTTACAGAGTCGGGCCTGTGTTGGCAGGTCCAAGAGGTGGGCGAGCATTCGCCAACCCGGGTGGCACCGCAGAAGCAGACGCTTTTGTCCCGGAGGAAGCATAATTCCGTGGACGAAGGCTTTTTTTCATGCCTTTTTCCACCGACCACAAGGAAAGGAATGACCTTTATGAGAACGGAAAAAGACAAGAACATCCCTTACAAAGTGTATCTCGATGAAAGCGAGATGCCCACCAGCTGGTACAACGTGCGGGCCGACATGAAGACCAAACCCGCACCCCTTCTGAACCCCGGCACCATGGAACCCATGAAGGCCGAGGAACTGGCCGGCGTGTTCTGTGAGGAACTCATCGCCCAGGAACTGGATGATGACACGAGAGACTACCCCATCCCCCAGGAGATCCTGGACTTCTACAAAATGTACCGTCCGTCGCCCCTGGTCCGTGCCTACTGGCTCGAAGAAAAGCTCCAGACTCCCGCAAAGATCTACTATAAGTTCGAAGTCACCAACACTTCGGGCTCCCATAAGCTTAACTCCGCCACTGCCCAGGCCTACTATGCAAAGAAACAGGGCCTCAAAGGCGTCACCACCGAGACCGGCGCCGGCCAGTGGGGCACCGCCCTTTCCATGGCCTGTGCCTACCTGGACCTCGACTGCCTCGTCTACATGGTCAAGGTCTCCTATGAGCAGAAACCCTTCCGCAGAGAAGTCATGCGCACTTATGGTGCTACCGTCACTGCGTCTCCCTCCGACACCACCGAGATCGGCCGGAAGATCCTGGCAGAGAACCCCGGCACCACTGGCTCCCTCGGCTGCGCCATTTCCGAAGCCGTCGAAGCAGAACTCGTCCGGGACGGTTACAAGTATGTCCTCGGTTCTGTTCTGAACCAGGTCCTTCTGCACCAGTCCGTCATCGGTCTGGAGACCCAGACCGCCCTTCGCAAGATCGGCGTCGAGCCCGACATCATCATCGGCTGTGCCGGCGGTGGCTCCAACCTGGGCGGCCTCATCTCCCCCTTCATGGGTGAAAAGCTGAGAGGCGAGAAGGACTATCGGTTCATCGCCGTAGAACCCGCTTCCTGCCCCTCCTTCACGAGAGGTCAGTTCGCCTATGACTTCGCCGACACCGGTAAAGTCTGCCCCCTGGCAAAGATGTATACCCTTGGCTCCGGCTTCATCCCCAGCGCCAACCACGCCGGTGGTCTTCGCTACCACGGCATGAGCCCCATTCTGTCCCAGCTCTACCATGACGGGTACATGGAGGCAGTTGCCGTCGAGCAGACCAGCGTCTTTGAAGCCGCGGAGCTCTTTGCCCGTTGCGAAGGCATCCTCCCCGCACCGGAATCCTCCCACGCCATCCGCGTCGCCATCGACGAGGCTCTGAAGTGCAAGGAGACCGGCGAAGAGAAGACCATCGTCTTCGGCCTCACCGGCACCGGTTACTTCGACATGGTGGCCTATGAACAGTTCAACAACGGCTCCATGAACGACTACATCCCCACCGATGAGGAACTGGCAAAATACGCTGCCACCCTTCCCCCTCAGCCCGCAGAATAATCCAACAGAATCCTAATACAAAAAGTCGGCGGTCCCGGATTTTTCCGGGGCCGCCTTCTTTACAAGGGTCTGTGGATACGGTAAAATATTTGGGTTAATGCAGGTAGCTATATTGCAGCCAGGAATGGAGTAGTGTAATGACGAAAATCGGTTTCGACAACGACAAATATTTAAAACTGCAGTCCCAGCACATCAAGGAGCGCATCGAGAGCACCGGCGGAAAACTCTACCTGGAGTTCGGCGGCAAGATCTTCGATGACTACCATGCCATGCGGGTCCTGCCGGGCTTCGAAGCGGACAGTAAACTGCGCATGCTGGCCCAGCTGAAGGACGATGCAGAAGTCGTCATGGTCATCAACGCCGGCGACATCGAAAAGAACAAAGTCCGTGGAGACCTTGGCATCACTTACGACATGGACGCCCTGCGCCTCGTCGACGCCTACCGGGCTTACGGCCTCACCGTCACTTCCGTGGTCTTAACGCGATTCACGGGTCAAGACAAGGCGGTGGCCTACCAGAAACGCCTCGAGTCCCTCGGGATCAAAGTCTATCGCCACTACCCCATTGCCGGGTACCCCAGCAATGTGCCCCTCATCCTTTCCGATGAGGGCTACGGCAAAAACGAGTACATCGAGACGAAGAAATCCCTCGTGGTCGTCACGGCCCCCGGCCCCGGCAGCGGAAAAATGGCCGTCTGCCTGTCCCAGCTCTACCAGGAGCACCAGAGAGGGGTCAATGCGGGTTATGCGAAGTTCGAGACCTTCCCCATTTGGAACCTGCCCCTGAAGCACCCGGTGAACCTCGCCTATGAAGCGGCCACCGCAGACCTCAACGACGTCAACATGATCGACCCCTTCCACCTGGAAGCCTACGGCGAAACGGCCGTCAACTATAACCGGGACGTGGAGATTTTCCCCGTCCTCAACGGCATTTACAAAAAGATCTACGGTGAGAGCCCCTACAAGTCCCCCACGGACATGGGCGTCAACATGGCCGGCTACTGTGTCTTCGATGACGACGCCGTCTGTGACGCTGCCAAACAGGAGATCATCCGCCGGTACTATACCGCCAAAAGCGAAGAGCGAAAAGGTACCGGAGACCCCGCCGCCTCGGACAAGATCGAGCTGCTCATGGAGCAGTGTGACATCGGGGTCCAGGGCCGGCCGGTAGTGGCTGCCGCCAACACCGTTGCCGAGCTCACGGGAGGCCCCGCTGCCGCCATCGAGCTCCCGGACGGCTCCATTATCACCGGCAAGACCACGGCTCTCCTCGGCGCCGTTTCTTCCATGCTGCTGAACGCCCTCAAGAAACTGGCGGGCATCCCCGATGACGTAGATCTTATTTCTCCCGCGGTCATCGAGCCCATCCAACAGCTGAAAGTGGAACACTTTGGGGACCACAACCCGAGACTCCACGTCGATGAGATCCTCATCGCCCTCACCATCTGCGCTAGAACGGATGAAAACACGAAGAAGGCCCTCGACCAGCTCGGGAACCTCAAGGGGTGCGAATTCCACACCTCCGTCATCCTCTCCTCCGTCGACGAGCGGACTCTCAAGCAACTGGGCGTCAACTACACCTGCGAGCCCGTATACGAAAAGAGAAAGCTCTTCCACGGCTGAGAAAAGAAGGTAGCGTATGACTGACCACTATATCATCCATATCTCGCGAGAACATGGCAGCCTCGGAGAATTGACGGCCAAAAAGCTGGCCGAAGAACTCGGCTGTCCTTTCTACGGCAACAACATCCTCACCGACATTGCGACCGAGGCGGGCATTGACCCCGAGTTCCTCCGGCAGTTCGAAGAGATGCCTAAAGTCTCTGCCCTGTACCGGTTCTTTGACGGCCGGCGAAGCACCCTCAAAAAGGAGCTGCAGGAACAGGTCGTCGAATACATCGACCACATCAACAAAGTGGAAGACCGGGCCGTCATCCTGGGCCGCAACGCCGGAAACATTTTGGAGCGGCAGGACGACGTCATCAACATCTTCATCGTCGGCAACCTGGAAGATCGCATCGCGAACATCATGAAGATCTACGAGCTGAATCGGGACGGGGCCATCCGGCGCATCCGGGAAGTCGACAAGTTCCGAAAAAAGTTCCACGAGACCCATACGAAGACCTCCTGGCAGAAGATGGACTCCTACGACCTTATCATCAACACCTCCAAGACCGGGGTGGACGGGGCCGTCAAAGTCATTAGAGACTACCTGGAACAAATCGAAGTCTGAGCACAAAAGATAAGCCCCGGTAAAACCGGGGCTTCCAATATTTTCTTCAGATCTTATTCAGAAGTTTCAGGTAAACTGGCAGTGCTTCTTCGAAGTTTACACCGTACCAGCGGCCTTCCGGGTCCTTCAACGTCGCACGGAGAGAAGCCAAGGTGTAATCACAGGCGATTTTTATCCCCTCTTCAATGGAGAAGCCGTTTTCCAGGGCCCCTACCAGGGCGGAAGCGAAGAGGTCTCCGGTGCCGTGGGAAGACCGGGACTCCCGCTCGGTGAAGTAAGAGAAGAACAGATCCTTCTCCCGGTCATAAGCTACAGCGCCGAGCTTGCCCGGTTCAAAGGAGACACCGGTCAGGACCGCATAGCGGGGGCCAAGGGCTGCAAGGCTCTTCAGAAGGTCCTCAATGTGCTCTTTCGAGTACCCTGCCGCAATGTACTCTTTCCCGAGAAGGAGCGACGCCTCCGTAATGTTCGGCACCAGCACGTCTGCTTTGGTGCAAAGATTTTTCATGGCGTCGACGAACTCCGGCAGGAACCCGGCATAAAGGGTTCCGTTATCTGCCATGGCCGGGTCCACGATGACCCGGGTCTCTTCTCCACGGAAATCCTCAATAATGTTTTCTACCAGTTCCACCTGATGGATACTGCCAAGGTACCCCGTGTAAATCGAGGAAAACTCGAGCCCCAGCTGTTTCCAGTGGGCCGCAATGTCCGGCATGTCATCGGTCAGGTCCCGGAAGGTGAAGCCTTCAAAAGCC
>JAFUZN010000034.1 GCA_017476565.1 Clostridia bacterium
CGCGAGGCGGATCTCTTCCGATACGTCTTCCCCATTCAGGAACACTCTCTGTTCCCCTTCCACAAAACCCATGGTGACGGTCAGTTCCGGCAGGAGGCCGATGATCGCCTCCCGGTCTTCCGGCTGCAGACCCTGTTTCAAAGCCCCTAAGGCCACAGTGCGGTACAGCGCTCCGGTGTCCACATAGAGGAACCCAAGGCTTGCGGCTGCCGCCCGGGCAATGCTGCTCTTCCCGGCCCCGGCAGGACCGTCGATCGCGATGTTGAACATACTCAAACTCCTTTTATATACTGAGGCCGGCAAGACGGCCGGTCGAGAAAGCGATTTGCAGGTTATAGCCGCCGGTATAGGCGTCTACATTGAGGACTTCTCCCGCGAAATAGAGCCCCTGCACCAGTTTCGACTCCATGGTCTTCGGGTCGACTTCTTTGACATCGACGCCCCCGGAGGTGACGATGGCTTCTTCCACGGGACGGAACCCGGAAAGCGGGATCGTAAACTGTCGCAGAGTCTTGAGGACCTGACGCCGCTCTTCTTTAGTAATCTGGTTGACCTTTTTGAAAGGGTTCACGCCGGTTTTCCGCAGAAAAACCGGGATCATGGACTTGGGCAGAAGACCGTTCAGAGAATTGCGAAAATCCTTGTTGGAATTCTCTTCGAAATCTCGCAGGAGACGGGCTTCCAGCTGTTCTTCACTGAGCGCAGGCTTTAAGTCGATCTGCAACTCATAGACTCCCTTTTGCAGGCTGTGCAAGTGGGAACTGGCAGATAAAATGACGGGACCGGAGACCCCGAAGTGGGTAAACAACATTTCCCCGAAATCGGAATATACGGTCTTCCCGGTGTTTTTTTCCACCACGGACACCGCCACATTGCGAAGGGAAAGCCCCTGCATTTCGGAACAGGCCGGGTCTTCCGAAGTCATGGGGACCAGAGACGGGATGAGCTCGGTGACCCGGTGTCCGGCTTCTCCGGCAAGCCGGTACCCGTCTCCGGTGGAACCGGTCCGGGGGTAGGAAAGCCCTCCGGTGGCAACGACCACGGCAAAGGCGTCCAGGGTCCCGTGGGACTTTGTGGTGACGCCGGTGATGACCCCGTCGTCGATGACCAGGTGCTCGACCACATCGGTCAGACGACGCACTCCGGTCTGTTTCAAATAGCGGTCCATGGCATCGACGATGTCCACCGCTTTGTTGGAAACCGGGAAGACCCGGTTGCCCCGTTCCACTTTCAGGGGGACTCCCAGGGACTCAAAGAGTTCCATTGTGTCCACCGGCATAAAAGAATGAAACGCACTGTAGAGAAAGCGGGGATTCACGGGAATGTGCTCGAGCAACTCCTCCACGGTGTACGTGGCATTGGTAACGTTGCACCGACCCTTTCCGGTGATCATCACTTTTCTTCCAATGCGTTCGTTTTTCTCGATCAGAGTAACGGAGTGCCCCTGTTCTGCCGCGGTACAGGCCGCCATGACGCCGGCTGCGCCGCCGCCAATGACCACTACCTCATTCGTCACTGTGGGCGTCCTCCATGGTTTCATAAATGTTGTATTCCTGCCAGATCTTTTCCAGTTCCGCGAGGTTTTTCTTGGTGGCGCTGCGCCGCCCTCTGGCGGAGGAAACGATCAGGGCATTGACGATGCTGAGTGGCGCCGTCAGGGAATCGACAAAGGAGACCATATTGCTTTTGGCCACCAGGGTGTAATTGGACAGCCCCGCAATGGGAGAGTCGTCGTTGTCGGTGATGGCGATGGTCCCGGCACCCTTGTCACTGGCGTATTTCACCACATTCAGCACGTGTTTGGAATACCGTGGAAAACTGAAGGCGATGCAAACATCTTCCGGTCCGATCCGGTAGATCTCTTCGAACATCTCGCTGGAACTGTTGTGGTCGAGAAGACGGACGTCATCGTAGATCATCTTGAAATAGAAGAACAGGAAGCTGGCAAGGGCCGAGGCACTGCGGACTCCGACGATGTAAATGCTTTTGGCATTGTTGATGGCTTTGGAAGCCTTTTCGAAATCGTCTTTGGAAATGGAGGTCAGAGTGGTGCGGATGAGGTCCCGATCCTTCTGCAGAACCGAAGTGAGCAGATCGTTGTCGAGGATCTGAGTTCCGGCTACTTCAATACGCTGGGTCGACGTCAGTTTGCCCTTGATGGTCTCCCGCAGGGCCTCCTGGAATTCCGGGTACCCTTCGTACCCGAGAGAAGTCGCGAATCGCACTACGGTGGAAACACTGATGTTCGTCGCTTCCCCCAGTTTCGCCGCTGTCAGGAACGCTGCGATCTCGTAATTTTCCAGGACGTAGTCCGCGATTTTTTTGTGACTTTTCGAAAGATCGTAATAGGCGTCTTCGATCCGTGTGAATACGGAATAACTCATATTCGAACCCTCCACAACTCAGTTCTCCCCGTAATTCTACATCAGACTTTGATTTGTTTCAATACTCGACTAATTTTAGTTTTATATTGATAAAAGGGCGAGAATTTTATAAACTATAACGGAACGTTTTTCAACTCATCACCACAGGAGGTCAGTCAATGCCGGACAACAAACTGGAACAGGACGGACTCTACGGCCGCATCAATGCTCTCGAAGAAGAGATCGCGGACCTCAAATACACAAACCAGAAGCTTTACAAGGACTGTGTCACCTTCGCCAAAAAGCTGAAGAAGATCCAAGTCTCCGGTGTCCTCGATGAGGATATCGACGGTCTGAAGGACCTGAACAGCCAGTACGCCGACGAGATCGCCGCTCTCAAGGAGCAGATCGTCGCACTCACCATTGAAAACCAGAACATGCGGGAAACGGCTCAGGCAGAAGAGCTGGCCCAGACCCTCGACGACATTGAGGAAGAACTCCCCATCGTCCTGGAACGTACTCCGGTCCGACCGGAAGAAGAAGTTCTCTACGCCGACGAAATAGCCACCCCTTCTCAGGAGACCCTGCAGAACATCGAGCTGGCAGAGGCCACCCGCACCGGCAACACGGTCAGTTTCAAAGCCCTGAAACTGGACGAGCCGGAAGAGGAACCGGAACTGGGGCCCGCCATGCAGCGCTCCAATACCGATAAATCGCGGAAACAGGCGCCGCAGCCGGTCATGAAGACCACGAAAAACCGGAAAGGTCCTCTCGGGCGCCGAGTTTTGAGAGGAGTTTTGAAGACCCTCCTCACCCTGGTTCTGCTCCTCGCGGTCATCAGCGGTATCGTCGGCCTCTTCGCACACACCTGGACGGACGCCACCATCGGCGGCCTTCGCTGCTACACGGTCCGAAACGACGCTATGTTTCCCAACATCAAGCTAAGCGACGTCATCATCGTGAAGAAAGTCCCCATCAGTAAGCTCCAGCCCGCCAACGTGGTGCTCTCCAGCTACAACGAGCGCTCCTTTGGCTCAGTGGAAGCCCTGGAGACCAGAGACGGAACAGATTACCTGGTCCTCGCAGACAACACCGGAGAGACCTACAGTGTCGACCCGGCCGAGTACCTGGGCAAAGCCGTCTACCGCATTGCGGGCCTTGGAAAGATCACGAAGTATGCCCTGAACCACCGCATCAATTATTTCGCGGTGCTGCTGTCCCTGACTCTGGTGCTCGTCGCCCTTCTGATCCTCTTCCCCTCCCGGAAACCCCGGCGGAAAGATCAGCCCAAGTTCGGCCGCGACTACACGGTGGAAGATTTCACGATCTGATATAGAACATTTTCATTAACATTTCACAGAACTCTGACAATTCTTCAGGGTTCTGTTGTTTTTCTGTCCAATTATTAATTGCGAACCAATTCACAAATACAGTATAATGAATTTGTTCGAACTAAAAACCATTCCAAGGAGGATTGATCCCAATGGCAATCAGCAGAAAAAAGGTATTCATTACCGGCGCATCCGGAAACATGGGATGGGCGACGTTCCAGGAGATCTACGATAAGAGACCGGACCTGACCATCGTCGTTCTGCTCAGAGATTCCGAAAAGAACCGCGAGAAGTTCGCCACTTATCTGGGCGACCCCCGTGTCCAAATCGTCTGGGGCGACTTCAACAACTATGACAGCATCCTGGAAGGCGTCACCGGCTGCAGCTATGTCCTGCACATCGGCGGCATGGTTTCTCCCGCTGCGGACTACTGGCCGAAGAGAACCCTCAAAACCAACGTCCTGGCGGCAGAAAACATCGTCAAGGCAGTCAAAGCCCAGAAGGACCCCGATGACATCACGGTCGTCTACATCGGTACCGTTGCCGAGACCGGCAACCGCTGTGAGCCCCTCCACTGGGGACGTTGCGGCGACCCGATCAAAATCTCCATTTATGACCACTATGCCATCTCCAAGGTCAAAGCGGAGCGCGTCTTCGCCGAGTCCGGCCTGAAGAAATGGGTCTCCCTGCGTCAGTCCGGTATCCTCTATCCGAACATCCTCAAGAACATGGACCCCATCATGTTCCACGTTCCGCTGAACGGCGTTCTGGAATGGGCTACGGTGGAAGACTCCGCCACCCTCATGGAGCGGATGTGTAACGACAACATCCCCGACGACTTCTTCCGTCGGTTCTACAACATCGGTTCCGGTGACCAGTACCGCATCACCAACTATCAGTTCGAGGACCTGCTCCTCAACGCCATCGGTATGGGTCATGACGCCACAAAGCGCGTCTTCAAGCCCAACTGGTTCGTCGACAGAAACTTCCACGGTCAGTGGTATGCCGACGGCGATGCACTGGAAGAGGCTCTGCACTTCCGTCACAACACCGACATCGAACTCTACTTCAAGAACATGGCCAAAGAGGTCGAGTGGTTCTATCAGCTGTCCGCTGTCACTCAGCTTCCGGTCATCTCCACCCTTGCCAGAGAAGGCCTCGGCCTCATCGCCCTCAACAAGCGCTTCGGTACCCGCACCTGGGTCAAGACCAACAACACAGAGCGTCTGACCGCCTTCTACGGGGACACCAAGACCGCCGGTCTGGATCATTACAAGACCCTTCCATCCACCTGGGACAAGGCCGACATCCATATCCCCTCCAAGACCCCGGTCCTCCTCGACCACGGTTACGATGAGACCAAGCCCTTTGACGAGCTGACTGTGGAAGACCTGCAGAAAGCTGCAGCATTCCGCGGCGGTAAGCTCATCTCCACGGAGATCGTCGATATGTACACCCCCGTCACCTGGGAAGATGCCGAAGGCAACCAGTTCGATATGACTCCGAACACCGTCCTTCGCGGCGGCCACTGGTCCCCCGCACAGGATCCGTTCCCCTGGAGATACGACGAGATCGCCAAGCAGAACCCCTTCTTCGCTCAGGTCTGGTACATCGACCACAGCGAGAACGAGAACAACGTCTACGGCGAAGAGATCTACAGAGATTACGACGAATATCAGAAATAATTAGCTGCCTCGCAGCATTAGGAAAAGGCCACCCGAAAGGGTGGCCTTTTCCCGTTAAGAATGGAGTTTATTTCAACAGGTCATGCGAGGTTCGTATAACCCATCAAAAACTGATCGACAGCCATGGCACAGGCACGGCCTTCTGCAATGGCCCAGACTACCAGGGACTGGCCCCGGTGCATGTCCCCCGCGGTGAAGACGCCGGGTTGACTGGTTTCATACCGGTCCGGTGCCGTCTTGACGGCGCCTCGGTCGGTCCGCTCCAGGGAGAAGGCGTCCGCCGTGTAGGGCTCACAACCGATGAATCCGGCCGCAATAAGTAAAAGGTCACAGTCAAGGACCTCTTCCGACCCGGGGACTTCTTGGAAAGAAGCATCCAGTCTAACGGTTTTGACCGCCCGGATGTTCCCCTGTTCATTCGGAATGACCTCTTTGATGGTGGTCTGGTACACTCTCGGGTCTTTTCCGAAGACGGCAATGGCCTCTTCCTGTCCGTAATCGGTCTTCTTTTTGACCGGCCACTCGGGCCAGGGGTTGGAAGCGGGGCGTTCTGTCGGCGGTTCCGGCATCATTTCCAGCTGAGTAACAGAGGCACAGCCTTCTCTCAGACAAGTGCCGACACAGTCATTCCCGGTGTCGCCTCCGCCCACGATGACGACGTGTTTCTTCTTCGCCGTTTCAAGCTTTTCTCCTTCCAGAAGAGCCTTCGTGGTAGCCGTCAGGAACTCTACCGCCGGGAACATGTTCCCGACCTCGGCTTCCCCGACATTCAGCCGCCGGGGCTCCTTGGCCCCACAGCAGAGGACCACGGCGTCGAACTCCGAAAGGAGCTCTTCTGCAGGGACGTCTGCCCCCACATTGCAACCGGTCCGGAAGACGACGCCTTCGGCCTCCATCAGCGCCTGCCGGCGCAGGATGATCTCTTTTTCCAGCTTCATATTGGGGATCCCGTACATGAGAAGTCCCCCTATACGGTCTTCCCGTTCAAAGACGGTCACGTTGTGGCCACGGCGGTTCAAAAGGTCGGCTGTCGCAAGCCCGGAAGGCCCGGAGCCGACCACCGCGACTCTTTTTTCTGTCCGCACTTCCGGGACACGAGGTTTCATGGTCCCGGTGGAAAAGGCCTGTTCAATAATGAACAGTTCATTCTCCCGGACCGTGACCGGGTCCCCGTTCAGGCCGCAGGTACAGGCCACTTCACAGAGTGCCGGGCAGACTCTGCCGGTGAATTCCGGGAAGCTGGCGGTCTTCAAAAGGCGATGCATCGCGTTTTCATAGTGGCCCTGGTAGACTTCGTCGTTCCACTCGGGGATCAGGTTGTGAAGAGGACAGCCGGAAACTGCGGGGCCCTTTCCGAAGGCTTCCGCAGACTGGCAGAAAGGAATGCCGCAGTCCATGCAGCGGCCCCCCTGCTCCCTTCGTTCCTCCTCGTGGAGGGGCGGGTGGAATTCGTTGAAGTGTTTCAGCCGTTCGGAGGGTCCGACGGCGGGGTTCGTCTTGCGTTCATAGTCGAGAAAACCGGTGACTTTTCCCATGTTCGGACCTCCTTTCAAGCGCCCATGACTGCGTGGAAGGCTTCCTGTTCCGCATCTTCCTTCGGCAGTCCTTTGCGCAGGTTTTCATAGATTTTATCTTTCATGATGGAATACTCGTGGGGGATGATCTTCTTAAAGGAAGAGACGTAGTTGTCGAAGTCCGAGAGGATCTCCTTCCCCCGCTCGGAACCGGTGGCGGCCACGTGGGCTTCGATCATTTCCCGAAGCTTCACGATATCCGCCTTCTGAGAGACGGTACTGACATCGACCAGTTCTTTGTTGAGCCGGGTGTAAAGGTCGTGGTTCCGGTCAAAGACGTATGCCGTCCCGCCGCTCATCCCGGCAGCAAAGTTTTTGCCGGTGCGGCCCAGGATGACGACGGTCCCCCCGGTCATGTATTCACAACCGTGGTCCCCGACCCCTTCTACCACAGCTTCCGCGCCGGAGTTTCGAACACAGAAACGTTCTCCGGCAATGCCGCTGAAATAGGCCTTTCCGCCGGTGGCACCATAGAGGGCCACGTTGCCGACAATGATATTGTCTTCGGCCCGGAACCCGGCTTCTTTCGGCGGGTACACACTGAGGGTGCCGCCGCTGAGGCCCTTTCCAAAATAGTCGTTGCTGTCCCCTTCCAGGGAGATCGAAACACCTTTTGGCAGGAACGCGCCGAAGGACTGGCCTCCGCCGCCTTTACAGTGGACGACGTACTTGTCTTCTTCGCAGTCGATACCGTACTTCTTCGTGACCTCAGAGCCGAGGATCGTCCCGAAAGAGCGGTCGGTGCTGTTGACGGCAAGGGAGAGTTCCAGGCCCTTCCCGGAACGTTCCGCTTTCCGGAACGCCGGAAGCAGCTTTTTGACGTCGAGGGTCTCCTCCAGCCGGAAGTCGTATTCGTCCCCCTCCACATGGTGGACAGCGCTGGCGCCATCAGAATTGTGGTTTCCGAGGATCGCATCCAGCTTGACCATCTCGGCCCGGTGGGTGATGGCGTGTTCTTTCACTTTCAAGAATTCGGTCCGCCCCACCAGTTCATCGACCGTGCGTACTCCCAGTTCTGCCATGACTTCCCGCAGTTCTTCCGCGATGTACAACATGAAGTTCATGACGTACTCCGGTTTCCCCGTAAAGCGGGCCCGCAGCCGCGGGTCCTGGGTCGCAATACCCACGGGACAGTTGTTCTTGTTACAGGCTCTCATCATGACACAGCCCATGGCAATTAGAGGGGTCGTAGCAAAGCCGAATTCTTCTGCGCCCAGCATACAGGCAATGGCCACGTCCCGTCCGGTCATCAGTTTGCCGTCCGCTTCCAGACGGACCCGGGTCCGAAGGCCGTTTTGAATGAGGGTCTGATGGGTCTCCGCAAGGCCCAGCTCCAAAGGCAGGCCTGCATTGTGAAGAGAACTGAGCGGTGCAGCGCCGGAACCGCCGTCATAGCCGGAAATGAGGATAACCTCTGCCCCGCCCTTGGCGACACCGGAAGCAATGGTGCCGACACCGGCCTCCGAAACCAGCTTGACATTGATCCGGGCGTCCCGGTTGGCGTTCTTCAAGTCATAGATGAGCTGGGCTAAGTCTTCAATGGAGTAAATGTCATGGTGAGGGGGCGGCGAGATGAGGCTGACGCCGGGTGTGGAAAATCGAGTCGCAGCGACCCAGGGAAAAACCTTTCTCCCGGGCAGGTGCCCGCCTTCTCCGGGCTTGGCCCCCTGTGCCAGTTTGATCTGGATCTCTTTCGCGGAGACCAGGTATTCGGAGGTGACCCCGAACCGGCCGGAAGCCACCTGTTTGATGGCACTGTTCCGTTCCGTACCGAAGCGGTCTCTCAGCTCTCCCCCTTCCCCGGTATTGGACTTCCCGCTAAGCCGGTTCATGGCGATGGCCATACATTCATGGGCTTCTCTCGAAAGGGAACCGTAGGACATGGCCCCGGTCTTGAACCGTTTGACGATCTCCGAAGCCGGTTCCACCTCTTCCAGATGAATGCTTTCCTGCAGATGGACGAACTCGAGAAGGCCCCTTAAAGTGTGGGGCACGTTCTCATCGTCCACCATCGCAGAATACTCTTTAAAACGCTCATAGTCCCCGTCCTGGACGGCTCTGCGCAGGGCGATGATGGTCTTCGGGTTGTAGAGGTGGTCCTCTTTCCCGGTGCCGCTACGAAGCTTCTGATACCCCATGCTGTCGACGGAGGTATCCGTCTGCAGCCCTAAGGGATCAAAGGCGTGGTCATGCCGGTATTCGACCCCTTCATCGATCTCTTTGAGACCGATGCCGCCGACACGGCTGACGGTATTGGTGAAGTACTTCTCCACGACGTCTTCCCGAATGCCCACGATCTCGAAGATCTGAGCGGACTGGTAGGACTGGATCGTCGAGATCCCCATCTTGGAGGCGATCTTAACGATGCCGTTCAGGACGGCCCGGTTATAGTCATCGATGGCGGTATGGGGGTCTTTGTCGAGAAGGCCTTTTTCAATGCACTCTTCGATGCACTCGTGGGCAAGGTACGGGTTCACCGCCCGGGCTCCGTAACCGAGGAGGGTCGCAAAGTCATGGACACAGCGGGGCTCGGCACTTTCCAGGATGATGGAGATCGCTGTACGCTTTTTCGTACGGATGAGGTACTGTTCCATCGCAGAAACTGCTAAAAGAGACGGGATCGCCACATGGTTCTCATCCACCCCCCGGTCGGACAGGATGATGATATTGGCGCCCTTCTTATAGGCTTTGTCGCATTCCACGAAGAGGTGGTCGACGGCCTTCTCCAGGGACGTGTTCTTGTAGTAAAGGATGCTGACGGTCTCCACTTTGAGGCCGGGCAGGTCCATATTCTTGATTTTCAAAAGGTCCACACTGGTCAGAATGGGGTGACGGATCTCCAGGACCTGGCAGTTGTCTTCCTTGTCCTTTAGAAGGTTCCCGTCGGAGCCCACATAGACCTGGGTATCCGTGATGACTTCTTCCCGAATGGCGTCGATGGGCGGGTTCGTGACCTGGGCAAAGAGCTGCTTGAAATAGCTGAAGAGCAGCTGGTGTTTCTCGGAAAGCACCGCCAGGGGAATGTCGATGCCCATGGCGGCAATGGGTTCTTCCCCGTTCTTCGCCATGGTGAGGATACTCGTGTTGATGTCCTCGTAGGTGTAGCCGAAGGCCTTGTAGAGCCGGTCCCGGACTTCCTGGGTGGACTCCGCCACCTTCTTGTTCGGGATAGGCAGCTCGTGAAGGGTCTTGAGGTGCATGTCCAGCCATTCCCCGTATGGGTGCCGGTGAGCATAAGATTCCTTCAGTTCTTCATCGTCGATGATCCGTTTCTGGACCGTGTCGATGAGCAGCATTTTCCCGGGCTGCAGCCGGGCTTTTTTCATGATATGCTTTTCGTCCAGCGGCAGGACCCCGACCTCAGAAGAAAGGATAAGCAGGTCATCGTCCGTAATGTAATAGCGGGAAGGCCGCAAACCGTTCCGGTCGAGGCAGGCCCCCACCTGGTCCCCATCGGTAAAGAGAAGGGCAGCCGGACCGTCCCAGGGCTCCATCATGGTGGAGTAATAGTGGTACATGTCCTTTTTCGCCTGACTCATGGTGTGGTCGGACTTCCAGGGTTCCGGCACGCAGATCATCATGGCCAGGGGCAGGTCCATGCCGTTCATCAGAAGGAACTCGAGGGTATTGTCCAGCATCGAAGAGTCGGAGCCGTTGGTGTCCACCACCGGCAAGATCTTTTCGTAGTTTTCGTTGAGGAACGGAGAGTCCATAG
>JAFUZN010000035.1 GCA_017476565.1 Clostridia bacterium
AAAAATATTTTACTATATGTTAAAGCCTCTGTCGTCAGACAGAGGCTTTAGTGGTTTGTGATTCTTATTTCGCCACGATGTTCACGAGGCGGCCTTTGACGTAGAGTTCTTTGATGATGGTCTTGCCTTCGAGGGCAGCGGCCACTTTCTCGTCGGCCTTGGCCAGCTCCAGGGCGCCGGCTTCGTCGATGTCCGCCGGGACATTGATGCGGTTCTTGATCTTGCCGCTGACCTGGACGGCGATCTCGATGGTCTCATCGACACACTTCGCTTCGTCCCAGGTGTGCCAGGCGGTGAGGGCCAGGAGGCCGTCGGCTTCTGCGCCGGCCGCAGCCGCTTCCGCTTTCCAGCCCTGAGCTTCCCAGACTTCTTCACAGACGTGGGGCGCGAAGGGGTTCAGGAGCTGCAGGAAGGTCTTGAGCTCGGCACCGTTGACCGCCTTGTTGTCATAGACCTGGTTGATGAGGGTCATGAGAGCGGCAATGGCGGTATTGAATTTCATCGCCTCAATGTCCTCGGACACCTTCTTCACCGTCTTGTGGAAAGAGGAAGAAAGTTCGGCGGAGTAGTCCGTCGCGTCCTTGTCGGTCAGCAGGTCCTGCATGCCGTAGACACGGTCGATGAACCGCTTGCAGCCCTTCACGGAAGCTTCGCTCCAGGGAGCGGCCTTCTCGTAGTCGCCCATGAAGAGGACGTAGGTCCGCAGCACGTCGGCGCCGAATTCGGAGACGACGTCGTTGGGGTCGACAACATTGCCCTTGGACTTGGACATTTTATCGCCGTCCGGGCCGAGGATAAGGCCCTGGGCCGTCCGCTTCGCATAGGGTTCCTTCGTCGGGACCACCCCGATGTCATAGAGGAACCGGTGCCAGAAGCGGGAGTAGATCATATGCCGGGTGACATGCTCCATGCCGCCGTTGTACCAGTCGACCTGACCCCAGTACTTGAGTTTCTCGGGGTCCGCGAGGGCCTGGTCGTTGTGGGGGTCGATGTACCGCAGGAAGTACCAGGAAGAACCGGCCCACTGGGGCATGGTGTCCGTCTCTCTGCGGGCAGGGCCGCCGCACTTCGGGCAGGTGCAGTTGACGAATTCCGGGATCTTTGCCAGGGGCGATTCGCCATCGGTGCCCGGCTCGAAGTTCTCCACTTTGGGAAGCTTCAGGGGCAGTTCCTCGTAAGGCACGTGGGTCATGCCGCACTTGTCGCAGTAAATGATGGGGATGGGCTCGCCCCAGTAGCGCTGGCGGTTGAAGGCCCAGTCTTTCATCTTGAACTGGACGCCCTTCTCGCCAATTCCCTGTTCCTGGAGCCAGGCCGCCATCTTCTCGATGGAGTCTTTTTTGTTGTCGAGGCCGTTGAGGAACTCGGAGTTTACCATCTCGCCTTCACCGGTGTAGGCTTCCTTCGAGATGTCGCCGCCCTTGATGACTTCGATGATGTCGACGCCGAACTCTTTGGCGAAGTCGTAGTCTCTCTGGTCGTGGGCCGGAACCGCCATGATGGCGCCGGTACCATAACCCATCATGACATAGTCTGCCACGAAGATGGGGACTTCCTTGCCGTTGACGGGGTTGATGCCCGTGAGGCCTTCCACCTTGACGCCGGTCTTGTCTTTGACCAGCTGAGTCCGCTCGAACTCGGTCTTCTTCGCGCACTCTTTCCGGTAAGCTTCAATGGCGTCCATGTTGGCAATGCGGTCCGCATACTTGTCGATCATGGGGTGTTCGGGAGCCATGACCATGAAGGTGACGCCGAAGAGGGTGTCAGGGCGGGTGGTATAGATGCGGAGTTTCTCGTCATCGGTACCCTTGACGGGGAAGTTGACGAAAGCGCCGGTAGATTTCCCGATCCAGTTGACCTGCTGCCGGCGGATGTTCGGCAGGTAGTCGACGGTGTCGAGGCCTTCGAGGAGTTTGTCGGCGTACTCCGTGATGCGCAGGTACCAGACGTCCTTGGACTTCTGGATGACGTCGGAGTGGCAGATGTCGCACTTGCCGCCCTGGGAGTCCTCGTTGGAGAGGACGACTTTACAGGAGGGGCAGTAGTTGACGAGGGTCTTGTCCCGGAAGGCGAGACCGTGGTCGAACATTTTGAGGAAGATCCACTGGGTCCACTTGTAGTAGTCCTCTTCCGTGGTGTCCACGACCCGGGTCCAGTCGAAGGAATAGCCGACCTTCTTCAGCTGGTCGGTGAACTTCGCAATGTTCTGGTCCGTGACCTGACGGGGGTGCATGCCGGTCTTGATGGCATAGTTCTCCGTCGGGAGGCCGTAGGCATCAAAGCCGATGGGAAAGAGGACATTGTAGCCCTGCATGCGGCGTTTCCGGGACACGACTTCGAGGCCGGAGTAGGCCTTGATGTGGCCAACGTGCATGCCGGCACCCGAGGGATAAGGGAACTCGACGAGGCCGTAGAACTTCGGCTTCTCCGAGAAGTCCTCCGCATGGAAGACGCCCGCGTCTTCCCACCGGTCCTGCCATTTTTTCTCGACAGACTTAAAATCGTAAGGCTTCATTTCTCAACAGTCCTTTATTAGAAGTTTGTTATTTACTAATCGTTCGCTTTGCTTTTCTATGGGTTCCGCCAAAAAGTGTCGTCGACGACCTCCCCAGCCTAACCGTTCCCCCTAAAGGGGGCCCCTTCGCCCGGCCGCCGCCGAGCACTTTTTGACTCCCCGAAGAGAAACGGTGGAAAAGCAAAGCCTTTACAATTCAATTTCTTCGGCGTCGGCCCAGAGGCGCTCGAGGTTGTAGTGCTCCCGGGCGGCGGGCTCGAAGATGTGGCAGATGACACTGCCGAAGTCGATGAGGTACCAGTCGGAGGCTTTCCCCTCCAGGTGGCCGGGGACGCCGGCTTCCTTCAGCTGGTATTCCACTTCTTCGGCCAGGGACTTGACCTGGGTGCTGGAAGTACCCGTTGCAAGCACGAAGTACTCGGCGACGAAGGTGAGGTCCGCGACCTTCAGCACTTTCACGTCCCGGGCCTTTTTCCCGTCCAGGACTTCGGCGATTTTCTTGGCTTCTTCTAAGCTGGTCATGTAATGTATTTCCTCCAATAACTTGGTCAACGTTCGGGGTTTTCGACCTTGGCCACTTTGGCCCGGGCCTCTTCTTCCGCTTTGGCTGCCGCTTCTTCGAAGCGGGCCCCCATGAGTTCGGCCACTTCATTGTACATCGCGAAAGTGTCATAGTTCACTTTGCGGTAGCGCTCCAGAAGGGAGATGAGGGTGAAACGGCCGCCAATGAGGATGGCTTCATCGAGGTTCCGATAAGCGGCTTCGCGGACGGTCTCGACGCCGGGGTAGTCCCGCTCAACGGAGACGTAGTCCGCCACATACAGCACTTTTTCCAGGGGGCTCATATGGGGCCGGCCGGTCGTATGGTATTTTATAGCACGGATCATATCGGCGTCAAGAATGCCGAGCTCGTCCCGAATGAAGGCGGCGCCGGCGGGGGCATGCCACAGTTTCGGGTTCGCGATCACGTGGTCCGGGATCAGGTCTCCCAGCTGTCGCATGTACCGCTCCTGCTCGTCTAAGGGGCGGTTTTTCTCAATGTCGTGGAGCAGTCCGCAGAGGTAGGCTTTCCCGGGGTCGACGCCGTTCAATTCCGCCAGTTCCCGGGCGGCATCGCCCACGTTCAGGGAATGCTGGTAACGGCGGGGCTCCACCTGTTTTTTCAGGATGGCTTTGAACTCTTCGACCCGGCCGAGGTGGCACTCCAGCTCCTCCGGGGTCAGTTCTCTGGTGCCGGCGGTGCAGACATTGGCGGCTTCCGCAGCCTGAATGGCCACGTCCAGTTCGGGGTTTGCGGGGTTCTCCCACAGTTGCTTCAAGGTCTCGCTCATTGGTACAGCTCTCTTTCCAGAATGTACTGCAGGACTTCGGGGTCCAGCAGTTTGTTCAGTGTTTCTTTGGCGATGGGCCGGTCTGCCTTTTTGACCAGTGCCCGGACTTCCGTGGAACTCACGGGGAAGGGCTCGCTTTCAAAGAAGAGGAAGCGGCCGGCGGCGTACTGGTCCGGGTAAGTCTCTTTGGCAAAGGCCTTCAGTGCTTCCACCGTACACTCGTGGGAGCGGATGGTGGAGACGAGGACGGCGTCCTCCAAAATCTTCTCCGGTCGGGCCCACTTCGGCAGGTACAGGAGCATATCGTCCCCCATGACGAAGTAGAGTTCTGCCCCGGGCCACTCCTCGTGCAGGTGCTCGAGGGTCATATAGGTGTAGCTGACGTCCGCCCTGGCGATCTCGTAGTCAGAGACTTCGAAAACGGCGTCGCCTTCTTCCGGCGTCTCCCGAAAACACATTTCACACATGGCGAGGCGGTCTTCCCCGGAAGCCAGGTCCGGAGTCTCTTTGTGGGGCGGCACGAAGGTGGGGATGATGAGGACCTTGTCGAGGGGCAGCCCGATGGCGGCCATCTGTTCTCTGAAATCCTCCGCGATGTGCCGGTGTCCCCGGTGGGGCGGGTTGAAGGTGCCTCCGAAAATACCGATGCGCATGGTGTCACCTTTCTCTCTTCTATAGCCCGGGTCTCGCATTCCCGGGGCCCGTCGCAGCTTACCGCTTCGTGCGGAGCTTATGGGTGCCTTTCGCTTCGAGCCGGGCCTTCCGCTTTTTGGCGGCCGCGGCTTTTTTGATGTTCTTTTCCTTTTGTTTTTCCTTGTCGTGTTTCTCCTGGCTGTAGCGGTACAGGATGATGACACCGCCCACGACACCGATGACTTCCGCCCCGGTGTGGGCTGCCAGTTCCTGAGCTGCTTCCTTCGGAGAAATAGGGGTCGTCTCGAGGAGCACCCGGACTTTGATGAGTTCCCGGGTGGTCAGGGCCTCGTCGACCTGTTTATAGAAGGCGTCGGACAGGCCGCCCTTCCCGATCTGGAAGATCGGGTCCAGGCTGTGGCTCTCTGCCCGCAGCGCTGCGCGTTCTTTGCTGGTCATGGTTCAAAGCTCTTCTTTCAATAGGTCATACATTTTGTTCAGCGCCCGGGCCCGGTGGGACTGGGCGTCTTTCACGGCCGGGTCGACTTCTCCGAAGGTCTTCGTGAAGTCTCCGGAGGCCGCCTGTTCATTGGACTCGGTGCCCGCCGTGGACACGAGGAACAGGGGGTCATAGCCGAAGCCACCGCTCCCGTGCCGTTCGTGGGCGATGCGCCCGTAACACTCCCCCCGGACGACGAACTCCCGTCCGTCCGGGAAGACTGCGGCGACGGCCGCCACATAGTGGGCGGTCCGCTCCTCGTCCGGGACTCCCTTCAGGAGTCGGAGGAGCTTATCGTTGTTCTCTTCATCGTCGCCGTTTTCCCCTTCGGTGTCGGAACTCCACCGGGCGGAGTATAGCCCGGGGGCGCCGTCTAAGGCGTCGACGCAGAGACCGGAGTCATCGGCCACGGTGGGGACCCCGCTGAGGAGGCATCCCGCCCGGGCTTTGAGGAGGGCATTCTCTTCAAAAGTGGTGCCGGTCTCCTCCACGTCGGGGTAGGTCAGGCCCAGTTCTCCGGCGGTCCTGATCTCGACGCCTAAGGGCGCCAGGATCCGCTGGAATTCGGTCTTTTTATGAGAGTTTTGAGTCGCGATAAGAAAGATCATGAAAGCTGTGCCTCAACTTCCGCGAGTTTTGCGGCGGTCTGATTGATGCGGTCCTGGAGCCGCTGTTTCATGGCGGGGTTCCAGGTGGCCGCCAAAGCGGCTCTGGCATCGTCAATATTCTTACGGTAAGTGGCCGCTTTGGCCTCCAGCTCTGCACGGAGCTCGGGGGCAAGGGCCGGCTTAGTGAGCTCTGCCGAAGCGGTCTCCGCGACCGGCTCCGGTTCTGCGACCGGTTCGACTTCGACGGCCGGCTCCTCTGCCTGGGCTTCGGCGAAGAACCGGTCGACGTCTGCCGCCGCTTTGGCGGAGAGGTCTTCTTCCACCGCCGGTTCTGCGACCGGGGCTTCGACCGGGACTTCGGTCACGATTTCAGGCGCTGCAAGGGCAGCCTCCTGTTCGGCGGCCAGGAACTCGTCGGGCTCTGCCGGCGTCTCTGCGACCGCAGCACGAACTTCTTGCTCTGCACGGGCCTCCTCAGCGGCCGCAGCTCGGGCGGCGTCTTCCGCTTCCCGGCGGGCCTGGACTTCTGCCCGCTGACGGGCCTGCTCCT
>JAFUZN010000036.1 GCA_017476565.1 Clostridia bacterium
ACCCCATTGCGGTATCTTCCGTCCACGGACGGGGCACAGGGGACCTGCTCGACGCCGTCCTGCAGCACCTGCCGGCCGACGCCGGGACCGAAGAGGACGATTTTGTCATCAAAGTCGCTGTCATCGGAAAACCCAATGTCGGCAAGTCTTCTCTCGTCAATAAGCTTTGCGGGGAAGAGCGGACCATCGTGTCCAGCATTGCCGGCACCACCCGGGACTCCACCGACACCCAGATCGACAATGACTATGGCAGTTTCCTATTTATCGACACCGCCGGTCTGCGTCGAAAGTCGAGGGTCGATGAACGGATCGAGAAGTACAGTGTCATTCGGGCCAAGATGGCCATTGACCGGGCCGACGTCTGTGTCATCATGATCGATGCCCTGGAGGGCTTCACCGAGCAGGACAGCAAGGTGGCCGGCCTCGCCCATGAAGCGGGGAAAGCCTGTATCATTGCGGTCAACAAGTGGGATGCCTACGAAAAAGACGGCAAAACCATGCAGAACTACCGAAAGAAGCTGGAACATGACTTTTCCTTCATGTCTTATGCTCCTATCATTTTTATCTCGGCAAAGACCGGACAGCGCCTCGATAACCTCTATGAACTCATCACCTTCGTGAACGACCAAAACAGTGTCCGTATTTCGACGGGGAAACTCAACGATGTCCTCGCTATGGCCACGGCCCGGGTCCAGCCGCCTACCGACAAAGGCAAGCGGCTGAAAATCTACTATATGACCCAGGCCTCCACAAAGCCCCCGACCTTCGTGTGCTTTGTAAACAAAAAAGACCTGTTCCACTACAGTTATCAGCGGTATATTGATAATCAGATCCGCGAAGTGTTCGGCCTCGACGGGACCCCCACCCGGTATATCATACGGGAACGGGACCAGAAGGGGAAGAACAGTACAAAATAAATCGCGAATACTCAGACCCCACAGTTAGGAGAATGCCTTGTGGAAATGCAAATGGAATTTCAGCGGAAGCTGCCGACCCCTCTCGAACTCAAGCAGGAGTTCCCGGTCAGTGACCGCATCAAAGAGATCAAAGATGCGAGAGACAGAGAACTGGCCGACATCTTTGAAGGGAAAAGCAAGAAGCTTTGCCTGATCATCGGACCCTGCTCTGCCGACCGGGAAGACGCCGTGCTCGAATACATGACCCGTCTGGCCAAAGTCTATGACAAGGTCAAAGACACGATCTTCATTGTCCCGAGAGTCTATACGAACAAACCCCGTACGGTGGGCCTCGGCTACAAGGGCATGCTCCACCAGCCGGACCCGGAGAAGGGGGAAGACATGCTGGAGGGGATCATCGCCATCCGCCAGCTCCACACGGACATTGCGAAGGAGACCGACTTTACCTGTGCCGATGAAATGCTCTACCCGGAGAACCATCGGTACCTTTCGGACCTGCTCTCTTATGTGGCGGTGGGAGCCCGTTCGGTGGAGGACCAGCAGCACCGCATCGTCGCTTCCGGTGTCGGAGTGCCCTGCGGTCTCAAGAACCCCACCAGCGGCGACCTCAGCGTTATGATGAACTCCATCATCGCCTCTCAGAACGGACACAAGTTCCTCTACCGGGGCTGGGAAGTGCAGACTCAGGGGAACCCCTGGGCCCACGCCATCATGCGGGGCCGGGTCGACAAATACGGCAACACCCATCCGAACTACTATTACGAAGACCTGCTGACCGTGGGCCGGCTCTACGAAGAGACCGGAGCGAAGAACCCCGGCATCATCGTGGACACAAACCACTGCAACTCCGGCAAGCAGTACAAGGAACAGATCCGCATCGCCAAAGACGTCATCCACAGCGCTCACTATGACAGCACCGTCCGGAACCTGGTCAAAGGTTTCATGGTGGAGAGTTACCTTGAGGACGGCTGTCAGAAAGTCGGCGGCGGGGTCTTCGGCCAGAGCATCACGGACCCCTGCCTTGGCTGGGAAAAGACCGAACGGCTCATCTACGACCTCGCGGAACAGTGGTAAGCTTCAGGAGGCAAAAGATATGACTCTCAAAGAAGGTAAACTCCTCGCCCAGGATAAGTTCCGGGAACTGATGGGAGAGGAATGGGTCGAGCGCAATGCCCGCACCATTTTCGAGTCTCTTCAGAAAGCGGACAACGATCCGCAGATGTATGTCTATACCCTCTATCAGAAACTGTACGACGGCTCTTCTCCGGCGGCAGATCTCTTTGCACGGCTCAAGAATATGCAACGGGTCCCGGAGGACCCGGAACACAAAACCATCTTCGTCCTGGACCTTGCCCATGACCGGGTGGAAATCGCCGAAACGTATTGAACAAAAAGCAGCACCTTCGGGGCTGCTTTTTTGGCGGGTGGAATAGTTTACTTTTTCACATTATTGTTTATAATATTAAAAAAGAAATCATCGAACGGCGAGGTACTGCTATGAAGTTTTCCATGAGGGACCTTTTGGTCCAGGCTGACAATCTCATGACTGACGATTTCGTTTCCGGCGGTCCCCGTGTTTCCGACGTGAACGGTTATACGTTATTTCCCGGTTTTTTTGATGTGCATGTGCATTTCAGAGAGCCGGGTTTTTCTTATAAGGAGACCATTCTCACCGGAAGCCGGGCGGCGGCCCACGGCGGGTTCACCGGAGTGGCCACCATGCCCAACCTGGACCCGGTGCCGGACAGTCTCGAACATCTGAAGCTGGAACAGGACATCATTGACCGGGACGCGGTCATCGACTGTTACCCTTACGCTTCTCTGACGGTCGGCGAAAAAGGGGAAAAGATCGTTCCCATCGAAGAACTGGCCCCCTATGTCTTCGGGTTCTCCGACGACGGCCAGGGGATCCAGACAGCGGACATGATGAAAGAGATCATGGAAAAAGCCGCTAAGGTCGATAAGATCGTCTGCGCTCACTGCGAGATCAACAAGTTTTCCAATAAAGGCTATATCCACGCCGGCAACTACGCCCGTCTCCACGGTCACCGGGGCCAGAACCCGGAAAGCGAGACGGCAGAGATCCGCCGGGACATCATCCTTGCGGAGCAGACCGGGTGCCGCTATCACGTCTGCCACGTCTCGGTGGCGGAGGGCATCGACCTTGTGCGCAAGGCCAAAGCCCGGGGCGTAAATATTTCCTGTGAGACCGGACCCCATTACATCGCCCTCGATGACAGCCTCCTTCTGGAGGAAGGCCGGTTCAAGATGAACCCGCCTCTGCGATCCGCTGAAGACCGAGTCGCCCTCATCGAAGGCCTCAAGGACGGCACCATCGATATGATCGCCACCGACCACGCCCCTCACTCGGAAGAGGAGAAGGCGAAGGGCCTTGCCGGCAGCGCTTTCGGAATCGTCGGCATCGAGACCTCCTTCCCGGTCTGTTACACCTACCTGGTTCGCCCGGGCCACATCACCCTCGACCGGCTGGTGGAACTGATGGCGATCAACCCCCGGGTTCGCTTCGGCGTCCCCTTCAAGAAAGGGGACTTCACGGTCTTTGACCTGAACGAGAAATATGTGGTGGATCCGGAGACATTCCTGTCGAAGGGCCGGGCCACGCCTTTTGCGGGTACGGAAGTCTACGGACGCTGTCTTTTGACGGTCCACGAAGGAAAAGTCGTTTATCAGGCGGAAGATGTGGAGGTCACGGAATGATACAGAACACGTTTACGGTCAGTTCCAACCGTGCGCTGACAGACAACGTTTTCCGCATGGTGCTGGAGGGCCCCCTGGAAGGTGCCATCACCGCTCCGGGGCAGTTTGTGAACATCCGGGTCCCCGGCTTTTACCTGCGCCGGCCCATTTCGGTCTGCGACTGGACAGAAGATACCCTGACCCTGATCTACAAAGTGGTGGGGCACGGGACGGAGGCCCTGGCCGCGACTCCCGTAGGGGAATCCTTTGACCTCCTTTGCGGCCTCGGCAACGGTTTTGACACCGCTCTCTCCGGAGAGACTCCCGTCCTCATCGGCGGCGGTGTCGGAGTCCCGCCTCTCTTTGGCCTTTGCAAGGCGCTGCTCCGGGAGGGGAAGCGCCCCAGCGTTATTCTGGGGTTCAATACGTCGGAGGAAGTCTTCCTGAAAGAAGAGTTTGAAACTCTGCTGGAAGGGTCCGGCGGAAAGATCTACGTGACTACGGTGGACGGGTCTGCCGGCACGAAGGGGTTCGTTACCGACGTCCTGAAAGACCTTGACTACAGCTACTTTTACACCTGCGGTCCGGCCCCCATGTTTCGGGCCATTGAAGCCACCGCTGTGACCGGTGGTCAATACAGCTTTGAAGAGCGCATGGGCTGTGGCTTCGGAGCCTGTATGGGCTGCTCCATACAGACGAAGAACGGGAATAAACGGGTCTGCAAAGACGGACCGGTACTGGAAAGGGAGGAAGTCCTATGGTGAACACGAAAGTGACCCTGTCCGGGCTCACCCTGGACAACCCCATCATCCCTGCCAGCGGGACCTTCGGGTTCGGTTATGAGTTCGCAGACCTCTATGACATCAATGCCCTCGGCAGCATTGCCCTGAAAGGGACCACCCGGGAAGCCCGTTTTGGTAACCCGACGCCCCGCATTGCAGAGTGTACGGAAGGACTCATCAACTCGGTGGGTCTTCAGAACCCTGGGGTCGACAAAGTCATCTCGGAAGAACTGCCGAAGCTGAAAAAGGTGTTTCACAAACCGGCCGTCGCCAACATCTCCGGGTTTTCTATCGAAGACTATGTGGTGGCCTCGGAGAAACTGGATAAAGAAGAGCAGATCGGTCTTCTCGAGATCAACATCAGCTGTCCCAATGTCCACAACGGCGGCATGTCCTTCGGGACCGACCCGAACAGTGCCGCGGAAGTGACCCAGGCAGTCAAAGCGGTCACGAAGAAGCCCGTCTATATGAAACTGAGCCCCAATGTCACCGACATCACAGAGATCGCGGTTGCCTGTAAAGAGGCGGGGGCCGATGGCATCAGCCTCATCAACACCCTGATGGGCATGCGCATTTCTCTGAAGACACAGAAACCCGTCATCGCCAATAAAATGGGAGGCTTTTCCGGCCCCGCCATTTTCCCGGTGGCGGTCCGCATGGTGTACCAGGTCTATGAGGCAACGGGCCTTCCCATCATCGGAATGGGCGGTGTCCAAAGCGCAGAAGATGTACTGGAACTGATGCTGGCCGGAGCCAGCGCCGTCGAAGTCGGGGCGGCCAACCTGGTAGACCCCCTGGCTTCCCTCAAAATCGTGGAAGCCCTGCCGGAGACTATGGAGAAATATGGGTTCCAAACCCTTACGGATATGATAGGAGGAGCACACTAATGGGAAAAGACGTCATCATTGCCTGCGATTTTGCGGGCAGAGACCAGACCATCGCCTTTTTGGAGCAATTTGGGGAGGAACGCCCCTTTGTCAAGATCGGAATGGAGCTGTTTTATGCGGCCGGTCCGGACATCGTCAAAGAATTGAAAGGGAGGGGCCACAAGGTCTTCCTCGACTTGAAACTTCATGACATTCCCCACACCGTGGAAAAGACCATGCGGGTCCTCTCGACCCTGGGGGCCGACATCGTGAACCTGCACACCGCCGGCACCAGAGCCATGATGGAAGCTGCCATGGAAGGAGTCACCCGACCGGACGGAAGCCGTCCTCTGGTCATTGCGGTCACGCAGCTGACCTCCACTTCGGAGGAGCGCATGCAGGGAGAACTGCTCATCGGTGCCGGCATGCAGGAGACCGTGCTCCACTACGCAGAGAATGCCCGGGAAGCGGGGCTCGACGGTGTCGTCTGTTCGCCCCTGGAAGCGAAAGTCATCCATGAACACTGCGGAGACATGTTCCTCACGGTGACTCCCGGGATCCGGTTTGCGGACGGAGACGTCGGCGACCAGGTCCGCATCATGACACCGGAAAAAGCAAAAGCCAATTCCGACTACATCGTCGTCGGCCGGCCCATCACCGCGGCAGAGGACCCGGTGGCCGCCTGGAGACGCTGTGTTCAGGAATTTGTAGGTTGAGAACAGGAGGAAACAGACTATGAGCAAGCAAATCGCCAAAGACCTTTTGAAGATCCGCGCGGTATTTTTAAGACCGGATGACCCCTTTACCTGGGCTTCCGGCATCAAAAGCCCCATTTACTGTGATAACCGGCTGGTCCTGTCCGACCACCAGGTCCGTACCGATGTGGAAACAGGTCTTATGGGCGTCATAAAAGAGGTTTATCCTGACGCGGAAGTTCTGATGGGCACCTCCACCGCCGGTATTGCCCACGCCGCCATCGTCGCCCAGATGATGGAACTGCCCATGGGTTATGTCCGGGGCGGCAACAAGGACCATGGCCGCCAGAACCGTATTGAAGGCAAGCTGGAAGCCGGTCAGAAAGTAGTGGTGGTCGAAGACCTCATCTCCACCGGCGGCAGCGTCATCGAAGTGGTGGACGCCCTGAGAGAGGCGGGGGCTGAAGTCCTCGGCATCGTCAGCATCTTCACTTACGGGATGCAGAAATCTGTGGACCGCCTGGCAGCCGCCAATGTGAAGAACGTGAGCCTGACGAACCTCGACACCCTCATCGAAGCGGCCGTGGAAGAGAACTACATCCAGCCCGGCGATGCCGACCGCATCCGCAAATTCCGGGATAACCCATCCGATGAAAGCTGGATCGGAGGGAACAACTGAGATGACCAAAGACCTCATCGATATTCTGGACCTCTCCCGGGAAGAGATCGACGAACTCGTGGCCAAGGCCGGCGACATCATCGACCACCCGGAGGACTATCGGTCCAAGTGTGCCGGTAAAAAGCTGGCCACGCTTTTCTATGAGCCGTCGACCCGGACCCGCCTGAGTTTCGAGTCGGCCATGTATGAACTGGGCGGCAATGTCATCGGCTTCTCTTCCGCGACGGACAGCTCGGTCTCCAAAGGAGAGAGCGTCGCGGACACGGCTCGCACCGTCGAGTGCTTTGCGGACATCATCGCCATGCGGCACCCGAAAGAGGGCGCTCCTTATGTGGCGGCAAAGAACGTGCAGATCCCCGTGGTCAATGCCGGGGACGGCGGTCACAACCACCCCACCCAGACCCTGACCGACCTTCTCACCATCTCTCGGGAGAAGGGAAGACTGGACACCATGACCATCGGCTGCTGCGGCGACCTGAAGTTCGGCCGGACTGTCCATTCGCTCATCGCGGCCATGAGCCGGTACGAAAACGTCCGCTTTGTGCTCATTTCTCCGGAAGAGCTGAAGATCCCGGAAAATGTCCGGACGGAGATCCTGGAAAAGGGGAACATCACCTATGAGGAGACGGACTCCCTGGAGACCGCCATGCCGGACCTCGACGTCCTTTATATGACCCGGGTCCAGAGAGAGCGGTTCTTCAATGAAGCCGACTACCTTCGGCTGAAGGATACCTACATCCTGACCCCGGACAAACTCCAGTATGCCAAAGAAGACCTGTCGATCCTGCACCCGCTGCCCCGTGTCAACGAGATCTCGGTGGAGATCGATAAAGACCCGAGAGCCTGTTATTTCAAGCAGGTCCGCAACGGGAAATACATCCGTATGGCACTCATGCTGAAATTACTGGGGGGTGGACTGACATGATCATCGGCACCATTGTTGACGGCCTCGTCATCGACCACATTCCCGCCGGCCGCGGGATGGAACTTTACCATTATCTCAAGCTGGACCGGCTCCAGTGTGAAGTGGCCATCATCAAAAATGCGTCCAGCGATAAGTACGGACGCAAAGACATCATCAAAGTGGGCGAGGTCATCGACCTCGACCTGGATATCCTCGGATTCATCGGCCCTCAGATCACGGTCAATGTCATCCGAGACGGAGAGAAAGTGGATAAACTGCATCCGGAGCTGCCGGAGACCATCTCTGACGTCATCCGCTGCCGCAACCCGCGATGCATCACGTCTGTGGAGCAGGAACTGCCCCACAAGTTCAAGCTGACCGATCGGGAAACGGTCACTTACCGCTGTGTCTACTGTGACACCAAAGCGCCGAAACAGCGCTTTCACTAATTCTCAAAGGAAGTTTCCCTATGCTAGAAGTTCGAGGAATCAGCAAAAAATATGTGACCGGAGAACTGGAGCAGATCGCTCTGGACCATGTCTCCCTGACCTTCCGGGACAATGAATTCGTCGCCATCCTGGGCCCCAGCGGGTCCGGGAAAACGACTTTGCTGAATATTATCGGCGGCCTCGACCGATATGACTCCGGGGACCTCGTCATCGACGGCGTCTCTACCAAGGAATACAAAGACAATGACTGGGACTCCTACCGGAACCACACTATCGGCTTTGTCTTCCAAAACTACAACCTGATCACCCATCAGTCGGTCCTCAGCAATGTCGAACTGGCCCTGACCATTTCCGATGTGCCGGCGTCAGAGCGGAGAGCCCTGGCCCAGGAGGCCCTGGAAAAGGTCGGCCTCGGGGACCAGGGGCACAAAAAGCCCAATCAGCTCTCCGGCGGACAGATGCAGAGAGTGGCCATTGCCCGGGCTCTCGTCAATGACCCGGACATTATTCTGGCGGACGAACCCACCGGTGCTCTGGACACGAAGACCTCCGTGCAGATCATGGACCTCCTCCAGGAGGTGGCCTCCGACCGGCTGGTCATCATGGTCACCCATAACCCGGAGCTGGCCGACGAGTACGCCAACCGGATCATCAACCTGCGGGACGGACAGATCATTTCCGATACCCGTCCTGTGGAAGTGGGAGAAGGGGAGACCGTCCAAAAGAAGACTCCGAAGACCAAACTCGGGTTCCTGACGGCCCTGTCCCTCTCCATCAATAACCTGCTCACGAAAAAGGGGCGGACGTTCCTGACCGCCTTTGCCGGTTCCGTAGGCATCATCGGCATCGCCCTCATTTTGGCGCTGTCCAACGGTGTCAACGACTATATTGAAGGCATTGAAGGGC
>JAFUZN010000001.1 GCA_017476565.1 Clostridia bacterium
CGCAGAGCGACTTCATCGACTTTCACGACAGCGCCGTCCAGGTCATAGCCGAGGTCTCCCCGCATCTCCCCGATCTCTTCGATGGTGGCGAGGACTTCGTCAGCGGTCTCGCAGAGGCGATGGAACACGACGGGGACGCCCGTAGCAGCCAAAGTGTCCATGCCGGCGCAGTGGCTCCGGGTCAGCTCTTCCGGACCCTCCTGGACGTTGAAGATGAACATCTGAAGGCCCCGTTCTTTCGTAACGGAGGTGTCCAGCTGCCGGAGAGTGCCGGCGGCCAGGTTCCGAGGGTTTGCAGCGGTCTTCTTCCCCAGTTCTTCCTGGAGTTCATTGTATTTTTCAAAGTCTTCGTGACTCATGTAGACTTCGCCCCGAAGAGTCAGCAGGTCATAGGGCAGGTCCAGGGTGTGAGGGACGTCCGGGATGACCATGGCGTTGGCCGTGACATCTTCTCCGATGAACCCGTCGCCCCGGGTCTCGGCGAGAACCAGACGCATGGGGCCTTCCCCGTCCCGCCGGTAGGTGACAGACATGGAAAGTCCGTCCACCTTCACTTCAACGGAGAACTTCGCCTCCGGGTGAGTAGCCCGGACCTTTTCCACAAAGGCACGGACCGCCTCCGGTTCGAAGACGTCCTCAATGGAGAGCATAGGGACTGTATGGGTGACTTTGACCCCGGCCTCCCGCTTGACGGTGCCCCCCACCTTCTGGGAAGGCGAGTCCGGGTCCACCCACTCCGGGTGTTCTGCCTCGGCCGCTTTCAGTTCCTGCATGAGCCGGTCATACTCATAGTCCGAGATTTCCGGGGCATCCTGGTTGTAGTACCGGTCCATATGGTATTCTATGGTATTTCGAAGTGCCTGATATTCCAGTTGTGTCAAAACAAATGCTCCTCTGGTAAAGGACAAAAGCTCCGTCTATCCGGACTTTTGTCCTTTCTGTAATGCAGTTATTTTATCATATTTTTTGAAATTCAGAAAACAATGGAAAAGTCAAGTGTTGAAATCTTTGCGGTAACCTTCTACAATGTAGGCAGAAAAACAGAAGGAGCTGCAGCGTTATGGATAACGAACAGGAATACAACCCCAATTTAATTACCGTTCAGGACGACGACGGCGTAGAACACGTTTTTGAAGAGCTGGATCGGATTGAAACGGACCAGGGCCGGTATGTGGCCATGCTCCCCACCTTTGAAACGGAAGAAGAAATGCTGGAGTCCGACTCCGAGCTCATCATTTTAAGAGTCATAGAAGAGGGCGACGAAACTTACCTTGCCGCCATTGAAGATGACGAGGAATTTGATGAAGTGGCAGAAATTTTCGAAGAACGTCTGGCAGACCTCTTTGAAATTGATGTCATTGAAGCCGATGCCGTTCCGGAAGAAGAGCCGGAAGAGCTCGACTAAAAAACTACATACGTTGAACAGCCTACTGGGTTCGACACTCTCGAAACATTTTTGACCCAACACGTTTTATTAGGGAGTTCGGATAGTCGGTGGAATGCAGACCTCCCCTTTTTGGGACGCTGGGAGCATGGAAGCCGGCAGAGGAACACCCACCTGTCTTAAGAGGCAGGTCATCATCGTTTCGACACCGGCCCGGTGGGTTTTTCTATATCGATCATAGCGGAAGCCAGCCCTTCCAACATGATCCGCTGCGTGATGCGGATCATTGTTGGGAGGGTTTCTTCATTGGGATGTTGCCAGAAAAACTCCATATTCGTCAAAAAGACGGAAGAGAAATACTCTAGAAGGAACTCTCTTTCCAAATCGGAAAATTCCCCATAGACCATCTCGTTGAGGAACCTCGCTATGATGCTTTTCAGTTCTTTCAGAAAGGTGCCTTCCACAGAGCGGAGCTTCAGAAAATGAACCCGCTCTGCATTGTTGACCAGTACCTGCTGCAGGTACCCGCTCAGCCCCGTCAGAGGCAGTTCCGTGACATTTCCTTCTTTGATAAAACTCAAATGGTCTGAGATTGCCTGCAAAGTCTCCTGTTCCAGTTCCTCCTGTACCTCGTAGACGTCGTGATAATAGCGGTAAAACGTACTGCGGTGCACATTGGCGGTTTCTGTGACCTGGCTAATGGTGATCCGTTCGATCGGCCTCTCCTTCAGGAGATTCCAGACGGTCTCCTTCAGATGCTGGTGAGTCGTCTCAGTAAGTTCCGGTTGTTTTCTCATCCCAATCACCTCGATTGTGCATTTCATGAGACAGCAAAGGAAAAATTGTCGCTTGATGGTCATCATGTATTTTCTTACAATATCATAAGACATAGTGTCTCACGATTTGATTATATAGGAAAAATACGCGGAGGTAAAGGAATGGATCACAATTTCCGGCTCGGGATCGACATCGGCTCGACCACAGTAAAAATCGCCATTTTGGACCCGGAAGACCAGTTGCTCTTTTCCGACTACAGAAGGCATTTCGCCAACATCCAAGAGACTCTGGCAGACCTGCTGGTCGAGGCGAAAGAGGAACTCGGCACCATCGAGCTGTCCCCTGTCATTACCGGTTCCGGCGGACTGACACTGGCAGGTCATCTTGGGGTCCCCTTCACGCAGGAAGTTGTGGCAGTCGCCACGGCCTTGAAGCATACGGCTCCCCACTGCGATGTCGCCATCGAGCTGGGTGGAGAAGATGCGAAGATCATTTACTTCACCGGCGGCATCGACCAGCGTATGAACGGCATCTGTGCCGGCGGGACCGGATCTTTTATCGACCAGATGGCAGCGCTCCTGCAGACAGATGCAAGGGGCCTCAACGAGTACGCCGAACATTATCAGATGATCTACCCGATCGCCGCCCGCTGCGGCGTTTTTGCCAAATCCGACATCCAGCCGCTCATCAACGAAGGTGCCACCCGGGAGGATCTGGCCGCCTCCATTTTCCAGGCCGTCGTCAACCAGACCATTTCGGGGCTCGCCTGCGGGAAGCCCATCCGGGGCAATGTCGCATTTCTCGGGGGCCCGCTCCACTTCCTTCCGGAACTGAGAAAGGCCTTCATCCGCACACTGGGTCTGACCGGAGACGCCATCATCGCATCGGAGAACTCTCATCTCTTTGCCGCGATCGGTTCTGCCATGAATGCAGAAGCGGATCATGGAGCTCGCTCCATTGACAGTCTGATTGACGCCCTTCGCAGCGGTGTCAAAATGGATACCGAGATCCAGCGCATGGAGCCGCTGTTCCGTACGGAGGACGAATACCGAAACTTTACCGCCCGTCATGAAAAGACAAAAGTCCGCCGGTCCGACATCCGGGAATACCACGGGAAATGCTATCTCGGGATCGACGCCGGGTCCACCACGACGAAACTGGCGCTCATCGCGGAGGACGGCTCCCTACTCTTTACTTACTATGACAATAATCAGGGCTCTCCTATCCTGACTGCGCAGCGGGCTGTCCTGCAACTGCAGGAACTGCTCCCCGCCGACGCAGAGATCGCCTACAGCTGTTCGACCGGATACGGGGAGGCTCTCCTGAAATCCGCTTTTCAGCTGGATGAAGGGGAAGTCGAGACCATCGCCCACTACTATGCTGCAGCCTTCTTTGACCCGCAGGTCGACTGTATCCTCGACATCGGCGGGCAGGATATGAAATGCATCCGTATCAAAGGTGGCGCCGTCGACTCTGTCCAGCTCAATGAGGCCTGCTCTTCCGGCTGCGGCTCCTTCATTGAGACCTTTGCCAATTCCCTCAGCTACAAAGTGGAGGACTTTGCCAAAGCAGCCCTCTTTGCAAAGCACCCGACGGACCTTGGGACCCGGTGCACGGTCTTCATGAACTCCAACGTCAAACAGGCTCAGAAGGAAGGCGCGGAAGTCTCCGACATCTCCGCAGGTCTGGCAGTCAGTGTGGTCAAGAATGCTCTTTATAAAGTCATCAAAGTGACCAGCGTCAGAGACCTTGGACAACACATCGTCGTTCAGGGAGGCACCTTCTATAACGATGCGGTCCTCCGCTCCATCGAGCGATTGCTCGGGACAGATGTCATCCGTCCCGATATCGCAGGGATTATGGGTGCCTTTGGCGCAGCCCTGATTGCAAAAGAACGGTATCATCTGGCCAGCGATCTGGCCGCCACCAGCAAGGATTTCCGCAGTCCGAAGACAGGTATGCTTTCCCTCGATGAGATCCTTACACTGGATTTCTCGACGTCCATGCGCCGCTGCCCCCATTGCAACAATCACTGTATCCTCACCGTCAACGATTTTGGGGACGGCCGGGAATTCATCTCCGGGAACCGTTGTGAACGCGGACTCGGCCAAGAGAAATCATCCCGGAATATCCCGAACCTGTTCCAATACAAACAAAAGCGGCTCTTCGGATACCGCTCTCTTTCCGGGGAGGAGGCGTTCCGGGGCGAAGTGGGGATTCCGCGCGTCCTCGGCATGTATGAAAATTTCCCCTACTGGGCCACGTTTTTCCGAGAGCTCGGGTTCCGTGTGGTCCTGTCCCCTGTTTCCTCCCGTAAGATCTATGAAATGGGGATCGAATCCATCCCGTCAGAGTCCGAATGCTATCCGGCAAAGCTCTCCCACGGCCACGTAGAATACCTCATCCAGAAGGGTCAGAAATTCATTTTCATGCCCTGTGTCCCCTATGAACGCAATGAGACGCCGGATTCCCCCAATCATTTCAACTGTCCCATCGTCACATCTTATGCAGAAAACATCCGGAACAATGTGGAATCTCTCGCAGAAGAGAATGTGATGTTCATGAGCCCCTTCATGGCCTTTACCAGCGAAGCCGTCCTGACCGACATCCTGGTCCGGACCTTCACGGAAAAAGACATGATCCTCGAAGCCGTCCGTCCGGGCGCAGGGCTTACCCGGGAAGCCATCCTTCAAAAGTTCCGGGACTATGCTTTCACAAAGCAGGAGGTCCGCGATGCATGTCACAAGGCATGGCTGGAGCTCGCGGCAGCAAGGACCGACATCGAGGAACGGGGCGAAGAGGCTCTCCAGTGGATGGAAGAGACCGGGCACCGTGGCATCGTGCTGGCGGGCCGTCCTTACCATGACGACCCGGAAGTCCACCACGGGATCCCGGAGCTTATCACCTCTTACGGATTCGCTGTTTTGACAGAGGACTCGGTCTCTCATCTCGGGACCATAGACCGGCCCACCATCGCCACCGATCAATGGATGTACCATACTCGTCTGTACCGGGCAGCAGAATATGTCAAGACCCGGAAGGATCTCGATCTCATCCAGCTCAATTCCTTCGGATGCGGCGTCGATGCTGTCACAACCGATCAGGTCCGGGACATCCTCACAGGATCCGGCAAGATCTACACCCTGCTCAAAATCGACGAAGTCAATAATCTCGGTGCCGCCCGCATCCGGATCCGTTCCCTCATCGCGGCGCTCAAAGTGCGGGAGCAGAGAGGGTTCGTTCCAAATCCGAAACCTTCCGCTTACCACCGTCCAGAATTCACGAAGCAGATGCAAGACGAGGGCTATACCATTCTGTCACCTCAGATGTCTCCCATCCACTTCCAGTTCCTCGAACCGGTGTTCCATGCCTTCGGGTACCGAGTCGAGGTCCTGAAAAACGACGGGCGCAATGCGGTCGACGCCGGCCTCCGGACAGTCAATAACGATGCCTGCTACCCATCTCTCATCGTGGTCGGGCAGGTCATGGATGCCTTGTGCTCCGGAAAGTACGACCTCGAACACACGGCGGTCCTCATGACACAGACCGGCGGAGGTTGCCGTGCCTCCAACTATGTGGGATTCTTCCGCAGAGCTCTTGAGAACGCCGGCATGGGCCACATCCCGGTCATCTCGCTGAACGCCAATGGCATGGAGACCAACGAAGGGTTCTCGACCCCTCTCCCCATGCTCGTCAAGGCCATGGAAGCTCTTGCCTATGGCGATGTGCTCATGCGTGTCCTCTACGCCACCCGGCCCTACGAGCTGGTCCCGGGTTCCGCGGACGGATTACATGACAAATGGGCGTCCATCGCGAAAGAACAGTTGAAGAAAAAGAATCCGGACTTCACCGGATACCGAAAGATCATCCGGGGGATCGTCCGGGACTTCGATGCCCTGCCCCGCACAGACGATGTGAAGCCTAAAGTCGGCGTCGTCGGAGAGATCCTGGTCAAATTCTCCCCGCTTGCCAATAATCATATCGTGGAACTCCTGGAAGAAGAGGGTGCAGAGGCGGTCATGCCGGACCTCACAGATTTCCTCTTCTACTGCATGTACAACCAGAAATACAAACACGAGCACCTTGGCGGCAGCCGTGCGAACAGAAACCTTGCCGGCATCGGCATCCTTGCCCTGGAGCGTTTCCGTTCGACTGCGGTCCGGGAATTGGAAGAATCCGAACATTTCACTGCTCCGGCGAAGATCTCACACCTTGCCGAAATGGCCGCCCCTCATGTCTCGATCGGAAATGAGACCGGAGAGGGCTGGTTCCTGACAGGCGAAATGATGGAACTCCTGGAGGAAGGCGTCCCCAACATCGTCTGCACCCAGCCCTTCGGCTGTCTGCCGAATCACGTGGTCGGCAAAGGCGTCATCAAAGAACTGCGGGCAACGAATCCGGATGCCAACATCATTGCCGTGGATTACGATCCGGGAGCCTCAGAGGTCAACCAGCTCAACCGGATCAAGCTGATGCTTTCTACAGCCAGGTCAAATATGGTGCAATAAAGGCATCGTCAATTTCTCCGCTTACCCAAAAAAACACAAAAAGAGCATCCCGCGAGGGATGCTCTTTTTTGTTTATTCGGTCAGAAGGGAGACAAGTTCCTTCTGCGGGATGGTGCCAAAATACTGTGTGAGGTCGAAGGGGGCCAGAGCGGCCTTCAGGGCCTCTTGTTCCACCGGCACCCCCGTCAGGGCTTGTTCGATGGC
>JAFUZN010000037.1 GCA_017476565.1 Clostridia bacterium
CGACTTCGCCGACCGGGTGACGGTCCACTTCCGACTTCCGGAAGAGAACCTCGACCGGTTCCGGGCCAAACTCACCGAATACTCTTCCGGCAAAGTCACTGCCGAAGTCGAAGGCTTCGACTATTATGAAAAATAAAAGAGACCTCAGGGTTTCCTGAGGTCTCTTTTGGTTTTCTTTAAGCGTCTTTGAGGGCTTTTTCGAGCCATGTGGAGGCAATGGCCATGGCCGGGTAGAGGCCGGGACGTTCTGCTGTCTTCACAATGATCTCGGTCGGGGGACAGGTGGGGTCGGTGTTCATGAGCTGGACACGGACTTTCTCGGCAATGTCGAGGTCTCCCTGCTTCTCCGACTTCGTAATGGTCAGCATGCAGACGAAGGGGTCATACATGTTGCCGTAATAAAGAGTGTTTCCCTGCCGGACCAGGGGCTTGCCCTTGTAGGTCAGGAAAGCGTTCTTTTTCTCAGCCAAAGGTTTCACTCCGTTTCTTGGAAACTGCGCGACTTATTTGTCCAGGAAGTTCTTGACCAGAGCCTGCATGAGCTCGTCCCGGTCGACCTTCCGGATGAGGCTGCGCGCGTTGTTGTGGGTGGTAATATAGGTCGGGTCTTCCGAAAGAAGATAACCGACGATCTGGCTGATAGGGTTGTAGCCCTTCTCTTTCAGCGCGGTATACACCTCGCCCAGGATCTTTCTCATCTCGGCATCGGAATCGTCCTTGATGGAAAACTGGATCGTTTTATCAGTCATGTTGCCACCTCCAACTGTTTAATTAGACTCATTATATACCAAGTACCGGAAGAACACAAACTCTTTTTCCCGGAAGGACTCAGGAGCGGAGCACGGCCCCCAGCTTCTCGGCCGCTGCAATGGCCTTTTGGACGGCGGCATTGCACTCTTCATCGGTGAGGGTCCGATCTTCGGCCCGGAAGATGAGGTTGAAGGCAACACTCTTCCTGCCGGCTCCGATCTGCTCGCCTTCATAGACGTCGAAGAGCTCGATAGACTCAAGAATCTTGCCGGAGGCTTTCTGGATGGCCTTTTCGAGGAACAGGACCGGAGTGATGCGGTCGACAACGAAGGCTAGGTCCCGGGTGGTGACCGGGTACTTCGGCAGCTGCTTATAGAGGCGGACCAGGTCTGCCTTTTCGGCCAGCAGTTCCATATCGATGAGGGCGGCAAAAGCCCGGGTCTTCATGTCATAGTTCCGGCAGACGCTCGGGTGGACTTCTCCGAGGAGGGCCAGCTGCTCTCCCTCTACCATAATAGCCGCGGTGCGACCGGGGTGGAAGGAGGGGTTGTCGGTGATGGGCTGGACGTCATAGCGACGGATGCCCACAGTCTCCAGCAGGTTCTCGAGGATGCCCTTTACCTTGAAATAGTCGGCTTCCGGACCGTACAGACCGATGACGATCTGCTGGTTTTCATCGGGCAGCTCATCCAGTGTGTCGTGGGGGACATAAACCGTTGCCACTTCATAGAGGGCGGCGGAGACATTCCGGTTATTGTAGTTGCGGGAGAGGACTTCCATCATGGAGGCAAGGCCCGTGCGGCGCATGACCGAGGTGTCTTCGCCGAGGGGGTTGCTGATGACGATGTTGTTCCGCAGCTCCGAGTCTTCCGGCAGGCAGAGTTTGTCATAGGCCTTCGGGGAGATGAAGGAGAAGGTCTGAGTCTCGGAGAGGCCGCTGGAAAGCAGCGTGTTCTCTACAAGGCGATTGAATTTCTGCCGGTCGGTCAGGGACGCGTCAGCGGTGCCTCTCAGCTGGGTGTTCGGGATGTTGTTGTAACCGTAGAACCGGGCGATTTCTTCCGAGATGTCGGCCTGGGATTCGATGTCGATCCGGAACGAGGGGGCCGTGATGACGCCGTCTTCCACGGTAAATCCGATCCGCTCGAGGATCGCTTTCTGCTCGTCCGCCGGGCAGTCGATGCCGATGAACCTGTTGACCCAGTCCGGGTCAAAGGGCAGAGTGACCACTTCTTTCGGAGTCGGGTATACGTCGACGGTGCCGTTGACCACATCGCCGGCGTCGAAGAGCTGTACGAGCTCAAGGGCGCGGTTCAGGCAAAGGTCGCAGTCATCCGGGTTCAGCTGCTTTTCGAACCGGGCGGAGGCCTCTGTTCTCATACCGAGCTTTTTGGCGGTGCGGCGGACCGAGGGGCCGTTGAAGCAGGCGGACTCAAAGACGATGGTCTCGGTGTCCTCCATGATGCCGGAGTATTCGCCACCCATGACACCGGCTACGGCGACGGGCTTGTTCTCGTCGGCGATGACCAGCATGGTCTCGTCCAGAGGACGCTCAATGCCGTCGAGGGTGGTGATGGACTCGCCGGCCTTTGCCTCCCGGACCACGACATGGTTGCCGTCGAGGAACCTCAGGTCAAAGGCGTGCATGGGCTGGCCGTATTCCAGCATGACATAGTTCGTGATGTCGACGATGTTGTTGATGGGACGGACGCCGCAGGCCCGAAGCCGCTCTCTCATCCAGCGAGGGGAGGGGGCCACACGGACGTTTTTGACAACGGCACCGGCATAGCGGTAGCACTTGTCTGCGGCCTCGATGTCGACCTTCAGAAGGTCATTGACGTCTCCTTCTCCGGGCTTGACCTCCGGAGTATGGAGCTTCAGGGGGACCTGGAAGGTGGCGGCCGCCTCTCTGGCAAGGCCGATGATGCTCATGCAGTCGGGGCGATTCGAGGTGATCTCGAATTCGGTGACGGTGTCATTGAGGCCGATGGCTTCCCGGATGTCCATGCCGGGGACTTTTTCGCAGTCATCTCCCAAAACGAAGATGCCGTCTTCGATGGCATAGGGGAAGTCGTGAACGGTGACGCCCAGTTCGGCGACGGAGCACATCATGCCTTCCGAGACTTCGCCTCGCATTTTGCCCTTTGTGATTTTGGTGCCACCGGCAACTACGGAGTTGTGGAGGGCCACCGGGACATAGTCCCCTTCCGTCAGGTTCTGGGCAGCGGTGACGATCTGCAGGGGTGCATCGCCCCCGACATCAACCCGGCAGACCCAGAGTTTGTCAGCGTTTTCGTGTTTTTTCAGGGACAGGAGATGGCCGACTACGATGTTCTTCAGTTCGGCACCTTCTGTTTCATAGGATTCGACCTTCGAGCCGGAGATGGTGATCGCTTCGGCGAACTCCCGGTCCTCGACGTCCAGGTCGACGTAATCCTGTAACCATTTCTTTGAAAGATCCATTCGTCAACCCTCCTTAAAACTGATCGAGGAACCGGACGTCGTTTTCATAGAGAAGACGCATGTCGTCCAGTCCGAAGCGGAACATGGCGATACGTTCGAGGCCAACGCCGAAGGCGAAGCCGGAATACTTTTCGGGGTCGATGCCGCCGGTGCGCAGGACCTTGGGGTGGACCATGCCGCCGCCGAGGATCTCGATCCAGCCTTCGCCCTTGCACATGGAGCAGCCGCAACCGCCGCATTTGAAGCAGGAGACGTCGATCTCGCAGGAGGGCTCGGTGAAGGGGAAGTGATGGGGACGGAGACGGATCTTCGTCTCTTCGCCGTAAAGCTTTTTAGCGAAGGTCTCGAGGGTCCCTTTGAGATCTGCCATGGTGACGCCCTCATCAATGGCCATGCCCTCGATCTGGTGGAACAGAGGAGAGTGGGTGGCGTCCACCGCGTCGCTGCGGAAGACCCGGCCGGGGGCGATCATGCGGATGGGAGGCTTTTTGTTCTCCATGGTCCGGATCTGGACGCCGGAGGTCTGGGTCCGGAGCAGCATGTTCTCCGTAATGTAGAAGGTGTCCTGAGTGTCCCGGGCCGGGTGGTCCTTCGGGATGTTCAGGGCCTCAAAGTTATAGTAGTCCCATTCGACTTCGGGACCGCCGACCACTTCAAAACCCATGCCAAGGAAGATCTCCTTGACTTCGTCGAGGACGATGGAAAGGGGGTGTTTGTGGCCCACTTCCACTTTGGTCCCGGGCAGGGTGACGTCGATGGTCTCCGCTTTCAGTTTCAGTTCCTGCTGGGCCGCTTTCAGAGCTTCGTTCTGTCTGTCGATGCCCTCCGAAATGATTTCCCGGACTTCGTTGGCCATCTGGCCGACTTTCGGGCGTTCCTCCGGAGACAGCTTGCCCATGGTCTTGAGGACGGCGGTCAGCTCGCCCTTCTTGCCCAGGTACTTGACCCGGACGGCATCCAGCTCATGCAGAGAGGCAGCGTTTTTCAGCGCCTGTTCGGCCTCTGCGCGGATCTTTTCGAGTTGTTCTCTCGTGTCCATGCTTTCTGGTTCCTTTCAAAAAACGTCTCTTTTTTGAGCGGTGGTTTTCGCGCGGCCGAAAAAGAGCAGAAAAAAGGACCCCGCCCCACCAAATGGGACGAAGCCAAAACTCCGCGGTACCACCCAAGTTCCCGGTGTTCTCCCGCGATGTACGGCGGAAGCCCGGACGCTCGTTCCCCGGTAACGGAAGGACCCGTCTTTCCTTACTGTCTTTCGGAGTTCGGGAAAGCCGCTCGGGAGTGAACTTCAGCGTTTCTCTGAACGGGTCCGTTTGCAGCCGGTGGCGGACCCTCTCTTGGAACAGGACGAAATGCTTACTCTCTCCGTCAGTGCGTTTTACGATATTGCCTGTATTTTACAACATACATAGGAAAAGTTCAACAGAAAATTGGTGGCGGGGAGGTGGGGCCTTATGGTACCATGGAACGGAAAGAGGGTGCCCTAATGATCATCACCACGGCGGAAGAGATCCGCATCATCGAAGAAAAAGAGAACGAGATCGGAACCGACTTTTTGACCCTGATGGAACGGGCCGGGACCGGGTGTGCCGAACTCCTTCGGAAGGAACACGCTCCGGAAGACGGCCCGGTCACGGTGTTCTCCGGCAGCGGCAAGAACGGGGGAGACGGCTTCGTCATTGCCCGCAAACTGCGGGAACAGGGCTACGGGGTCGCCGTCGTTCGGGCCTTTGGCCCGGCGAAGGCGGAAGACGCCGCGGTCAATGAGGCCCGTGCGCTAAAAGGCGGGGTCCCGGTCTATGACTGGGGCACTCCGGAAGCGGATCGGGCGCTGAACAGAGGGGTGCTTCTTGTGGATTGCCTCTTTGGAATCGGCTTCCGGGGGGCCGCCAATGAGCTTCAGACGGAGGTCTTCGAAGCCCTGAACGAAACCTCGGGAAAAGTCGTTTCCATCGATGTCCCGAGTGGTGTGATCAC
>JAFUZN010000038.1 GCA_017476565.1 Clostridia bacterium
CCGGGAGTCTCCCAGGAGGACGGTCTTTTTGGAGGCTGCCGTGGACACGGCCTGTGTCTGAACAGCCTTCGTCTCTGTCGCTGCAAATGCGTGGATAGACAAGCTGCAGAGCAGGACCATTGTGAGCACTGCCGCGATGCACTTTTTACCGATTCGTTTCCAAAGCTGAGGCATGGAACAACGTCCTTTCCGAAATGTTACGCCTTATTGTAATCATTTTTGGCGCCGGGGTCAATGAGCGTGGCCCCGGTGCTGTTTTTTAAAACTGGAAGACGATGCCGATGACAGTGGCAGCGGCGATGTACCACAAGGGGTGCAGGTCTTTGAGCTTCGGCAGGCATGTCGCGACCATGGCGACCAGGAACAGAATACCGGCTTTCCAGGAGAAGAGCCCGGTGAGACTGTCCATGTCAAACAGCGTTTTCCCGTCGTACCCGGGGAAGAGGGCAATGAGGAAGACGGAGAAGCCGGCAGCGGCAATGAGGCCGACGGCGGCGGGGCGCAGGCCCTGGAAGACCGCCATGACCGTCTTGTTCTGAGAATAACGGCTCATGAGGCCTGCCACAATGTAAAAAATGATGAAGGACGGCAGGACCAGACTCAGGGTGTTCAGAATGGCTCCGGGAATGCCGGCCACGTGGTAGCCCACATAGGTGGCCATGTTGACCCCGATGGGGCCCGGTGTCGACTCGGAAATGGCGATCATATTGGCAATGTCTGCCTTCGTGAACCAGTCCGGGTGGTGGTTCGAAATATCGTTGATGAAGGGAAGGGTGGCAAGACCTCCGCCAAAGGCGAAGAGTCCCGCTTTGAAAAAGTTCAAACAGAGAAGGATCAGGGTCTTCATGCGTCCGCCTCCTTCTCTTTCCTCAGGAGCCCGAAGTATAAAAAGCCGATGAGGGCTGCCGCGACGACGATGACTACCGGAGAGGTGCCGAACAGGGCGACGGCCAGAAAGGCGAGCAGGGCAATGGCAACCTGCACCGGGTGTTTCAAAGCGCCTTTCCCCATTTTGACAACGGAAGCAAAGATCAGGGCGGTCACTACGGCGCGAATGGCGGCCAGCGCATGCTGGACCGCTGCCAGGTCTGCAAAGTTGGAAAGCAGGGCCGCAATGAGGGTGATGAGCAGGATGCTGGGGGTGATGAGCCCTAAAGTGGCCAGGGCGGACCCGAGAAGCCCCGCCTGCTTTTTCCCAATGTAAGTCGCGGTGTTGACCGAGATGATGCCGGGGGTGCACTGGGCCATGGCAAAGACATCTAAGATCTCTTCTTCATCGGTCCAGTGGTGCTTGTCGACACATTCTTTTTGTAACAGGGGCAGCATGGCATACCCGCCGCCGAACATGAAAAAGCCGATGCGGGCGAAGGTCCCATAGAGAGAAAGGGACGTTCGAAGAAGACTGCTGTTTTGAGGTTCCATAGAGCGCTCCTTCCTCAATCGTCCCGCCCGAGGAGGGCATCGGCGGAGACATCTAATGTGTTGGCGATGGCCAGCAGTTCGAAGTCGTTCAGACCTCGGTGCTGCCCTTCGATCTTCGACAGGGTGGCAGCGGTCATGGGGACTCCCTGCAAAGCCAAGGACTCCAGCATGTCTTTTTGCCTGATGTTTTTTTCTTTTCGAAGCCGCTCGATGCGGATGCCGCAAATGTTTTTCGTGCCTCGAAGCTGTTCTCTGGTGCGACTCATGAATCGCCTCTCCTTTTTTCTAAATTCGCAAAAACCATTATAGCAAAAAAACATCAATCGTTGAAGGGCTATTTCCCTAGTGCTATAATAACTCTAATTTATAAATAATATTCTAAAGGAGCGTTTCTTATGGAGAACACCAATAAGAGCACCTACTTTGACAAAGACCTCAACATCACCATGCTCGTGGACTTCTACGAACTGACCATGGGCGGAGGCTATTTTCATAACGGTCTGAAGGACACAATCGGCCACTTCGACCTCTTTTTCCGTCATGTGCCGGACAACGGCGGCTATGTCATTGCAGCCGGCCTCGAACAGATGGTGGACTACCTGAACAACCTCCACTTCACCGAGGAGGACCTCAGCTACCTCAAAGGCCGTGGGTTTGCCGATGACTTCCTCGACTACCTGAGGAATTTCGAGTTTGCCTGCGATGTATGGTCGGTCCCCGAAGGGACTCCCGTGTTCCCGAACGAGCCCGTCATGCATGTCCGGGGACCGGTCATCCAGGCCCAGTTCATTGAGACTGCCCTGCTCATGCTCTTCAACCACCAGAGCCTCATCGCCACTAAGGCGAACCGCATCGTCCGCGCTGCGGACGGAAGAGCAGTCATGGAATTCGGCTCCCGCCGCTCTCACGGCGCCATGGCGGCAGTCCACGGAGCCCGAGCGGCTTACATCGGTGGCGCTGTGGGGACGGCCTGTACCATCGACGGCGTCGACTACGGCATTCCCGCCCTCGGCACCATGGCCCACAGCTGGGTCCAGATGTTCGACAATGAGCTGGACGCTTTCCTCGCCTATGCTAAAGAATACCCCCAGAACTGCACCCTGCTGGTAGACACCTTCAACGTCCTGAAGTCCGGTGTACCCAACGCCATTGAAGCTTTCAACCGGGAAGTGGTCCCGAGAGGGTTCCGTCCCGCGGGCATCCGCATCGACTCCGGCGACATCACTTATCTTTCAAAGAAGGCACGGCAGATGCTGGATGAAGCCGGGTTCCCGGACTGCGGCATCGTCGCTTCCAACTCCCTCGACGAGTACCTCATTTCCGATATGCTGGAGCAGGGCGCCGAGATCACGTCCTTCGGCGTCGGCGAACGGATGATCACCGCGAAGTCCTCTCCGGTCCTGGACGGCGTCTACAAACTCTGCGCCATCGAGGAAGAGGGCAAGGTCATCCCGAAGATCAAGATCTCCGAAAACGTCACGAAGGTCACGAACCCCTGCGTCAAGGAAGTGTATCGCCTTTATGACAAGGAGACCGGAAAGGCAGAGGCCGACGTCCTCGCACTGCCCCATGAAGTCATCGATGAGGACAAGCCTTATCTGCTCTTCGACCCGGACTACACCTGGAAGCAGAAGACCCTCGAAAACTTCACCGTCCGGAAACTCCTGGAGCCGGTCTTCGTGGGCGGCAAGTGCGTCTACGAGCGCAAACCCATTAACGAGATCCAGAAATACTGCAAGGAGCAGGTGGACACCCTTTGGGAGGAAGTCACCCGTTTCGAGCACCCCCACAACTACTATGTCGATCTCTCCCAGGAACTTTGGGACGAGAAATACAGACTTCTGAAGGAGCACAGCGCAAAAGTATGAGTCAGCAAAGACCTTATGATACCGTCATCTTCGACCTGGACGGCACCCTGCTTTACACCCTGACGGACCTGCAGACAGCGGTGAATGCCGCTCTGCGCCGGTTCGGCTGGCAGGAGCGAACGCTCGAGGAGATGCGTCACTTCGTCGGTAACGGCATTCGAAACCTGATGGACCACGCTGTTCCAGGCGGGGAGGGGAACCCCCTCTTCGAGGAGGCCTTCCAAACCTTCCGGGAGGTATACTCGAAGGTTCAGACCGATACCACCGGCCCTTACGAGGGCGTCCTGGCAGCCGTAAAAGAACTGCAGGACGCCGGCGTAAAAATGGCCATCGTCTCCAACAAGGTAGACAGTGCCGTCCAGGACCTGAATCGGGACTTCTTCCACATGGACGTCGCTTTCGGAGAACAGGAAGGGGTGCCCCGGAAGCCGGCTCCTGACAGCGTCTTTGCCGCGATGAACGCCCTCGAGGCGGAGCCCTCCCGCACCGTCTATGTGGGAGACTCCGATGTAGACCTCAAGACAGCCCACAATGCGGGCCTGCCCTGCATTTCTGCCCTTTGGGGCTTCCGGACCAGAGAAGAGCTGGAGTCCTATGGCGCGACGTGCATCGCGGAAACCCCTGCCCATATGGCAGACATCATTCTTGGGAAGAACCTGTGACATGACTTTTGAACATTACGTGCAGAGCGGCACAAAACAGCTGCGCTGCGGATACACCACCGGTACCTGTGCGGCTCTGGCCGCCCAGGGAGCTGCGACCTTTCTCCTGACCGGGAGCGCGCCTTCCAGTGTCTCAGTACGGACCCCGAAGGGGTGGACCGTGGAAGTCCTGCCGGAGTTCTGCGATGAGCGGGGCTGCGGCATTCGGAAAGATGCGGGGGACGACCCCGACGTGACCGACGGAATGCTGGTGGTGGCTACCGTGACAAAAGGGGTCCCCTCCGGGGACCTTGTCCTTATCGACGGTGGCGCCGGGGTCGGTCGGGTGACGAAACTCGGACTGGACCAGCCCGTGGGGAATGCCGCCATCAATCGAGTGCCCCGGGCTATGATCCGCGCCGCCGTTTTGGAGGTCTGCGAAGAACTGGAATATGACCCGGCAACGGAAGGTGCCCTTCAGGTCCTCATCTCCATCCCCGGCGGGGCGGAGAAGGCCCGGAAGACCTTCAACCCGAAACTGGGGGTAGAGGGCGGGCTCTCCGTCCTCGGGACCTCCGGCATCGTGGAACCCATGAGCGAGCAGGCTTTGAAAGATACTATCGCGGTAGAACTGCGACAGGCCTATGAACTCCAAAGAGCGGCCGGGGTCGAGCGCCCCGCCGTCCTCCTGACCCCCGGCAACTACGGCCGGGACTTTCTGGAAGGGAAAGGGTGGTCGGCTCTCGGGGTCCCCGTTGTGAAGATCTCCAACTACGTGGGCGATGCACTGGATGCGGCGGTCTCCATCGGGTACCGGGAAGTGCTCCTGGCGGGGCACATCGGAAAACTCGTGAAAGTTGCCGGAAACATCATGAACACCCATTCTGCTGTAGCGGACTGCCGACTGGAACTTTTGGCGGTCCATGGGGCCGCCTGCGGGGCGCCGGAGACGCTGGTGCGGGACATCCTGGAAGCTGCCACCACCGACGCCGCTTTAGAACTTCTGACGGAGGCAGGCCTCCGAGAACCGACCATGGCCCGCATTGGAGCTTCTGTCCAAAAGAACCTGGAAGCCCGGGTGGAGAAGGCCGCCGGAGAAGCGGGCCCGCCTGTCATCGGCGCCGTCATTTTCTCGAACGTTTTTGGTCTGCTGGCCGTCACTCCCCCGGCCGAAACCTTGTTGCAACGCTGGAAGGAGGTCTGACCCATGGCAGAAAACAGAATGGTCCATTTCGTGGGCGCCGGCCCCGGGGCAGAGGACCTCATCACCCTGCGGGGGGCAAAACTCCTGGAAGAGGCCGACTGCATTATCTATGCGGGGAGCCTCGTGAATCCGAAATTACTGCTCAGGGCCAAAGAGTCCTGTGTTATCTATAACAGCGCCACCATGACCCTGGAAGAAGTCCTCGATGTGATGGTGGAACAATATGCCCTCGGCCACAGGACGGTGCGTCTCCACACGGGGGACCCCAGTATGTACGGTGCCATCCGGGAACAAATGGATGCCCTCGAGGAAAAAGGCATTCCCTATGACGTGACCCCCGGGGTCTCCAGCGTCTTTGGTGCGGCGGCGGCCCTGAATGCAGAGTTCACACTGCCGGGGGTCTCCCAGACCCTCATCCTCACCCGGATGGCGGGACGGACTCCGGTGCCGGAGGCGGAAGCCCTCGAAAAACTGGCGGCTTCCGGAGCTTCCATGGCCATCTTCCTTTCGGCAGGGCTTTTGAAAGAAGTGGAAGAGGCCCTCTGTAAAGGGGCTTTCACGAAGGACTCTCCTGCCGCCATTGTCTACAAAGCCACCTGGCCGGAGGAGAAGACCCTTTACTGTACCGTCGGGACTCTGGCTATGGCCGCGGAGCGGGAAGGGGTCAAGTCCACAGCCCTGATCTTTGCGGGAGACTTCCTGACGGCCACCCCAGAACGCAGCAAACTCTATGACCCGGAGTTCACCACCGGGTTTCGGACCGGGAAAGGAAACGAAAACGCGTGAAGATCGACCTTTTGTCTTTTACCGCCAAAGGCGAGGAACTGGCCCGGCGCATTGAGGAGAGTTTTACGGCACAGCCGCCCCGACTTTCCAACGGTGCCCCGCGATTGACCATTTCCCTGGCCCGTTGCAACGAGCCCCTCAGCCTCTCGGAGTGGACGACCCAAATGTTTGACCAGTCGGACGCTCTGGTCTTTGTCGGTGCCGCCGGCATTGCCGTGCGGGCCATTGCTCCCCACCTGAAGAGCAAAGTTACCGACCCCGCGGTGGTCGTGGTGGACGAACGGGGCTCCTTCGCAGTCCCCATTCTATCCGGCCACCTGGGCGGTGCCAACGACCTGGCCCGGGCCATTGGGGAGCGCATCGGCGCGACGCCGGTCATTACGACCGCCACCGATGTGAACAATGTCTTCGCCATCGATGAATGGACCCGGAAACAGGGGCTGGTCATCAGGAACACGGAGCGCATTAAACACATCTCTGCTTCCCTCCTGGCCGGGGAGACCGTTCGGGTGGCCACCGAGTACCCCATCGACGGTCCTGTGCCGAAGGGCGTGGAAGTGGAAGGGCTTTCCCGGACTCTCGAAGGGGAACTGAAACCCCTCGTCCAGAAGCCGGACATTCTCATCACCAACCGGAGAGATGCTTCCAAACTCTACCCGGAAGCCCTCCTCGCTGTGCCCCGCAATGTCGTCCTGGGCGCCGGCTGTAAACGCAATGTCCTGCCCGTCAGCTTCGAACTGCTTCTCACCCAGGTCCTGGGAGAACTGGATCTTTTGGAAGAGGCCATCGACGCGGTCGGCAGTATCGATATCAAAAAGGACGAGCCGGGGCTTTTGGCTTTCTGCACCGTCCACGACTGGCAACTCATCACCTTCTCTGCCGCCCGGCTTCGGGAAGCGGAAGGGGAGTTCACCGCCAGTTTCTTTGTTCGGAACGTCACCGGCGTCGACAACGTCTGTGAACGCAGCGCCAAGGTGCTCTCCGGCGGAGAACTCATCAAAGAAAAAACTACCGGCAACGGGGTGACCCTCGCGGCCGCAGAACGTCCCACACGGCTCCACTGGGTCGAGGGACCGGAACTCATCTGACCTATGAAGCGACTTTATGTAGTGGGCATTGGCCCCGGAAACAAAGAATATTTCACGGAAGAGGCTCTGGCGGCGCTGGAGGCCTCCGATGTCATTTACGGCTACACCGTCTACAACGAACTGGTCCGGCCTCTGTTCCCGGAGAAAGACTACCGGGCCACCGGCATGCGGCAGGAGGCAGAGCGGTGTGAACGGGCTCTGCAGTGTGCGGCGGAGGGGACCACCACGGCCATGGTCTGCAGCGGCGACGCCGGTGTCTACGGGATGGCAAGCCCCGTTTTGGAACTGTCGGAACAGTACCCGGAAGTGGACGTGGTCGTGGTGTCCGGCGTGACGGCCGCCCTCTCCGGCGCCGCCATTCTGGGGGCACCCCTCAGTAACGACTTCGTCGTCCAGTCCCTGTCAGACCTTCTGACCCCGAAAGAACTTCTCGAAAAACGGCTGAAAGCGGAGGCTCTGGGGGACTTTTCCATTGCCCTTTACAACCCCGCTTCCAGGAAGCGGAAGGACCATTTGAAGTGGGCTTGTGACATCCTGCTCCAACACGGCAAAGCTCCCGACACGGTCTGCGGCTGGGTCCGGAATATTGGCAGAGACGGGGAAGAGGCGCAGCTGTGTACCCTTGCCGAGCTGCGGGAAGCGGAACTCGATATGTTCACCACCGTCTTCATCGGTACTTCCGGGACCCGGGTCATTCATAACCGGATGGTCACGCCCCGGGGCTACGACCTGACAGGAGGGTGCACATGAACGTCTTGCTGTTTGGCGGTACCACCGAAGGAAGAACCCTCTCGGAAGCGCTGGTGGCCAGAGGGGAGAAGGTCACCGTCTGTGTGGCCACCGACTACGGCCGGGAAGAGCAGGCGCAGGTAGAGGGCGTCACCATCCTCACGGGCCGCAAGGGGCCGGAAGACATGCGTGCTCTGTTGCCAAACTTTGACCTGTGCATCGACGCCACCCACCCCTATGCTACAGAAGTGACGAAGACTCTGAAGTCCATCGCGGAAGAGACGGGGGTCAAATATATCCGCATCCGCCGCGCTTTGACGACCACCGAGAGCCGGGAGACATCCGCCCTCATCTGCCACTATGCTTCTCCGGAAGCGGCGGCAGAGGCTCTGAAAGACAGGCCAGGGAATGTGCTTCTTGCCACCGGCACAAAAGAACTGGCGGCTTTCCGGGAACTTGAACCGGACCGACTCTTTCCCCGAGTGCTGCCTTCGGTCGAAAATCTGCAGGCGGTCGAAGCCCTGGGCATCCCTCGGCGGAACATCATCGCTATGCAGGGTCCCTTTTCTACGGACCTGAATGTCGCCCTCCTGAAACAGAAGGACATTAAGTTCTTCGTCACCAAGGACGGCGGAAAAACCGGCGGCTTCCCCGAAAAGGCAGAAGCTGCCAAACTGACGAACACCCCACTCCTGGTCATTGCCCCTCCCGACGATGAGGGCGTGACCGTAGAAGAATTCCTGGAGGAAACCCTATGACCACCTATCTCACCGCCATTGGCGGAGGAACGTTCCCGACTCTGACCGGAGAAGC
>JAFUZN010000039.1 GCA_017476565.1 Clostridia bacterium
CCCAGCAGAGAACCGGCTGCAATGATGTGCAGTTCCCGCATGTCCTCACAGAAATACTTCAAGGATTCGATGGCCCGGGGACAGGCCTGGATCTCATCGAAAACCAGCAAGGTCTTTCCGGGAACGATGGGCGCCCCAACGACCATAGACCCCAGTTCTCTCACAATGCGTTGCACATCGAAATCATATTCAAAAATGGAAGCCAGACCTTCCTGCTTATCAAAGTTCAAATGGACATAACTGTCAAAGGAACTTTCCCCGAACTCCTCCAGAATATAGGTTTTGCCGCACTGCCTCACGCCGGTCAATAGAAGCGGTTTTCGATCTTCCCGCGCTTTCCAAGCCAGCAACTGGTCCATAACAGCTCGTCTCATAGGGCACCTCCCTGTCTTTTTCCTTTATTATAGCCATTTTCCATGTAATAGGCAACAATGCCGCTGCGTTTTTCATAGGAACTTTTCAGAAATTTCTGCGTTTTTCCTATGAGTTTTGCAGTAAACTCTGCGTTTTTCATAGGAACTTTGCGAACTATCCTTCTTTCTCTGAAGGGCAATGCAAACTATCCTCTCCGTAGATTCTCAAATATTCATTCGAACAATATAATAAAATTGTACGTTCGAGAAATAATATAAATGTATGGAGGGATCAAAATGAAATGGAATCGTTTTAAAAAAACACTGTTAGCATTGGCCGTGACCTTTTGTCTCCTGCTACCGGTCCCGGCAGCCTTTGCCACCGGAACAAAGAACGACACTTCTGTTGGCACACTCAAAGTCATGTCCCTCTCCGACACACATCTGCTCCTACGGAGCATGATCAAAAATACGGAGGACTATCAGCACGATATGGACATGGACCAGAAAGTCTACAACGAATCGGAGGCGGTACTAGACGCTCAGCTCCGGAAAGTCCGAGAAACAAAGCCTGACGTCTTGCTTCTCAGCGGGGACCTGACCAAAGACGGCGAATACCGCGGCCACGAAGCCATTGCCGCAAAACTTCGCGCGCTCAAAAAAGACCTTCCTTCCCTGAAAGTCTATGTGGCAAACGGGAACCATGACATCAACAACTCAAACGCCAAGGACTTCAACACTCCGGACGGAAAAGCTGTCCCGGCACGGAAAACGACACCGGAAGACTTCCGGGCTCTGTATGCGGACATTTCCTTTGAAGACCCCTCCGTCAGAGAGGTTTACAGTCCCCCGGCGGGCGCCAAAGCCGGAGGGCTCTCCTACATGGCCCGGCCAAAGAAAGGCTTCACCATCATCGTCATTGACTCGAACCGCTATTCTCCGGACAACACCGAAACCGGAGAAGCAGAGCACGACACTTCCGGGAAAATCCCGGAAGACCTGCTGCAATGGATAAAAAGAAAGATTTCAAACGCCAGGAAACGGGGCGATACAGTCATTGGTGTCCAGCATCACAACGTAGTCGCCCATTTCACCATGGAACCCAACGTCATGGGGGCGTTCCTGGTGAATGATTATTCGCACATCGCCAAAACTTACGCAGACACGGGGCTGCATTACCTCTTTACCGGACACATGCATGCCCAGGATGTCTCCTTCCTGCGAACGGAAGCGGGAAACGAACTTTATGACATTGAGACGGGCTCTTCGATCACCTACCCCTGCCCTTTACGCACCGTCACTTTCCAAAGAGCCGGCACAGACCCGGAGGCAGACAACGGAGTCCGGGAGACCGTGACCGGGGCCAGCACCCAGAACCTGCGAGTTTCCTTCCGGGACCCCCAGACCGGTGACCAGAAGACCATTCCCGATATGACCGCATACACTAAAGGCAAGGGGCTCACACCGAAAGTCATTTCTACCATTCTGGAAGACATGCTCCAAACCAAGCTGGGGAATACTTATCCGGAAGCCCTGAACAATTTCATCGAGACTCTCATCTTCGATCTGATGAACGTTCCGGTCACCAAGGAGGGCAGCCATACCGTATACGACGCCTTTACCTATGCACACATGAGCCACCTCGATGGGACGGATGACGGGAACGACCCCGCCTGGTACCGGGAGGCGATGGACAACCTCTCGGAAGGAAAAGTACTGGCGGGACTGACCGATGTCCTTTGCAGAGACCTCGCAGGACTGAGCAACAGGAACGCAGACCTGCTTTATCACGGGCTCTTCGGTGCCGCCAACATCAGTTATTACACAGCCCCGCAGATCGCACAGGATCTCAATGAATTCCTCTACAAACTCATGATGTCGCTCTCTCACGATACGAACTACAACGATGACGTATCTTTCCGACTGGAAAGGGGCAACGTTCCCACACCCGGTCACCCGGACAACAGTTCGGTTGAAAATGGACTGGAACACAACCTCATCTGCAAAGTTGTGAGTGCCGCCTTGAAACCGAAAGCATAAACGAAAAGACCACAGCCCGGGGGCTGTGGTCTCGTTTGTTTTTCTGTGTTTATTCCGCGTTGAAGAGAGCGGTGGACAGGTAGCGGTCGCCGGTGTCGGGAAGCAGAGCAACGATGGTCTTGCCTGCGTTCTCGGGGCGGTTCGCCAGCTGGGTAGCAGCGTACAGTGCGGCGCCGGAGGAGATGCCGATGAGGACACCTTCGGCCTTGACGTACTTGCGGCCCTGCTCGAAGGCATCTTCGTTCTCGACGGCGATGACTTCGTCATAGATGTCGGTGTTCAGAGTGTCCGGGACGAAACCGGCACCGATGCCCTGGATCTTATGGGCGCCGGCCACACCCTTGGTGAGGACCGGAGAGGAAGCGGGCTCCACGCCGACGATCTTGACATTCGGGTTCTGCTCTTTGAGGTACTTACCAACACCGGAAAGGGTACCGCCGGTACCGACGCCGGCCACAAAGATGTCGACTTTGCCTTCGGTGTCTTCCCAGATTTCGGGACCGGTGGTCTCATAGTGAGCCTTCGGGTTGGCGGGGTTCACGAACTGACCGGGAATGAAGGAGTTCGGGATCTCTTTTGCAAGTTCCTCCGCCTTGGCGATGGCACCCTTCATGCCCTTAGCGCCTTCGGTCAGGACCAGCTCCGCACCGTAAGCGGCCATGAGTTTCCGACGTTCGACGGACATGGTCTCCGGCATGGTGATGATGATCCGATAGCCCTTGGCAGCCGCAATGGCGGACAGGCCGATGCCGGTGTTACCGGAAGTGGGCTCGATGATGGTGGCGCCCTCGGTCAGGGCTCCGGTGGCCTCTGCGTCTGCGATCATGGACGCAGCGATACGGTCTTTGACGGACCCGGCCGGGTTGAAGTACTCCAGCTTCGTGAGCACCGTAGCGTTCGGGTTATACAGTTTATTATAGTTCTGAGCCTCCAGAAGAGGGGTCTTTCCGACGAGGTCGAGTAAGGATTTTGCGATTGCCATACTAGTCTCTCCTTTTCTTGTTTTCCTAGTGGTTTAATGGGATTATAAGCCTATCAGGGGCGATTTGTCAATAGTTTTTGTAAAAATAAGGAAAACCCGTCTTTGGAGACGGGTTGCTCTTCCAGTGGTTCAGATGACGTAGTCATTCCCGGCGAGGACTCTGGCGTGGTCCACCAGCTGCTGGAGGGTGACACTGTTCACATACTCGTTGATGACGTTGTCATAACCCTTCCAGAAGTCCAGGGTCACATAGCTCGGGTCCCGGTCTCCCATGAGGGGGGCATTGTCGAGGCCGGCCACCGGAGCTAAAGAGCCTTCTGCGGCCCGGAGGATGTCCCCGGCCGTAATGTCGGAGGGACGTTTTGCCAGTTTATACCCGCCGTTGTTGCCCCGCATGCTCTGCAGGAACCCGGCCCGGTTCAAAAGGGAGATGACCTGCTCGAGGTACTTGACGGAGATCTCCTGTCTGGCAGAGACGTCCTTGAGGGCGATGTATTCCCCGTTGGAGTATTGTGCCAGGTCGATCATGACCAGAAGTGCGTAGCGGCCTTTCGTGGATATCATGGTTCGTGCTCCTTCAATTCCTAGTAATTCAGTATGTTTTAATTCTAGCGACCGGAGCCTCTGTTGTCAAGCATAAAAAATCCCTGAACATAAGCTCAGGGATTTTGGGTTCCAAACTCAGACCGCTTCGATCGCCTTGACGTTGATCTCCTGGCCGCGGAGCAGGTAGGTTTTGCCGGACTCGCAGTACGGACACTGTCGGCCGTACTTGACGGTGGCGTAGGTCTTTCCGCAGTTTTCACAATAGGTGACCGCCGGGGTCTCGATGACGTTCAGTGCCGCTTCGGTCATGCACTCATGCTTTTTCACGGCCCAGTTCCAGACGTCGTCGAGGTAGCTCGGCACGACGCCGGACACTTCCCCGAGTTCCAGAGTGACCGAAGACACGGTCGTCAGTTCATTCGCCTCAACGACTTCTTCGACGTCGTCGATGATGTAGAACACGATGCCTAATTCATGCATAGCGGACTCCGTTCTTACAGTTCCTTGCCGGCAGCGTAAGCCGTAATGATCTTGGTGGCGGGTTTGTCAAGGACAGCGATGTTGGCAACGACGCCTTCCTTGGTGAACTCCCGCTGACCAACGCCGTAACCGGTAAGCTTCCGGACGGCCTTCTCGATCTTGAGGCCGGACTGAAGGTCTGCCAGGATGGACTGGAGCTCTTCTTCATATTTCTCTTTGGTCATGTCATCGTAAACGCCGGGGATGACATAAGCCTTCCGATCGTAATTGATGACCTTGTCGAAGGTTTTCTCTTCGTTGAACAGAGTGTTCTCACCGGAACGAAGGATGGCAACCTTGTCGCCCTCGAGGACGATGTCGCCCCAGAACGGGATCCAGCCGCTTCCGTCGACGATGATAACGTTTTTCAGCATTGTGGTCATATTCATACCCTCCCAATTAGTATCTCTCGCAAGTAACGCTACTCGCGCTAGTTTACTCCCATATTATAACATGAGAATCTTTTCGGACAAGGGGGAGTCTGACACTTTTTGGACACTTGACGTCAAAAAAACTTACTGCAATCCGTGCAGATTGTACAAAAGTCGACACCCGTCAATCGCCCACAGCTTAATCTTTTCTTTGAAATTCTCTTACTTTGTTCCAAAGTCTGTTATGATAGACTGGACACAAGTCAAAATGACGTCACCTGACTGTAAGCGGAGGAACCCATGTATACGGTATTGGTTTGCGACGACGACCGGGCCATTCTGGAGTCGGTCAAGATCTATTTGACGGCGGAGGGCTATGAAGTGCTGACCGCCGTGGACGGGCTGGAGGCCCTGGAGCTTCTGAAGACCCGGGAGGTGCACTGTCTCATTCTCGACATCATGATGCCGAAGCTCGACGGGCTGTCGGCCATGCTGAAGATCCGGGAAGGCAGCAACATCCCCATCATCCTGCTCTCGGCGAAGTCCGAGGACACGGACAAGATCACGGGGCTGAGTTTCGGGGCGGACGACTACGTCACCAAGCCCTTCAACCCCCTCGAGCTGGTGGCCCGGGTCAAGTCCCAGGTCCGCCGGTATGCCAAACTCGGCAGCATGGAGCAAAACGACAAAGTCCTTGTCACGGGAGGGCTGGAGCTGGAGCCCGACAAGAAGCGGGTCACGGTCGACGGCGAAGAAGTGCATCTCACCGCCCACGAATACCGGATCCTTGAGTACCTCATGAAAAACATGGGGCACGTCCTCTCCTCGGCGCAGATCTATGAAGCCGTCTGGAACGAGCCGGCGTTCTCGACCGAGAAGACCGTCACCGTGCACATTCGGAACATCCGCGAAAAGATCGAGATCGATCCAAAAAATCCAAACTATTTAAAGGTGGTGTGGGGACTTGGATACAAAGTCGACAAAATTTAAATACACGAACCTCTCAAAGGCGATCTGCCTGTTACTGGCCGCCCTCCTTTTCTCCCTGGGCACCTGGTGCGCCGTGGAACTGGGTGCGGGAAGCTGGGTCTTCGGGACCCGGAAGTTCTTTGCGGTTTCTGCCGGAGAGAGCGCCCCGGACTACACGGACACACAGGCCTTCGAAACCGTCTTCACGACGGACATGAGCAGTCTTGCCTCCCTTACCGGGAAAAACGAGAAGGCCTATGGGAAGGCCATGGCAAAGGCACAGAAAGCGACCGTCGAGTCGGTGGTCAAACAGTACATCGCCCGGCAGGAATACCTGCTGCAACGGGGCGAAGACCCGGAGGACGAGTACTTTGAACGGGACCCGGTCGTCCACTTCCCCGGCGGAGAGGACTACGAAGTCGCTCTGACCTATAGCCACATGGCCCTGTCAGAAGAGGAAGTCCGAGAGGAACTGAACCGTCAATATGATGACTGGGAAGTCAGTCAGCTGGAGACCTATGTGGGGAATTTCAAAGACAACCAGCACTGGCTCGAGCAGAACGGCTCCCTCCGGTACTATGTCCGCAGCGTGGACGGCACTGTCTACACGAACCTTTCTTCGAAGCCTTCGGTCAGCGAGCTGGAGAAACACAAGGTCTACGGCGCCAGCGACGCGAAGCGGGACATTTTAGAAGGGGTCGATTTCCTGAAGGACAGCCCGGAATATTCTCTGAGCAGTGCCCCGGAAAAAGCCGCGATTTACTTCTATTTGAACGACGACCTTTTCAAGTATGAGCAGACCCCCTCAAGGGGAAGCCTCTACCGGACCATCTTTGAGGAGGAAGATGAGTACATCGCCACAAAACAGCTTTACGATGTCATGAAGGAACGGCCCGCCGAATGGGTCCTCGCCATCATGGTCCTCAGCTACCTTTGCGGCCTCGCCCTGCTCCTCTGGTTCCTCCACCTGGTGGGCCACGTGAACAGCGACCGGCAGGTCTATGCGGAAGATGGCACACCGGAACCGGTCCGCTATGCCAAGGACGGCAGCCGGCTCACTTATGCGGCCATCGACAAGCTGCCGGGAGACGTTCATTTCCTGGTCTCAGGCGCGCTCTTCAGCCTCTGCCTCGGAATACCCCTCTCCGCCATGGTCGACGCCTCTCACACATACAGCCTGCTACGTTGGTTCCCCCTGGGTGGCGCGCTCATCACCCTGGTCTGCATCCTCATCCTTGCGGAGTGGCTTGCTTCGGTCTGCCGCACGGTGAAGTCCGGGCGGGGTTTTTGGAAGAACACCATCGTCATCCGGCTGCTCCGCTGGTGCTGGGGCGTCCTGAAGAAGTTCGTCGAGTACTGTAAAACCACCTGGCACCTCACGGAATATACGCCGAAACATTTACACAAACACACGATTTATTTAGTTGCGGGATATGTGCTTTGCAACTTTATCCTCGCCGCACTTCTGGCCGCCGGTCGGAACGGGACCCTTGGGGTCATCATGGCCCTGGCCCTCATTGCCTTCAATGTCTGGGTGCTGTCCCAACTGATCCACTACGTGAAAGGTCTCGATCAGATCATTGAAGGGTCTGAAGCGGGGGCCGAAATGGCAGACCTCAGCGAAGAGAACCTCCCGGTCTCCCTGAAGACCCTGGCCGGCAACATGGCGGTGTCCCGGGAACGCATCGACGCCGCCGTCTCCAAAGCGGTAAAGGAAGAACAGACTCGGACGGAGCTCATCACGAATGTCACCCACGACCTGAAGACGCCCCTGACCTCCCTCATCAACTATTCGGACCTGCTCGCCCGGAAGGCAGAGGGTGGAGCGCTGGGAGACGAGGAGTCCACGCGATATGTGGGGGTCATCCATGACCAGTCGGAAAAACTGAAGCGACTCATCGACGACCTGCTGGAGGCCTCTAAAGTCTCCACCGGCAACGTGCAATTGAACCTCTCTCCCCTGAACCTTACGGAACTCGCCGCCCAGGC
>JAFUZN010000040.1 GCA_017476565.1 Clostridia bacterium
ACAGGAAACCTCAAAAGCAGGAGAACCTGTGGTACTTTATTAGAACTAACAGTTTTTTGACAGAGTGTACTGGAAGAGGCGAATTTGAGAAAACCACCGGCGCAAGTGCAAATAATAGAAATAAAGCGTGCGGGAATAGGCAGAAATAGGCTGTTTATTCGGTCCGTTCCACCGGCGCAATTTTGAGTATTACCATTTTGGCGTGTGTGAAACGACTCTTGGCTTTAAAAAACCACCGTCGTAAACCTCTCTTTTAGCAGTAAAGCGTGTGTTTTTGCAGTTTCTCCCTTCTCCCCCGCCTTAGAACACAGGCCGAAGGGCACACTTGCTCTTTGGCCTGTTGTTTGCCCCATGCCGCTGTGCGTAGGTCATGTCAAGGGGTTCCCCGCGCGAGACGCGGCGCATGGGTGCGCCCTTGACTTGGCCGAAGAACAGTGGCACCCCTTACGCGGACAGCTCTCACAGCTTTCAGGCTGGAACGCGGATGTTCCCTTTGAAGCAAAGATAGTACAGAGCAGGGAGATGGCGGGAATCGACGCGCTTTTGCCTCACGCGGAGTCCGCAAAACCGCTTCTAGCTGCTGCCGCAGCTCCAGCACCTGCAAACAGTCCACCGGACTGTTTTCTTAACGGCGCTGCCTTCGGTTCGATCCCCGCCTGTTTCAGCCAAAAGAAAAAAGCCCCGAAGGGCTTTTTCTTTTGGTGGAGATGGCGGGAATCGAACCCGCGTCCGAGCTGTTCTCCACAGAACTTTCTACGAGTGTAGCCGGTCTATTGAGGTTCCCGCGGGCAGGCGCCGGTCGGCAGGCTCGAGCCCTTGGTAGTTCCTACTTCATGACAGGAGGAGGAACGGCCCCCTGTTCACGTTCACCGCTCAAATGACACCGTCCCCGGGCCGCGGTCCTCCCGGTTCCGATGCAGGCTAGTTAAGCAGCCTGAAGTTCGTAATTAGAGTTGTCGTTTATTTTAGACAATTTGAGGCTTTTACGAGATTCCTCAGCTCGACTCGCTTATCCTGCTTCCAAACCCCCGTCGAAATCCTTTCATCCCCGCGGAAAAACAGAGCAGACTTGCTCCGTTGTTTTCTGGGAAAACGACTCCACTGGTCTGCTCTGTTTTTCCTTCTCCCCAAAAAGCGATCGCTTCGAAGAAGCTCCGCTTTCCGGGGACCCCCAGAGAGACCAGTTAAGCTTTTGTTTGTTTAGTAATTATTTCTTGCGCGGAGCTCCCGGGCGGCTTCCCGCTCGGCGTCCTTGCGGGCAATGCTCTCCCGCTTGTCGTAGTTTTTCTTACCCTTGCAGAGACCCACCTGAACTTTCAGCCGGCCCCGGTTGAAATAGGCCGACAGCGGAATGAGGGTCAGGCCCTGCTGTTTGATGGTGCCGTAAAGCCGGTTGATCTCCCTCTTGTGCATGAGGAGCCGGCGTTTGCGCATCGGGTCCCGGTTGAAAATGTTCCCGAACTCATAGGGCGAGATGTGCATGCCGTTGACATAGATTTCTCCGTCCTCGATGGAACACCAGGCATCTTTCAGGTTGACTTTCCCCTGACGGACCGACTTCACTTCGGTGCCGAAGAGTTCGATGCCCGCTTCAAAGCTTTCCAGGACAAAATAGTCGTGATAGGCCTTTTTATTGCGGGCCACCGTCTGCAGTTCGTCCTTTTTCTTCTCGCTCAAATGTCTCGCCTGCCTTCCATGGCTCGGGACAAGGTCACTTCGTCCGCGTACTCGAGGTCCGCACCCACCGGCACGCCGTAGGCGAGGCGGGTCGTGCGGATGCCCATGGGTTTCAGGAGCCGGGAGAGGTACATCGCCGTGGCTTCCCCTTCTACGGTGGGGTTGGTGGCCATGATGACCTCCTGCACCCCGTCAAGGCGATTTAAGAGTTCCTTCACGGTCAGCTGGTCCGGTCCAATGCCGCTCATGGGAGAAATGGCCCCGTGGAGTACATGGTAGGTTCCCTTGAACTCATGGGTCCGCTCAATGGCCATGACGTCCCGCGGGTCTTCCACCACGCAGACGACCGTCTGGTCCCGGGCCTCGTTGGCACAAATGCCGCAGAGTTCGTCCTCGGTGAGGTTACAGCACTTCTTGCAGTAGTGGATCTTTTTGCGGGCATTCACAATGGAGTCCGCGAACTTCTGCGCGTCCTGCTCCGGCATGTTCAGTACGTAAAACGCCATCCGCTGCGCACTTTTGTGCCCAATGCCCGGAATGCGTTCGAACTGCTCCACCAGGGAGGACAGCGCCGCCACTTCGTAACTCATGATGGTTTCTTACAGAAGGCCGTTCAGGCCGGGGATATTCATGCCACCGGTGGCGCCTTCCATGGCCGCTTCCATGGCTTCGGCCGCTTTGCGATTGGCTTCATTGAGAGAGGCCAGCAACAGGTCCTCCAGCATTTCGACCTCTTCCGGGTCCAGGACCTCCGGGTCGATGTGGATGTTCTTCACCTCATGGGCGCCGTTGACCGAGACTTCGACGACTCCGCCGCCGGCAGAAGCAGTGAACTCCGTCGCCTGGACTTCCGCCTGTTTCTGCTCCATCTCTTCCTGCATCTTCTGGATCTGCTTCATCATGTTGGCCTGGTTGCCACCCATGCCACCTCTCGGTACATTTGCTTTCATAGTTCTTACTCCTCTAATTCATAGTTGACCCCAAGCTTGTCGAGGTTTCCTAAAAAGTCGTCTAACGGATCTTCCTCCCGGGTCTCGTCCCGGGGGTCGAGTACGGGTTCCGGCACCTCATCCTGAGGTTCTTTTTCCGGCAGTTCCGCCGGGCCGAAGGCGTTGCCGAGCAGTTCCTGGTCCGCGAACCGGAAGCCGACGGACTCATCCAGTTCCGGGTAGAGGTCCCGGGCGGGGATGTCTGCTTCGGAAGGAAGCGGGACATCGTCTTCGCCGTAGTCCTCGTCATCGTCGTCCGGCTGGTAGCGGACGTCGTCGATGTCAGGCAGGGTGAAGGTCGTCGTATGGGGCCGGTCGTCCTCCGGTTCCTCGGGCAGCTTCAGGCCGGAGCCGAGGGTGTTGAAGGTGGGGGCGTCGGAAGAAAAGCCTTCGGCCCCGGTGAGCGGAGCGTTGGGTTCTTCATGGGGCTCCGCGGCTTTCACGTCGGAGTCATCCTCCTCCGGAGCGGCCTCCGCCAGTTTTTCCTCGGAGAGCTTCACCTCATAAAGGTCTTTCCCGGCGAAGTCGTTGATGTGTTTCCGCTCGGGTTTGTGCTCTTCCGTGGGGTTCGTCAGGTCCTCCGGGAACCAGTCCGGGTCGATGGGGGCCTCTTTCGAAGCGCCTTCCGTGGACTCGGGTCCATCGAAGGACAGAATATCGTTTTCATCCACCAGCCGCGGGGTCAGGGCTTCGCCCAGGACCTTGCGGGTGGCTTCTTCAATAGCTTTTTTGTGGACTTCCTGGCCGATGACCGCCTTGAACAGGAAGTTCGACGTGGACACCAGCAGGGTCTGGCCCCGCTTCATGGCCCGGGCGTCCGACATGCACCCGATGAGGGGCTTGTCGATGGCCGTCGCCTCCCGAATAATGGAATTCCAGACCGCGTCTTTCAGGGGACCGTCCTCATAGGATTTGAGCACAGAGACCTCTGCGGGCCCCGGTTCGGGAATCGGCTCTGGTTCGGGCACTGGTTCAGGCTCGGGTTCGGGAATCGGCTCGGGTTCCGGTTCGGGATCTGGCACTGGTTCTGGTTCCGGCTCCGGTTCGGGCTCAGGCACTGGCTCGGGTTCCGGTTCCGGTACGGGCACAGGCTCCGGCTCGGGCTCTGGTTCCGGTGTCACCACTGTGGCGACGACCGGTGCCACTTCTGCCACCGGCAGGACCGGTTTCTCCTTCTCCGGGATGACGGCGGGTTCCGGGTCGTTCACCGACTCCGCGTAGACGCCGTTCGTGCAAAGGCGGATGATGGCCATTTCCATCTCCACCCGGCGGTTGAGGCCTTTGCGGATGAGGACCAGTGCATCGCCCAGGGCGTTCAGGGTGTTCAGAATGTCGCTCATGGACGTCTTCTTCGCCGACGACTGGTATGCGGCGAGCTCCACCGGGGAGCAGACGATGAGGTCCTTCGGGTTCTTCACCGCTTTGCAGACCATGAGGTTGCGGAAGTGGTTGATGAGCTCATTGCAGAGCCGTTCCATATCGCAGGAGCGGTTGTACAGGTCGTCGACCTGGCTCAGGGCCATGGCGCTGTTGTGGTGCAGGATGCTGTCCGCCAGCTGGAAGAGGTAGTCTCTCCCCGCAAGGCCCACCACCGCGTTGACGGTAGCTTCGTCAATGGTAGTGCTCTGGCCGATGCACTGGTCCAGAATGGAGAGGGCATCTCTCAAGGCACCGTCCGCCAGTCGGGCAATGAGGTTCGCGGCCCCGTCCGTGAGCTGCAGGTCCTCTTCCTTTGCCACGTAAGTCAGCCGGGAGGCGATGTCCTCCGGGGCGATGCGATGGAAATCGAACCGCTGGCAGCGGGACAGGATGGTGGCGGGAAGTTTGTGGACTTCCGTAGTGGCCAGGACGAATTTGACGTGTTCCGGCGGCTCTTCCAAAGTCTTCAGCAGAGCATTGAAAGCGCCGGTGGAAAGCATGTGGACTTCATCGATGATGTAGACCCGGTACTTGCCGCCGACGGGGGTGAAGTTCGCTTCGTCTCGGATTTCCCGAATGTTGTCGACGCCGTTGTTGGAGGCGGCGTCGATTTCGACTACATCGAGGATGGAGCCGGCATCGATGCCCTTGCAGGTCTCGCAGCAGTTACAGGGGTCCCCGTCCACCGGGTGCTCGCAATTGACCGCTTTCGCGAAGATCTTGGCACAGGTGGTCTTACCGGTACCTCTGGAGCCGGTGAACAGGTAAGCATGAGAATGGCGCCCCGTCCGCACCTCATTCATGAGGGTCCGGGTCACATGTTCCTGGCCGACCACGTCCGCAAAGACCTGAGGTCTCCACTTTCGATAGAGGGCCTGATACGCTTCTGCCATGGTACCACCGACTTTCATAAAAATAAGCGAAGCTGCTTTTCCTTGACCATATGGCGAGCAGGCTGACTGTGGCGCACGATGCTAACCGCTTAATGCTGCTCGGTTCCCCGCCTGACATGATTCACAGCGCTCCGTCGCACAGGACCCACGCGCCATATGGCCAAACAAAAGCTCACTCCGCTTTTATCGTGAAGATTATTATACGTGATTCAAATAATGAAATCAATATTTATATAGGATTTTTTGGAAGAGTGTGCTATAATGACCGATGTATTTTGTATGAAGGAGTTTTATATCCTATGGCAGTTTTCAAGAACCTTTTTGACTATTCCTCAAAGGAACTCAAAAAGATGAATCCCATCAAGGATGAAGTCCTGGCTCTCGAAGAGAAATACGCCGCCATGTCCGAAGAGGAACTTCGGGCAGTCACTCCGGCGCTGAAACAGCGTCTGGAAAACGGCGAGTCTCTCGAAGACATCCTCCCCGATGCCTTCGCCGCCTGCCGGGAAGCTTCCGTTCGCGCCGTGGGCCTCAAGCCCTATCCGGTCCAGGTCTTGGGCGGTATCGTCCTCCACAACGGCGGCATCGCCGAAATGAAGACCGGTGAAGGTAAGACCCTGGTCGCCACCCTTCCCGCCTACCTCAACGCCCTTACCGGTGAAGGTGTGCACATCGTCACCGTCAATGACTATCTGGCCCGCCGTGACTCCGAGTGGATGGGCAAAGTCTACCGCTACCTGGGTCTCACCGTCGGCCTCATCGTCAACGGTCTCGACAACGACCAGCGGAGAGAAGCCTATGCCGCGGACATCACCTACGGCACCAACAACGAGTTTGGCTTCGACTACCTCCGGGACAACATGGTCCAGTACAAGTCCGAGAAGGTCCAGAGAGGTCACGCTTACGCTATCGTCGACGAAGTCGACTCCATCCTCATCGATGAAGCCCGTACTCCTCTGATCATTTCCGGTCAGGGCACCGAGTCCACGGACCTCTATCAGCTGGCCGACCAGTTCGTCTGCACCCTGACCATGGGCAAAGTCAAAGAGGTCGAGACCAAGCAGGAATACGAAGATGTCGTCGACGGCGACTACATCGTAGACGAGAAGAACAAGACCGCGACCCTGTCCCAGTCCGGTGTCAAGAAGGCAGAGGCGTTCTTCAACGTCGAAAACCTGACCGATGCAGAGAACACTCAGCTGTTCCACAACATCAACCAGGCCATCCGCGCCCACGGCATTATGCACAAGGACATCGACTACATCGTCCGGGACGGCGAAGTCCTCATCGTCGATGAGTTCACCGGCCGTATCATGCACGGCAGACGGTACAACGAAGGCCTCCACCAGGCCATCGAAGCCAAGGAACACGTCAATGTCCAGCGGGAGAGCAAGACCCTTGCCTCCATCACCTTCCAGAACTATTTCCGTCTTTATAAGAAGCTGTCCGGTATGACCGGTACCGCTATGACCGAAGCGGACGAGTTCTCCGAGATCTACAACCTCTACCCGGTGGAAGTCCCCACCAACGAGCCCATGATCCGCGAGGACAAAGACGACGTCGTCTACAAGACCGAGAATGGCAAGTACTATGCTATCATCGATCAGATCGTCGAAGCCCACGCCAAGGGTCAGCCCGTCCTGGTCGGTACCGTCTCCATCGAGAAGTCCGAGAAGCTGTCGAAGCTCCTCAAGGAAAAGGGCATCAAGCACGAGGTCCTGAACGCGAAGAACAACGAGCGTGAGGCAGAGATCATTGCCCAGGCCGGTAAGTTCGGCGCCATCACCATTTCCACCAACATGGCCGGTCGTGGTACCGACATCATGCTGGGCGGTAACCCCGAGTTCCTTGCCCGTGGCGAGCTGCGCAAGTCCTTCAACAACGACGTTGTCGTGGAAGCGATGGGCTATGCAGAGACCGAGAACAAAGACGTCATCAAGGCCCGCGAGCTCTATGCTCAGCTCCTTGAAAAGTATAAAGAGCAGATCGCCCCGGAAGCCGAGAAAGTCAGAGAGGCCGGCGGCCTTATGATCATCGGCACCGAGCGCCACGAGTCCCGTCGTATCGACAACCAGCTCCGTGGACGTTCCGGTCGTCAGGGCGACCCCGGCGAGTCCCGGTTCTTCCTCTCCATGGAAGACGACCTCATCCGTCTCTTCGGCGGTCAGAGAATGACCCGCATCATGGACACTCTCAAAGTGGACGAGAACGTGCCCATCGAGATGCGCGCCCTCACCAAGACCATCGAGAACGCTCAGAAGAAGGTCGAAGGCCAGCACTACGCCACCCGTAAACACGTCCTCCAGTACGACGACGTCATGAACCAGCAGCGCGAGATCATCTACAAAGAGCGCGACAAGGTCCTCGACGAGGTCGACCTGAAAGAGAACATCCTCGAGATGCTCGATGAGTCCGTGGAAGCCGCCGTCGACACCTTCTGCCAGGGCGAGACCTGGGCGGACTGGAACATCGACGCCCTTCGCGAACACTACATGGGCTGGATCACCTCCCCGGACGACCTCCAGGAAGAGATGACCCGGGACGAGATCGAAGAGTTCCTGAAGAGCAAGGGCCGCGCCCGTTACGACGAGCGGGAGTTCGAGTTCTCTCCGGAAGTCACCCGGAACCTCGAGCGCATGATCCTGCTCCGGAACGTCGACTCTCTGTGGATGGACCACATCGACGCCATGGAACAGCTGGAACGCGGCATTGGCCTTCGGGCATACGCTCAGCAGAACCCTGTTGTCGCCTTCAAGTATGAAGCCTCTGAGGTCTTCAACGAGATGACCGCTGCCATCCGTGAGAACACAGTCCGCGATATGCTGACGGTTCGCGTCCGGAAGCAGACTCCCATCAAGAGAAAGGCTGTGGCCAAAGTCACCGGCACCTCCGGCGGCGGCGACCAGGCCGAGAAGGCAGAAGTCAAGAAGCCCGTCATCAAGCAGAAGAGACCCGGTCCCAACGACCCCTGCTGGTGCGGCTCCGGCAAGAAGTACAAAAAGTGCCACATGATGGAAGACATCCAGAACGGCGAAGACTAAACTTAATGGTAAAGGCCTGCTCCTTACGGAGCAGGCCTTCGCTATTCATTACCAAAGTGGTGTATCGTCAGAATCATTTATTTTTATCCATTTCGAAATCGGAAGATTTTTTCTAGAATATACCGTAAAATAAATCATGATTTGTTTGTTCTCATCGTAAATATCACGAAAGTAACAGGTACTTTTGTCATAATCGTGATTGTCTGATCCCTCATCTACTCGATGAACAGAAAAAGATTCATTTGATAGCACCATCACTTTATCAGGTAAGTACCGCCCCCATTGATGATCCAATATGGCATAATAAATAGGTTTGGTCATGTCAACAGAACATTTCTGTTTTATTCCATATGAGATTAGTTCTTGCCTATACTGAACAACAATCGCCCACTTTCTCGGTTCCCAGGTCCGGAATATTCCAACAGCAAGAAGAAGAAAAACGATAGTGAAAAAGATTTCGATAACACAACTAAAGATATCTCTTTTTTGAATACTCGACAGCACCAACAAAGTGAAATGAACAATATAATAGCCAGACCCTATTAAGCCAAACACTCCAATCAAATATCTAGAGATATTGTAAATATGCTTTTTATTGTCCATTTTGTTCTCCCGGATATAACTCTGCCAAAGAATGCTTGGAAATAGCCTGAAATGCGGAGCCAATCGTTTCATAATATATCGCTATGCCGAACTCAGCAACAGTGGCCCACACATCTGGGTCTATTCCTTTTAATACAGATGACACATAAGAATCTGCTCCACTAGAAAAAGCGGTACCTATCGCTCCAGAAATTGCGGCACGCAGATTTTCGTGAGCTTCATCAGAGAATCCAGCCACTCTATAGTTACTCGACACCTTTTTTACACTTTGATTATTCGTTCGGTTCTTGGAGGAAGAAGAACTCCTTGAGGTTCCGGATTGTTTCGTTCCTGTCCCTACGGTATTCTTCTTATTCTTTTTGGTTGTTCCAGAATTATTTCTCTTACTGTTAGCATAACTCACACCTGCTCCGGCAAGAGAAGTCCCCAACGTTTTGATGGTTTTTGTGTATTTGGGAACTTTGCTAAGCCCAAGTCCAACCAAGCCAAGAAAGCCATTGCTTGCTGCACCTATCGCAAATGCTCCTACCAAGCCCCATCCTCTTTTGCCATTGGAATAAGCCGTCAGTGTTTCTGCAATTCCTCCAACAACTAAACTTGCAACAAACCCTGCCGGCCCTCGGCCGTTCTCATCTACGTAGTTTACAGGGTCGTTATAGCAATACCCAAACGTATTTGTTGAACTAGCGGAATAATTATCAACAACATCATCCGCATTAATAAACCGTCCAGTCTCGGGGTCATAATAGCGGGTCTCAAGAAGGTAGAGGGACAGGTCAGTATCGTAGAAATAGCCACGGTAGCGGAGCGGATTCAGAGTGCCAATGGTGGAGGCGCCGGAACCGGTCGTAGACAGCAGTTTGCCCCAGCTGTCATACTTGTATTCTGTGACAATGGTGCCGGTGCTGTCATAGAGGGCAATGACGTCACCCTGAGCATTGTACAGGTAATAATAGTCCGTGCCGTTG
>JAFUZN010000041.1 GCA_017476565.1 Clostridia bacterium
AAACTACTGCGGTCTTCCGCATGGACGCGGAAGATGAGTTTGTGGTCGAAGACCAGGTCTTGACCGTACTGTAAGACGATCCGCTCTTTTTCTGAAGTTCCATCTTGATAGATACTTTAGTTATGCTGTTATCTCCAACTGCTTTTGAATTAAGAGTCGCAAGAGTTCCGCTGTGGCTGATTGTGGAGGAGCAGCTAAAAGTTGTTTTACTTTTTAATGGTCCTGCTGCACTTACTTGTAAACTCATCAGCAAAGATAACATAACAACTGAAAGAACAATTGAAAGGGTCTTTTTAATTGGCATAATAAACCTCCTTTCTGATAGACTTGAGATTCAGCTCTCATAAGTACTATCTGGAAAGGAGGTCCTTTTTAGACATTTATTTTCGATTTTCTGCGATTTTTTTCAATTCTTCAATAGAAGAATTGTTACAGCTTACTTCATGATAGGTATTTCCGGTTATCCACAGTAGTATAGAATTATTTCCAGCGGAACCGTGATCGATGATAATGAACATTGCAGGGTGCGCATTTACCATTGTTTTCTGCAGCTTGCCATGCTCTGTATCATAACTGTGGAGTCCACCCGGGGTAATCATTCCACTGCGGCAGACAAGTAAATCGCCATCATCGTTTTCATAGGTGATTTCTTCTTCCCGGTACCACAGGCTTCGGTCCGTTTTGGTTTTCCGGAAGCCATCGGGAATGTAGGTGTATTTCCCAAATAAGTCACTCTTTGAGTTGGGGTCCGGCGTCAGGAATACGTCGGAGTCGGTGGGGTTGTCCACTACATGGTAGAACTCATAGACTTGCTGGATGGCGAATGCAGAGACTGCAAAAAGAAGGATGAGTGCGGCGACGAGCAGTGCTGTTCGAACCGCTTTTCTGGCGCCCTTCAGGCTTCGGTTGACCCGTTCCGGTGAAGTAGTCTGCTGACGGTTTGAAGCCGCCGCCAACATTTTCTTTCGCGTCCTGTAGTAGGGGAGGCTTTTCGCCGGCTGCGGGAGGGCTTCGGATTCTTCAATATACTGGCTGAGTTCTACTTCTCGAGCATATTCGAGGGCAAGCCTTAACTTTTTCTCTTCCGCAGTCATTCGAAATACCCTCCTTCCGTTTTGAGCCTGAGCCGCAATTCACTTAAACCCCGTTCAATACGCTTGTAGATTGCGTGAGTCGAGACTTGTTCCTTTTGTGCAATTTCTTCGACCGATAAGTCATACAGGTAATAGTCTTCCAGCGCTTTTCGCATGTTCGCCGGAAGTTTTGTCATGGCAGCGTTCAAGTCCAATTGCTCAATGTCTTTGAGAAAGCTCAGTGACTCGGAACGGTCTTCCAAAGTATTGATGACGTCCTCCGATAATTCTTCCGCCAAATTGTCCCGAGAGACATTTTTGTGGAAGCAATCGATGGTGACATTTCTCATGATTCCAGCCACATATTTCGACCTCTCCGACTCAGGAACAGAGAGGATTCTCTCAAAGCTTTCGGAACATGTTATCCAGATGTCCTGTAAGCAGTCTTCCCGTAATTTAGGTCGATTTGCCGGGATGAGCTTAGATACGATCACTTCTGACAATCGTATGTAAGTGTCATAGAACTGTTCGAACTGGTCACGCGTGTGGTCATCGAACCGTTCTACATACAGTAACAACATTCTGAGTGCTCCTTTGTCGTTACATTATTACTATCTGAAATGATAGTGAGAATTAGACAAGAAATTTCAAAAATTATTTTTCCGCTTTTTTCTTCCCGCCGAAGAGGGAGACTGCGATGATGAAGCAGAGGAAGAGGAGGGCGAAGGCCATCCAGGCGAAGAACCGGGTGTCGAAGCCGGTTGCCGGCTTGAACATGTCCCAGTAGCCCTTCAGGTAGACTGCAATGATGATGAGGGGCAGGAGCCAGGTGAGGTAGAACTTCGTGAAGGCGTTGGCCGGGAGCTTCCAGCCTTTACCTGCGTTGACTTCCGCGATGAAATTCTCAAAGCCCCAGCCGTTTTTCGCAGTGCAGAAGAGGATGAAGGCGAGGGAGCCGAGGGGCAGCAGGTTGTTGGAGACGATGAAGTCTTCAAAGTCCAGAACGGTGGAGCCTTCTCCGAGGAGCTGGATGCCGGACCAGATGTTATAGCCGAACACGCAGGGGAGGCTCAATACGGTGATGAGCCCACCGCTGATGAGGGTACTCTTCCGGCGGTCCCAGTCAAAGCGGTCCATGAAGAACGCGATGATGTTCTCGAACACCGCCACGACGGTGGAGAGGGCAGCAAAGGTCAGGAAGATGAAGAAGACTGCACCCCACCAGCGTCCGCCGGGCATTTGGGTGAAGAGGTTTGGAATGGTGATGAAGATGAGGGAGGGGCCTGCACCCACTTCCACGCCGTAGGCAAAGCAGGCAGGGATGATGATGAAGCCGGCCGTAAGGGCGACGAAGGTGTCGAGTCCCGTAATGACCATGGACTCTCCAAGCAGGCTCCGGTCTTTCCCAATGTAGGAACCGAAGATGAGCATGGCACCGACACCGATGGACAGGGTGAAGAAAGCGTGACTCATGGCGTTGAAGATGACTTCGCCGATGCCCTTGTCTTCAATGGTCTGCAGGCTCGGGACCAGGTAGTACCGGATCCCCGCACCGGCCCCTTCCAGGAACACGGAGTGGACCGCCAGAATGACCATGAGGAGGAGAAGAGCGCTCATTAAGTATTTCGTGACTCGCTCGACGCCCTTCTGGATCCCAAAGAAGCAAATCGCGAAGCCGACGAGACAGACGGCAACGGTCCAGAGGACCATTTGAAGCGGGTCCCCCAGCATGGCACCGAAGCCGCCGGTGACTTCTTCCGGGGTCTGGCCGACGAAGCTGCCTGCAATGTGCTTAAAGCCGTAGTTCATCATCCAGCCGGCAACTGTGGTGTAGTACATCATGAGGAGGTAACAGCCGAAAATCGAGATCCACCGGTACCAGTGCCATTTCGTCCCCTGGGGTTCCAGGGTCTCGAAGGCCAGGGCAGCGCTCTTCCGCGATGCACGACCAATGGCGAACTCCGCCGTCATGACGGGAATGCCCAAAATGACCAGGAAGACGAGGTAGATGAGCATAAAAATAGCACCGCCGTACTGCCCGCAGATGTACGGGAACTTCCAGACGTTGCCGATGCCGATCGCACAGCCGGCAGAGACCAGGATATACCCGATCCGGGAACCGAACTGTTCACGGGAATTGTTAGACATAAATGTTCTCCTTTTTCTCAAAGTTCTCCTCCACAGTGTAACAATTAGGATAACAAAACTCAAGTTTCTCTCCCTTGCACAGGAAGGGTATTTCTGCTATATTATTACAAACCAAATGTATTCTGATCGAATTTAAACGGCAAAGGCGTCGCTTGAACAGCGATGCTTTCTCTTTTTTTGGAGGTAGATCATATGTGTGGCATTGTAGGATATGTCGGAACGGAACAGGCAACCCCCATTTTGCTGGAAGGGCTGCAGAAGCTGGAATACCGGGGCTATGACTCCGCCGGCATTGCCGTTCGGGACGGGGACCAGGCACCGGTCACCGTCAAAGAGAAAGGGCGCATTGCAGACCTGAAAGAAAAGATCGGACCGGTCGAGTCCGTCGTCGGGACCTGTGGCATTGGGCACACCCGCTGGGCGACCCACGGCGCTCCTTCCGAAACCAACGCGCACCCTCACCACTCCGATGACGATGCAGTCGTCGGGGTCCACAACGGCATCATTGAAAACTACGAAGAACTCCGGGAAAAATTGAAACGCAACGGCTATCAGTTTTATTCCCAGACCGATACGGAATGTATCATCAAACTCATCGACTACTACTATAAAAAGTACGGCGAAGGCCCCCTGAGAGCCATTTCCCGTGCCATTCTCCGGGTCCGTGGGTCCTATGCTCTGTGCCTCATGTTTGCGGACTACCCGGGAGAGATCTTCTGTGCCCGCAACGGCAGCCCCATGATCATCGGCAAGAAGGGGAAAAGTGCGTACATCGCCTCCGATGTACCTGCCATTCTGAACCATACGCGAAAAGTCTATTACATCGACAATATGGAGATGGCCTGTCTCAAGGAAGGCAGCATCGAGTTTTATAACATTGACTGCGAGCCCATCGTCAAGACCCTCAACGAGATCACCTGGGACGCAGAAGCGGCCGAACGGGGCGGTTTTGAACACTTCATGATGAAGGAGATCCACGAACAGCCCAAAGCCGTTCAGGACACCATCAATTCCGTCACGGACGACAAGGACAAGATCGACCTGTCCGGCGTCGGCATGTCGGCCGATGAGATCAAAGCCCTTGAGAACATCCTCATCATCGGCTGCGGCTCCGCGTACCACGTGGGCCTCGTCGGCCAGTACGTGTTCGAAGACCTGGCCGGCATTCCGGTCCGGGTGGAAGTGGCTTCCGAGTTCCGTTACCGGAAGAGTCCCCTTCCGAAGAACGCCCTTGCCATCATCATCAGTCAGTCGGGGGAGACCGCTGACAGCCTGGAGGCCCTGCGCAAGTGCCGGGCGAACGGGGTCAAGACGTTGGCCATCGTCAATGTGGTGGGCAGCTCCATTGCCAGAGAAGCGGACCACGTGTTTTACACTCTGGCCGGCCCGGAGATCGCCGTTGCTACCACGAAGGCCTACTCCACCCAGCTCGTTGCCAACGACTTGCTCGCCATTGAATTTGCCCGTGTCCGCGGAAAACTCACAAAGAAGCAGGCAGCTTCCCTCGTCAAAGAGCTGAAGACTTTGCCCGATAAGATCCAGCGCATTCTCGATGACAAAGAGCGGCTCCAGTGGTTCGCTTCCAAGTTTGCCAATGCCAATGACATCTTCTTCATTGGCCGGGGCATCGACTATGCGACCTGCATGGAAGGCTCCCTCAAAATGAAGGAGACCTCTTATGTTCACTCGGAAGCATATGCTGCCGGGGAACTGAAACACGGGACCATTTCCCTCATTGAAGACGGTGTCCTGGTCATTGGGGTCCTGACCCAGAGTGAAGTCATTGAAAAGACCCTCTCCAACATGGTGGAAGTCAAGTCCCGGGGTGGGTACCTCATGAGCCTTGCCACCGCCGGCAACTATAACCTGGAAGACGTTGCAAACTTCTGTGTCTTCATCCCGAAGACAGATGAACACTTCACGACTTCTCTGGCGGTCGTGCCCCTGCAGCTCATGGGCTATTATGTCTCTCTGGCTCGAGGGGTCGATGTCGACAAGCCGAGAAACCTTGCAAAGTCTGTGACAGTCGAATAATCATTTCACGAAAAAACACCGCCCACGGGCGGTGTTTTTTGTGTTCTCTTATTCGGCCAGTTTTGCCAGCACATCGACCACGAAACGGTAGGTGCGCTCGCAGCTGGAAAGGTCCATTTTCTCGTCGGGAGTATGGACGCCTCTCATGGTGGGACCAATGGAGACGGGGTCGAGGCCCGGGAGGTTTGCGTAGAAGAGGCCGCATTCGAGACCGGCGTGGATGCCTTCCACTTTCAGTTCTTCTCCGAACAGTTCCTGGAAGCTTCTCTTCATGGTCTCACAGAGTTCGGAATTTTCGACTTTTTCCCAGCCGGGGTAGGCGCCGGAGACTTCGGTCTCAAAGCCGAAGGTCTTTGCGGTCAGTGCCAGTTCGTCGGTAACTGCCTCCATGAGAGAGTCGACGGAACTGCGGGGGGCAAACCAGATCATTGCCCGGTCTACGTCGGTTTTCAACACGCCCAGGTTCAGGGAGGTGAGGACGAAGTTATCCATGTTGGGGTCCCGTCTCTGCACGCCGTTGGGGGAGAGCAGGACCGCGTGGACCAGGTCTTCGGAGTCTTTTCGGGAGAGGACCTTGGCGGTGCAGGCTTCCGGAGCGGTGACGACGGTCTCAATGTCCGGCTCGACCGTGTGGACTTCTGCATAGAACAGGTCCCCGTAGTGGTTCAGCAGTTCTTCCGCTGTCTGTGCCTGCTCAAGAGTCGGCAGCAACACTTCTGCCTCGGCTTCTCTGGGAATGGCGTTATCTTTGGAGCCGCCCTGGAACTGGATGAGCTGTGCGTCCGGGTCATCCAAAACCCTGTTCAGGGCCCGGGCCAGCAGTTTGTCAGCGTTCGCGCGCCCCAGGTCGATGTCCGTGCCGGAATGACCGCCCAGCAGTCCTTTCAGGAGCACAGTGACCATGTAGCTGGACTTTTCTTCCCGGACCAGGGGCTTGAGCAGCTTATAGTCCATGCCTCCGGCGCAGCTGACGGTGACGATGCCCTCGTCTTCCGAGTCGAGGTTGATCATCCGCCGTCCTTCGAGGCGGGAATAGTCCAGCTTGTTGGCTCCGAGGAGACCGACTTCTTCGTCGACGGTGAAGACGCATTCGAGGGGCGGGTGGACCAGTGTGTCATCTTCCAACAGGGTCATCATTATGGCATCGGCAATGCCGTCGTCCCCGCCGAGGGTGGTGCCGTTGGCGGTGAGCCAGCCGTCCTCCGTGACATACATGTCAATGCCTTCTTTGTGGAAGTCGTGGTCACAGCCATGGACTTTTTCACACACCATGTCGATGTGCCCCTGCAAAATGACCGGCGGCAGGTCTTCAGCACCTTTGCTGCCGGGCTTTTTTACGATGACGTTCCAGTAAGGGTCCTGGAAGACCTCCAACCCTAAGTTCTCCGCAAAGGAGACCAGAAAGTCAGAGGCTTCTTTCTCGAAACCGGAACCTCTCGGGACAGCGCTGAAGTCTTCAAAGTTTTGAAAGAGCCGGGCGGGCTCATAGCCTTTTATCTTATATTCCATCATGTGTTTTCCTGTTGCTTTCTATCAGTTTTCGTTGAAGCCGCTTTTTTCGTCCAGTTCTGAGAACCAGGCGTTCAGCTTCTCATTATTCAAAAGAGGTTTGGACACCCACAGCCGCAGTTGCTCCACAAGAGCACACAGAGCGTAAATGACCGGCGGCAGGACCAGAAGGCCCACCAGGACCAGCGGAGAATTCACGAACCGCTCTGTGTGGACGACCCCGTTCCAAAGGGCGCCCGTAATGGCGGGGTGGGTGTGGATGAGGAACACCGCGAAGGAGTAGCCGGCGACTTTGTTGATGGTCCGTCCCAGTTTCGCGGACTTGATGGTCACGAAGTGGAACAGGGCAAAGAAGGTGACCGAGGCCACGAACACGGTGAAGAAATTATAGTTGAAAAAGAAATAATAGCTGTTCTTTTCGGCACTCAGGTGGCTCGGGTGCTGGAATTCGTGGTTTACAAGAAGGGCTGTCACTACAGAGCTGAGGACATAGACTCCCCCATAGAGGGCGGCGCGCATGTGCTCCGGGAACCCGTACAGCCGGAAGTAGGCCGCCACAAAGTACAGAACGGAGAACCAGACGAAGGTGTACCCGCCGTTTTGCAGAAACTGGCTCGATGCGTGCCAGAGGATGCTGGGAACTACGGAGAACAGGGCGACCGTCCCCGCGATGAGCAGCTTATGCTGGGTTTTCGTCAGGTGCTGGAGCATGACGTTATAGAAGGGAGAGAACACCAGCATGAGAAGGTAGGACGTCACGAACCAGTTTTCCTCATGGATAATGGGGAACAGGTAAAAGGTCGAAAACTCGTGCCAGGAGAACAGGTTCTCTCCGTTTTTGAGGTACACCACCAGCCCGAAGAGCAGGTAGATGCCGAAAGTATAAGTGAAGAACTCGAGCAGCAGGCGGTAAATGCGCCCGGTGCGGAACTTCGAGGTGGCGAGGAAGTACCCGCCAATGAGGACGTAGCAACTGGTGGCGACAATGGCGAAGGCGTAGAACACACTGCACACGACGAACCAGGGGCCGGTGGATGCCGTCATGACACCGCCGACGCCGAGAAAATGCATGGCGATGACCGCCAGCATGGACGTGATGCGCAATAGTTCGATGTTTGCCTGTCTAGTCACAGAATGCCTTCTTTCTGATACTTTTATGCTTCTTTTGCGACTTCTTCCGGAATGTGAGAGGTATCGCCTTCCTTCCAGAAGTCGAAGTCGTCTTCGTTGAGTCCGATCTCCTTCGAGAAGAAGATGGGGTTTTTCTTGGCTTTTTTCTGGTCCTCATAATGGCGCAGGGCCTTGAAGACCGTACCGCCCAGAATGACGCATGCGGGGATGTTGATGAGGGTCATACCGCCCATGGAAATGTCCGCGAGAGCCCAGGCTGCTTTGGAGGGAATGATGGCGCCTGCAAAGATGACGAGGATACAGAAAACTTTGAAACCGGTCATGAATTTTTTACCGGGCATTTTCTTATGGTTCATGTAGGCCAGGGCGTTGTCGGCATAATAAAGGTTGCCGAGGAGGGTAGTGAAGGCGAACATGATCATGGCGACCGTGATGAAGATGGGGCCTACCTGACCGAACAGAGAGGAAATGGCGTTCTGGACATAGGGAGCACCTTCCACGTCTGCTCCGTAGTGGACGCCGGTGGACAGGCACATGAGGGCTGTCGCGGTGCAAAGGAGCATGGTGTCGATGTAGACGGAGAGAGTCTGGGCCAGTCCCTGCTTGACGGGGTGGGAGACCATCGCAGAAGCGGAGGCGTTCGGTGCAGAACCGACACCGGCTTCGTTGGAGTAAAGACCTCTCTTGACGCCATAGATGAGGCAGGAGCCGGAAACTCCGCCGAAGATGGCCTTGAAATTGAAGGCATCCTCAAAGATGACCCCAAACATATGGGGAATGTTTTTGATGTTGGCAAAAATGACGATGAGGGCGATGATCACATAAAAGATGCCCATGACGGGGACGACGGAACTGGTGAGTTTGATGATTCGCTTGCCGCCTCCAAAGATGCAGTAGCCGGTTAAAACGGCGAGAATGATGCCGATGATGTAGGGGGTCGTTTTGGCGTCGTAAAAGGAATACGCCTGGAAGGTGGTCTGCAGGTTGAAAGAGCAGAGCAATTGGAACCCGAAAGAATAGGTCATCAAAAGGAAGAAGCAAAAGAGGACTGCCGGGATACGGGAGCGGAAGGCCTTTTCAATGTAGTAGACCGGGCCGCCGTATGCGTCACCGTTCTCATCTTTCTTTTTGTAGATCTGTGCAAGGGTGCTTTCCGTAAAAGCGGAGGAGGCGCCGATGATACACATGAGCCACATCCAGAAAACAGCACCCGGTCCGCCAAGACAAATCGCCGAGGAGACGCCGACAATGTTGCCGGTGCCCACCCTGGAGGCTGTGGAGACGATCATGGCCTGGAACGAGGAGATCTTCTGGGGCGGAGTCGGGGGTTCCATGATGAGCCGACAGGACTCGCGGAACAGACGGACCTGAACGAACCGGGTCCGGGCGGTGAAGTACAGTCCCCCAAACACCAGGACGATGATGAGGATGGGGTAGTACATGACGGAGTCGATCTTGTCAAGAATGTTGACGATAGCTGACATAGAAGGGCCTGCCTTTCCAAATAAACTAAGCACTCCACCATTATAAAGTACAAAGAGAGATACTGGCAAGAAAAAAGAACTCCCCGAAGGGAGCCCGGTCCGCGATTTACGAGCTGTGGCGGAAGTAAGGGTCTGTCAGAATGCGGGCAATGACGAGCCCGAGGGGCAGTGCCAGAATGATGAGGACCGCCTTCGTCAGCCTGAGTCCGCCTTCTGCAAGGTTCGTAAGGCCCAGCAGGTAGATGCCCCGGTACAGGAAGAGCCCCGGGACCATAATGACGATGGAGGGCACCGTCAGAGACAGCCGGGGGTAGCCGGAGGGCTTGTAGA
>JAFUZN010000042.1 GCA_017476565.1 Clostridia bacterium
CGCTTCCTCTCTCAGATGGAGCAGATGGGCGTCGAGTACGGCTTCGGCCCGGAGGTCGTGGCAAACTACAAAGAACTGGGCGGCACTCCCTGGCTCGACTTCAAACACTCGGTCTTTGGCCAGGTCTTCGAAGGCATGGACGTCGTCGACGCCATTGCCACCGCACCCACCGGGTTCCAGGATAAGCCGGTGGAAGACATCAAGATCCTCTCCATCGACGTGGAGACTCTTTGATTAGGAAGGAGCTTTTCCATGCGGATCGGTCACGGTTATGACGTCCATCAGTTCGCGGAAGACCGCAAGTGCATCATCGGCGGGGTAGAGATCCCTTATGAAAAGGGGCTCCTCGGACACTCTGACGCCGACGTCCTGCTCCATGCAGTCTCCGATGCCCTCCTCGGTGCCGCCGCCCTCGGCGACATCGGCGGCATGTTTCCGGATAACGACGATAACTTCCTGGGGGCGGACAGCCTCGTCCTGTTAGAGCAGGTCGTCGCCCGCCTCAAAGACAACAACTACAAAGTTGGCAATGTCGATGCCACGGTGGTGGCTCAGGCCCCGAAACTGGCACCGTACATCGCGGACATGAGACAGAACATTGCAAAGGCCTGCGAAGTCGACCTCTCCTGTGTGAACGTGAAAGCCACCACGGAAGAGCACCTGGGCTTCACCGGCCGAAAAGAAGGGGTCTCCGCCCACGCGGTCGCCCTCATCGAACCCCTGACCTGAAACCTTTTAGGAGGCACTAATCTATGACGATCCTGTCTGATTTCTCGACCTTTTTCAGTCGGGTCATCAGCATCTTTTCCACCTACGACTGGATCAGCGATACACTGGACATCGTCCTTTTGACGCTGCTGGTCTACGGCCTTCTGAGTGTCATCAAAGACTCCCGGGCCCTGACCATCACCAAAGGCATGGTGTTCTTCATCCTGGCCTACGTCGTGGTTTCTTTGCTGGACATGAAAGCGTCCATCTTCCTGTTCCGGAAGGTGTTCGACAACATCCTTGTCCTGCTGGCGATCATCTTTGCACCGGAACTGAGGAAACTCCTCGAGAAGCTGGGCACCAGCCGGGGCTACCTGCGAGTGACGTCCCTCTTCAGCCGCAACGGATCTCAGAAGGCCATGCAGTACAATGAAGAGATGTCGCGATGCATCAACTCGGTCTGTAAAGCCGCTCAGGAGATGAGCGATGAGCGCATCGGTGCCCTCATCATTTTCGAAAGAGCCATGCCCCTTGGAGAAATCATCGACACCGGGACCATTTTGGACGCCCGCATCACCTCCCAGGTGATCCAGAACGTCTTCTTCCCGAAGTCTCCGCTCCACGACGGTGCCGCCGTCATTCGGAACAACCGACTTTATTCCGCCGGGTGCATCCTGCCCCTCACGAGCCGGCATAACGAAGTCAGCAAGAAACTCGGGACCCGTCACAGAGCGGCCATCGGAATGAGTGAACAGTCTGACGCCTACGTGCTGGTGGTTTCGGAAGAGACCGGCAGCATCTCCATGGCAGAGGGCGGACGCCTCCATCGGAACCTCTCCGACGGGGAAGTCCGGGAAATGCTTCTCGATGTGTTCCTCATCGATGTCGATGAGAAGAAAAAGGGAGGTGACGCAGATGCCGACCACGAATAAGCGTGCCCGCGTCTCGACCCTGCTCGGCGACAACCGGGCTCTGGGGGTCATCGCGTTCCTTCTGGCCATCGTCATCTGGCTCGCCGTCTCCATCAATGAGTCTCCCGTCGTCGAACGGGTGGTCCGGGACGTAAAAGTCGAAGTGGACGAGAGCATGCCGTCCCAGCTGGGGTATGAGGCCTTCGGTGCCGACAACCTCTACGTGGATGTCACCGTCTCCGGCAAGCGTTATGAAGTGGGGGACAATGTCCTCTCGGCCGACGACCTGACCGTCACAGCGGTCACCAGTTCCGTCGACTCTCCCGGCAAATATACGCTCCAGTTGAGAGCGGCCTCCAAAGCCTCCAACCCCGACTACAAGATCGTCGGGAAATCGAAAGACACCGTCGACGTGTTTTTCGATGCCCCGAAGACCATCGATGTCCCTGTGGAACCGGTGGTCCGTTCCTCCGGGAACCTGGTCGACACTTCGAAATACATGACCCAGGACCCCATCCCGTCTCAGACTTCTATTGCGGTCAAGGGTCCGGCGACCTATGTGGAGCAGATCTCCCACGCCTATGCCTTTGTGGACACCAGTGGGAACCTGAAGAATTCCGAGACCTTCGATGCCACCCTCAAAATCGTGGATGACAACGACAATGCGGTCCGCTACCTCAGCACCGATGCCGAAGAGGCGGTCACCGTCACGATCCCGGTCTATGAACGGACGACACTTCCGGTCACCGTGGAGTTCTCGAACACGCCTTCTGCTTACATCGCCAGGGCGCCGAAGTTCAGCATTTCTCCGAGCACCATCGACGTCGCGGTGGACCCGGACCAGCTCTCCGGCATGAAGAGCATCTCCATCGGGACCATCGACTTTTCTCAGATCGAACCCGGCACGACGACCGTCACCCTGAAAGCCTCCGACATGACGGCCGGTATCCCTCTGGACCCCGACGACGTCTTTGACGTCACGGTCAATGTGGGCAACCTGTCCACCCGCACCATCACAGTGAACAAGCCGAAGGTCAAAGTCACCAACAATGCCACCGACTTCAGCGTGAAGCCTGTCTCCGAGCCGCTTACGGTCACCCTTATCGGCCCGGAAGAGGACCTCGCAGACTTGTCGGCGTCGAGCATCACCTTTACGGCCGATCTCACCGGCCGGGACGTGGAAGCCGGCACGGTTCGCCTGGAACTGACCCCCAGCGTCAGTTCGGAGACCTGCTGGTGTTACGGGACCTATACCTGTCGGGCGACCATTGCCTGAACGTAAGGACCGGAAAGGAACAACGCAAGATTGAAAAAACGAGTCACCCTCATCACCGTGGCGGCCCTTCTGCTGCTGGGAGCGTTTCTTCTCATTATGACGAGACTCCACTCCCCGGCAGAGGTCCTGGCTCCGCCGAACCCGAACGGAGAACACCGCCAGCTCCAGCAGGCCTTTGAAAGCGCTGTGGGTAAGTCCACGGAATACAAGCTCCAGTACCCCGACGAAGGGGAATACCGGAGTGCCTACGTCCTTTATGACATCGACGGGGACGAGGAACAGGAAGCGCTGGTGTTCTACACGAAGACCGCTGACGAGTCCAATGTCCGGGTCAATGTCCTGGACCTCGTCGGTGACGACTGGCACAGTGTCCTCGATGAAAGCGGCTACGGCAACAAGATCGATTCCGTGGTTTTCGCGGACCTGAACAATGATGGCACTTCCGAAGTCATCCTCTCCTGGAGCCTCGCCGGGGCAGACAGTTCCCGGACTATGACGGTCCATTCGGCTGAACTGAGTAAGGGCAAGCCCTCGTTCACAACCCTCGCGAACATGCCTTATAAGGCTATGAGCGTCGTCGATATGGACCATGACGGTCAGCAGGAGGTGCTGGTGCTCTGGAACGAGACCACTCAAAAAGTTCAGCACAACTATGCGGCCCTCATGAAAATGACGGCCAGCGGCCTTCATCAGTACGGCGATGAAGTCTCTCTCGACAGTACGGCTTCCGTCTACGACGGAATCTACCTCCAGGAGGGCAATAAACCTGTGGCCTTCGTCGATGCCCTGAAGGGCGACAACACCATGTTCACGGAAGTGCTCTGGTGGGACGACGTCAACCAGACCCTGAAGGCCCCCTTCACCAATAACGAGACCCGGACGAACCGGGCGACCCTTCGCAGCCCTGCCATTCCTTCGCAAGACATTGATGAAGACGGGATTTATGAGATCCCGGTGGCCTATGGCCTGCCCGACAATTACTCCGGCAACACCTCCTCCCGGAACAACGCTTCCGAAGAGAAGGAAGAGCGGGTCTATCTCACCGCCTGGTCGGTGACCGGCACGGCAGAGCCCGGAGTGTTACAGCCGAAGTCCTACAGTCTGGTGGACACCGAGAACCGCTTCGTGCTTCGCATGGGTTCGGGGTATCGGGACCGGCTCTTGGCTTATCGGAACAACAAGACCGGCGTTATCACCGTTTACGGCGCAGAGGACGGAGAGCGGGGCGAACCCCTGTTCAGTCTGGTCTATTCTCCGGCCGGGAAACCGAAAAATGCCAAAGATTATACCTTCCTCGCTCTGCAGGGCGACCGGGCGGTCTACGGCACACTGACCAGTGCCGGGGCTGCGGAAGGCTTCACTGACGAAAACATCCAGGACAGCCTGGTGTTCTACTAAGGAGAGTTTCACTTTGAGAAAAATACTGGTTGCGGAAGACGAAGCTGCTATCCGCGAATTCATCGTCATCAACCTCAAGCGCAGCGGTTACGATGTGACGGAGGCCGCTGACGGCGCGGAAGCGATCCGCCTTTATGACGAGGCGGAAGGAGATTTCGATGTCTGCCTTCTCGACATCATGATGCCGGAAATGGACGGGATCGAAGTCTGTAAGGAACTGCGCAAACGCAGCGCCAGCGTCGGCATCATCATCCTCACCGCCAAGACGGAGGAGATGGATAAGGTCACCGGCCTCCTGGTGGGGGCAGATGACTATGTTACAAAGCCTTTTTCTCCCTCTGAACTGATGGCCCGGGTAGACGCATTGTACCGCCGGGTCGAAATGGTCTCCGCTGTGCCGGAACCCCCTCAGAGTACCATCACTCTCGGAGAATTCACCCTGGACATCCGTTCCCGGACTTTGACGAAAAACGGGAACCTCATTGAACTGACCCAGGTGGAATTCCAGATCATGGAATATTTCTTCAACAACCCGGGAGCGGCCCTGTCCCGCACGGACATCCTCCAGCAGGTCTGGGGCAGTTCCTATTTCGGCGAGGAAAAGATCGTCGACGTCAACATCCGTCGTCTCAGGATGAAGGTCGAGGACGTGCCCTCGTC
>JAFUZN010000043.1 GCA_017476565.1 Clostridia bacterium
ACAGCGCCCCTTGTGTCTGGTAGTTGTTCTGCGCCGCGGGTTTACAGTGGGAAGTGGGTGTGGTAGCCTGCTCGGCGGCCTGCCCTTTTGTTTTTGTGGGGCTGGCCTCGGCAGGCGTTGACCGCGCCCGCAGGCGACGCGAAGCTAGTACACCGTAGGCCCGCTGTCAACCCCAAGCAGATTTCATTAACTACAAAGTTGTTGGGGTGCGGCGTGAGACATTGGCAGGTTGCACAGGGAAAGGGGTGGAATTTTGGGTGGTTTGCCGAAGGGTTTTCGGTTGAGATTTCGGAAGAAAACGAATATATTGAAAATGAGATTGAAATCGATTGCAAGGTTTGTTTCAAATCCGCTTTCGAGAGAAGCGAGCGGAGAGACAAACGCCACGCATCAACTTTTGGAGGGATTTCCTATGAGTAAAAGAGTCCTGGACCTTGTGACCGTGGGCGAGCTGCTGGTCGACCTGACCGAAACGGGAGTCGATGAGCGGGGCATTCGGACCCTGGCGGCGAACCCCGGCGGAGCTCCGGCCAACGTCGCAGTGGCGGCCTCCCGGCTAGGAGCGAAGACCGCTTTTGTCGGCTGCGTGGGGAAAGATGCCTTCGGGGACAGCCTGAGAGAGACGCTCGAGAAAGACGCCGTCGACACCAGGGGGCTCATCGCCCACGACACTATTCCGACGACCCTGGCGGTGGTCACCGTCAACCCGGACGGAGAACGGAGCTTCACCTTCTACCGGAGACCGGGAGCGGACATCTGTCTCACCCGGGACGCGATCCCGGAAGAGCTTTTGACAGAAGCCCCCATTCTCCACTTCGGCAGCGTCAGCCTCACCGACGACCCTTCCCGCTCCGCGACCCTGGCGGCAGCGAAGGACGCCAAAGCGGCCGGCGCCCTCATCACCTATGACCCGAACTACCGCCCGGCCCTGTGGCCCTCGGAAGAGGAGGCCGTTCAGTGGATGCGGGCGCCCCTGGACCTCGTGGACGTTTTGAAGATCTCCGATGAAGAGACCGCCCTCCTCTCCGGGCACGAAGACCCGGCCGAAGCGGCAGAAGCCCTCTGCAAAAAAGGCATCCGTCTCGTCCTCATCACCCTCGGGCCGGACGGTGTCTATTACCGGTACGAAACCCCCGACGGGGCACCTCTCACCGGCACCGTCCCCGGATTTTCCGTCCAGGTGGCGGACACCAACGGCGCCGGCGACACCTTCTTCGGAGCCTTCCTCTCAAAGCTGACACAGCGGCCCGACGGCCTTAACGGCTTCACCGCAGACGAGCTGGAAGCAGCCCTGACCTTTGCCAACCGAGCCGCCTCCCTCACCACCAGCCGGCCGGGGGCCATTCCCGCCATGCCGACCCTGGAAGAAGTAGAGGCAGCGCTGTAAGCGGTAAGAGGAGAAGTGAAAATGACATTACGAGAGATCGCAGAACTGGCCGGCGTTTCCCCTTCGGCGGTCAGCCGCTACCTGAACGGCGGCTCCCTCAGTTCTGCCAAATATGAGGCCATCGACAAAGTCATCAAGGAAACGGGGTATGTCCCGAACCAGGTGGCCCACAACCTTCGGACCGGCCATGTCAAACAGGTGGGGATCGTCGTCCCGAAGATCCACTCCCAGTCCGTCTCCCAGCTGGTGGAAGGCGCCCATGAGGTGCTGTCCCAGGCCGGGTACATGACGGTCCTTGGGAGCCTCGGGAACGAGCCCTCTTCCGTCAGCCAGTACCTCGACTGGATGCAGTCCTACCACATGGCCGGCGCCATCGTCATGGCCGCCAATGATGCGGACGTCCGAAACGGTACGTTCGCCCGCTGCGAGATCCCCCTGGTCATCACGGGTCAGCACTTCAAGGATTTCAGCTGCGTCTACCACGACGACTGGGGTGCCGCAAAGGACCTGACCCAGCTGCTTCTGGAAGCCGGGCGAAAAAAGATCGTCTGCATTTCCGGGCCCAAGACCGACCCCGCCATCGGCACGAACCGGGTCGAAGGGGTCAAGGCAGCCCTCTGGGAAGCGGGGATCACCCCGGCCCTCCCGACGGTAGTCTCCTCCTTTGACATGGAGAGCGGAAAAGCGGCGATGCACCGGCTTTTGAAAGACCACCCCGACCTGGATGGCGTCTTCTGCGCCACCGACTCTATGGGCCACGGGGCACTCCTTGCCCTGAAGGAGGCCGGGAAGCGGGTCCCCGAAGACGTCAGCGTCGTGGCCTTCGGCAACGACTGGGCCAATGAAGTCTCAGAGCCCCGGCTCACCACCGCGGAGCTCTACCAGACCCAGTGCGGCAGGGACGCCGCCACCCTCCTCCTCGAAGCCATCGAGCAGGAGAAGGAGCCGGGGCTGTCCCGTCAGATCATGCTGGGGTACAAAATCGTAAAACGGGGATCGGTTTGAAATCGAATTCACTCGTACATCGCGAAGAGGAGCGAAACGTACTGACAATTTGTACAAACGGACTCGCAAAACCTTGTCCATTCTGCAGATTTACAAAGGCCACCCAAAAAACGTATAGTTAAGATGCAGAACGCAATTTTGAAAACGGTTTCAAAAGAGTAGTTCAAGTCTTTGAGTATTTTGAGAGAAGTAAAGGAGATGTGTTTATGGCTCTCGATTACAGAAAGTGTGCCGAAGAGATCGCCAGTCTCATCGGTGGCGGCGAAAACGTCGTATCCGCAGCACACTGCGCCACCCGCCTTCGCCTCGTCATTGCCGACAATGACAAGGTGCAAACGGAAAAACTGGAAGAAGTAGAAGGCGTTCAGGGCCTCTTCGAGTCCAACGGGCAGCTGCAGCTCATCATCGGGACCGGCACCGTCAACAAAGTGTATGACGAGTTCCTCGCCGTCACCGGTGCCTCTGCCGCGACCAAGGAGGACGTCAAGGCAGCCGCTGCTTCCCAGATGCCTATCTGGAAGAAGATGCTGAAGTCCCTCGGTGACGTCTTCGTCCCCATCCTTCCCGCCATCGTTGCTTCCGGTCTGATGATGGGTCTGGTCGAGTTCCTCGGCAAAGCCATCCCCGCCTTCAACGATTCCGCCTGGTTCCAGTTCCTGGACACCGTTTCCAACACCGCATTCACCTTCCTGCCGGCCCTCGTCGCCATTTCCGCGGCCCGAGTCTTCGGCGGAAACCTGTTCCTGGGCGCCGTCATCGGTATGCTCATGATCCACCCCGGCCTTGTCAACGCATGGAACATTGCAGACGGCTACGACACTTGGGCCCTCTTCGGCAGTCTGAAGATCTTCGGCTGGCAGGTGTTCTCCATTCCGGCCCACGGCTACCAGGGCCACGTCATCCCGGTCATCATCGCCGTCTGGCTCATGTCCCAGCTGGAGAAATGGCTGCACAAGCACGTCCCCGAGACCTTCGACCTCTTCGTCGTCCCGCTGACCACCGTCCTCTGTACGGCGTTCATCACCCTAACGATCATCGGCCCGGTCTTCGCCCTCGTCGAGACCTGGATCCTGGCCTTCGCGAAGTGGCTCATCACCGTCGGCTACGGCGTTGGTGCCTTCCTCATGGGCGCCATTTACCCCGTCACCGTCGTCTTTGGTCTCCACCATATGTACAACATCATCGAAGCCGGTATGCTGGGTGAGACAGGCCTCAACATTTGGATGCCCGTCGCCTCCGCCGCCAACTTTGCACAGTTCGGCGCCTGCCTCGCGGTTGCCGTCAAGACCCATAAGCAGAAGACCCGTGCCGTGGCACTTCCCTCTTCTCTTTCCGCGTCCCTCGGCATCACCGAGCCCGCCATCTTCGGTATCAACTTCCGGTTCATGAAGCCCTTCGTCTGCGGTATGATCGGCGGCGCCGTCGGTGCGTTCTTCGCATCCATTTACGGCACCCTCACCGGCAATACCCTCGGCGCCACCGCTTACGGCGTCACCGGCATCCCCGGCTTCCTGACCATCAACCACCCCCTGGTCTACACCGTTGAGCTGCTCATCGCCGCCGGCGTTGCCTTCGCCCTGACCTTCGTCGTCTGGAAAGAAGACGCCCCCTCCAAGAAAGAGAAGAAGGCTGCGGAAGAAATGGCCGCTCAGGCTCCTCAGACCGAAGCTCCCATCATCACCTGTGAAGCGGGCTCTATCAATGCTCCCGTCAAGGGCAGCGCAGTGAACTACACCGAGATCCCCGACCCGACCTTCGCCTCCGGCATCCTCGGCACCGGCGTCGGCATCAACCCCGTCGGCGAGACCGTCTTTGCTCCCTATGACGGCACCATCTCTTCCGTCGCAGACTCCAAGCACGCCATCGGCATCACCGGTGCGGGCGAAATGGAACTGCTCATCCACGTGGGTGTGGACACCGTCGAAATGAACGGCGACGGCTTCGAGTGCCTCGTCCAGACCGGCGATGAAGTCAAAGCCGGCCAGCCCCTTCTGAAGTTCGACCGGGCGAAGATCGCCGCGGCCGGCCACCCGGACATGGTCGTCGTGCTCCTCACCAATGCGGACGACTACGAGTCCGTCGAGATCCACCCCGAAGCTGAACAGGAAGGTGACGCCGTCGCCGCCGCTGCAGAAGCTCCGGCCCTGGCTTAACGCCACCCAACTACAGAAAACCGCAGAGCCTGCTAAAGCGGGCTCTGCTCCGTGAAAACACTAATTCAAATTGGAGGAAACTACTATGAAACAGTTCACTTATGCCATCACCGACCCCATCGGCATCCACGCCCGCCCCGCCGGCATGCTGGCTCAGCTGGCCAAGTCCTTTGCGGACTCCGCCGTCACCCTGACCAAGGGCGACCAGACCGTCAAAGCCACCCAGCTCATGAAACTCATGAACCTTGGCGTCAAAGCCGGTGACGAAGTCACCATCGGCGTCGAAGGCGGCGACGAAGACGCTGCCATCGCTGCTCTTGAGGCATTCTTCAAAGAGAACCTGTAAATCGCGCACCCTGAAGGAGGAACTCCTATGATTTTATTACAGGGCAAAGGCGTTTCGAAGGGCATTGCGGAAGGCCCGCTTTACTTCCTTCAGAAACCCGACACCACCATCGTCAAGGAGACCGGGAAAAACATTGAGGCGGAAAAGGCCCGCATCGCCGAGGCAAAGGAAAAGTCCGCAGCCCAGCTGATGGCCCTCGCTGAAAAGTGCCGGGCAGAAGCCGGTGACGACGCAGCTTTCGTCTTCGAGACCCACGCCATGTTCCTCGACGACGACGACTATGTCCAGGGCATCAACGACTGCCTGGAAGAGGAGCAGTGCAACGCGGAGTACGCCGTACGCACTTCTGGGGACACCTTCGCCGCCATGTTCGCTGCCATGGACGACGCTTACATGAGCGCCCGGGCCGCGGACATTCGGGACATTACCCAGCGGCTCCTCAACAACCTCATGGGCGTTGTGGAAGGCGGTATCGACTCCGACGTCCCCGTCATCCTCTGCGCCGACGACCTCGCTCCCTCCGAGACCCTGCAGCTCGACAAGTCCCTCATTCTGGGCTTCGCACTCCAGGGCGGTTCCGGCACGTCCCACACGGCTATCCTCGCCCGGACCATGGGCATCCCCGCCATCTGCGGTTTGGGCGATGCACTGACCGAAGAGTACAGCGGCCGAGAGGGCTGGATCGACGCCGAGACCGGACGGATCGTCCTCGACCCCGATGAGCTCACCCTCAAAGGCCTTGAGCTCAAAGCTCAGAAGCAGGCAGAGCTCAAAGAGCTCATGCAGACCATGATCGGTCAGGAAGACGTCACCCTGGACGGCAGAAAGATCAAGCTCTACTGCAACATCGGTTCTCCCGAAGACGTCGCTGCAGTCAAAGCCAACGATGGTCAGGGCATCGGCCTCTTCCGGTCCGAGTTCCTGTATCTGGCCACCGACGACTACCCAACAGAAGATGCTCAGTTCGAAGCCTACAAAGCGGTGGCCGAAGCCATGGAAGGCAAGCGGGTCATCATCCGGACCCTGGACATCGGCGCCGACAAGCAGGTCGACTACTTCGAGATGAAACCCGAAGAGAACCCGGCCCTGGGCGTTCGCGCCATCCGGATCTGTCTGAACCGTCCCGAAGTCTTCCGGACTCAGCTCCGCGCTCTGTACCGGGCTTCCGCCTATGGTAAGGTCGCCATCATGTTCCCGATGATCACATCCGTCTGGGAAGTCAAGGAGTGTAAGAGAGCCTGCCAGGCCGTCATGAAAGAACTGGACGACGAGGGCATCCCCTACAACCCGGACACCGAGCTCGGCATCATGATCGAAACCCCGGCCTCCGTCTTCATGGCGAGAGACCTCGCGAAGGAAGTCGACTTCTTCTCCGTCGGCACCAACGACCTCACCCAGTACACCCTGGCCTGCGACCGTCAGGCCAATGACCTCGGCAAGTTCTTCGACCCCCACCACCCCGCTGTCCTCCGTGCCCTGAAGCAGGCGGCTGACGCTGCCCACGCGGAAGGCATCTGGATCGGCATCTGCGGTGAGCTGGGCGCCGACACAGAACTCCTGCCCACCTTCCTTGCCATCGGCATCGACGAGCTGTCGGTCTCCCCGGCATCCGTCCTGCCCCTGCGGGCCGAGATCCGCAAGGCAAACACCGCCACCTGCGACCTCAAAGCCCTGGAAGGCGAATTCGCGGAATAAACGCTTAAAAAATCAAGGCTCTGCTTTTGCAGAGCCTTTTCTTTTGTTCGCGATTTGCCAATTGCCCACCTCCAAGGAAACATCCGCGTTCCAGCTTGCAAGCGGAGAGAGCTGTCCGCGTAGCTGGTGCCACTGTTCTTCGGACAAGTCAAGGGCGCACCCATGCGCCGCGTCCTGCGCGGTAAGACCCTTGACATGACCTACGCCCACTGGCATGGGGCCAGCAACAGGCCCAAGGGACGCTGTGCGCCCTTGCGCCTGCAAGTACTATGAGCAGAGGGAGCCCAGTGCGCTGCCGTGACATGCGGGGACGGCATGAAAGGCACAGAAAAAGTGAAAACACAAAAAAACCCATACAAATCGCGTGTTTCCGCGTGTTTTGTATGGTTGTTTTTGCCTCTAAAAATTTTTTCTTGCGATTTCGGTCATACAAATCGTGAGTTCTCATCGGATTTGTATGAGTAAAATTTCTGTTTTGTAAAAAATCTAAAGAAATAACCATACAAATCGAAAGAAAGGAGGCTTTTTGTATGGGTTTTCTCTGTTTCTCAGGAACCGAGAAAGGCGGAGGGGGTTGGGTCCAGGGATAGGGGGAGGTGCCTTTCTCTTACACT